>NZ_JBHTCG010000006.1:0-373652 GCF_042665155.1 Sphaerisporangium rhizosphaerae | reverse complement strand
GACCAGTCGTGATCATCGTCTCGACCGCGACCCGGCTCGTCGGATCGCCCTTGAGCATGGCGTCGAGGATGGCGTCGCTGATCTGGTCGGCGATCTTGTCCGGGTGACCCTCGGTGACCGACTCGGAAGTGAACAGGCGGCGGGACAACTCAGTGGCTCCTCATGCAGCGGCTGCTGACGTCGTTGGCTTGGGCGTGAGACGGCCGAAGCGCTCCGCCGAGTGTAGCCCTACCTGAAGCGGCGCCGCTCTACCGTCCTGGCATGTGGGCGTGGCCGACGCCGTTCACAGGTCGGGCAGCGGATCCTTCGGGAGGTCTCCCGGGGAGAACGCCTCGGCGTCCGCCGCCGCGACGACCGCGACGTATTCATCGTCGACCTCGAAAACCGTACCACCCAACTCGATCGTGGGACCGGCAGCGAATCGCACGGGGCCGAGGCGCGTCTGGCGCGGGTAGGTCGCCCACACCGCGGCGGGCTCGTACCTGCTGAACACCTTGGTGGCTAGCACGGTGATCGAACGGCCCGTCACCACGACCATGTAGTTGGCCACGCCGCCCGAGCGCACCAAAGTGACGGGGAAGACATAGTGAATGTCCTCGCCCGGCGGCAGCAGAGCGCGACAGCGTCCCCTGATGGCGGCGGTCACCGGCATGTCAAGACCTCCCGGTCCGGCATCCATCTGGAGTATCCGCCGGGAATCGCCCGCCATCAAGCGCCTTCGTCCCGGTTTGCGGTCACGGTCAGAGATCTGTGGCTCCGAAGCGCCCGCATCGCCGCCCCGGCGAAGCCCGCGATCAGCTCAGACGGGGGACGACCAGGTCCCAGACGACGTCCGCCAGGACCTCCTTGGGAGCGCGAGGCACCTCGACGGGCTCGCCATCGGCCACCAGGACGACCGCCGCGTTGTCGGGGGTGCCGAAGGCCAGCCCCTCCCCCACCTGGTTGACCACCAGCAGGTCGCAGCCCTTGCGGGCGAGCTTGGCGCGGCCGTTGGCCAGCACGTCGTCGGTCTCCGCGGCGAAGCCGGCGATCACCTCGGGAGCGGGCTCGCCGCCCTGCCTGCGCCGCTCGCACAGCTCGGCCAGGATGTCGGGGTTCTCGGTCAGCCGGATCGGCTCGGGCCCCGCGGAGGTCTTCTTGATCTTGGATCCGCTGCGCTCGGCGGGACGGAAGTCGGCCACGGCCGCCGCCATGACCACCGCGTCGGCGCGGGCGGCCGCCTCGAACACCGCCGCGCGCAGTTCCAGAGCGGACTCGACGCGCAGGACGGTGACCCCCGCCGGGTCGGGCAGGGCCACGTTCGCCGCGACCAGCGTCACCTCGGCCCCGCGCGCCACCGCCGTGCGGGCCAGGGCGTACCCCTGCAGGCCGGAGGAGCGGTTGCCGATGTAGCGGACCGGGTCGATGGCCTCGCGGGTGCCGCCGGCGGAGATCACCACGCGGCGGCCGGCGAGGTCGCGCTCGCGCCCCGCCAGGACGAGCCGGCAGGCCTCGAAGATCTGCTCGGGGTCGGGAAGACGGCCGGGCCCGGTGTCGGCGCCGGTCAGCCGGCCCACCGCCGGCTCGATGACCAGCGAGCCGCGCTCGCGCAGCGTCGCGACGTTGGCCCGGGTGGCGGGGTGCTCCCACATCTCGGTATGCATGGCGGGCGCGAAGACCACCGGACATCGCGCGGTGAGCAGCGTGTTGGTGAGCAGGTCGCCGGCCAGGCCATGGGCCGCCCTGGCCAGGATGTCGGCGGTCGCCGGGGCGACCACCACCAGATCGGCGCCCTGGCCGATGCGGACGTGCGGCACCTCGTGGACCGACTCCCACACCTCGCTGGTGACGGGGTTGCCGGACAGGGCCGCCCACGTGGGCTCGCCGACGAAGCGCAGCGCGTCGCGCGTGGGGACGACCCGGACGTCGTGCCCCGACTCGGTGAACAGCCGCAGCAGCTCGCACGCCTTGTACGCGGCGATGCCCGCGCCGACGCCGAGAACGACTCTCGGCCTGGCGCGGTCGTGGCTGGCCATCGTGGTCTCCGGGGCGGAGTGCTGTCGGGCTCGGGGTCGCCTCGGGAAGGTCTCAGCCCTCGATGGGCTCGGAGCTCAGCAGCCCCTCGGAGATCTCGCGCAGCGCGATGGACAGCGGCTTCTCCTGGGCGTGGGTCTCCACCAGGGGGCCGACGTACTCCAGCAGGCCCTCGCCGAGCTGGGAGTAGTAGGCGTTGATCTGGCGCGCCCGCTTCGCGCCCATGATGACCAGGCTGTACTTGCTGTCGACGACCTCAAGCAGCTGGTCGATCGGCGGGTTGGTGATGCCTTCGGCAACCGGGGCAGTGCCTGCCACGTCGTCGGCCTCTCAGTCGAAATTGGACTCGTATTCGAGTCTGCGGTCTTGGCCTCGGAGGATACCAGGCGGGAACGGCGGGGCCGACTCGCTCAGGCCGGGCCGATCGTCACTTCAGCAAGGCTACCAGCCGGCCGCACACATCCTTGACCGCCGTGTTGACCAGCGACAGGTCGAACTCCTTCTCGGCGGCCAGCTCGACGCGGCCCGCCGCCAGGCGGCGCTCGATGACGTCCTCGGGCTCGGTGCCGCGGCCGCGCAGGCGGCTCTCCAGCTCTTCCCAGCTCGGCGGGGCCAGGAAGACCAGCAGCGCCTCCGGCATCGACTCGCGCACCTGCCGCGCGCCCTGGAGGTCGATCTCCAGCAGCGTCGGCACGCCCTCGGCGAGCTTGCGCTCGACGGGCACGCGGGGCGTCCCGTACCGGTTGCCGGCGAACTCCGCCCATTCGAGCAGTTCGCCGCCGGCCACCATGCGGTCGAACTCGGCGCCGTCGACGAAGTAGTACTCGACGCCGTGGGTCTCACCGGGCCGGGGAGACCTGGTGGTCACCGAGACCGACAGCCACACCTCGGGGTGGGACCGCCGAAGCTCGGCGACGACCGTGGACTTGCCGACGCCCGACGGGCCGGACAGGACCGTGAGGCGCTTGCCCGTCGGTCCGGAGGAGACCATCGTCGCCTCCGGACTCCCGGATGGAGGCATGGAGTCACCGTCACGTGTCCCGTACCCCCCGAAAACGGGAGCCTTGTGGGCTCCGCCCTCTTCGGGCCAGGACGTACCGGTCACTACCACACCCCCGTAAATCATGTTCCGCGGACCGAGATCAGCTCTCGGCACCGCCGAACTCACGCTCCAGAGCGGCGCGCTGGTTGGCGCCGAGGCCCCGTACACGACGGGACTCGGCGATACCGAGCCGCTCCATGAGCTGCTTGGCGCGGACCTTGCCCACGCCGGGGAGCGACTCCAAAAGTGCCGACACCTTCATCTTGCCGATGACGTCGTCGGTCTGACCATCCTTCAGCACCTCAGCCAGAGAAACCGCGCCGTGCTTCAGCCGGTTCTTGACCTCGGCACGCTCCTTGCGGGCCTTGGCAGCCTTCTCCAGGGCTGCGGCGCGCTGCTCGGGGGTCAGGGGAGGAAGAGCCACGCCGGGTCACCTCGAATTTCTGTCGATGTACTCGGACGGGAGGGGAAACTAGCTGGTCTTGGGCTCGCAAGCAACGTCAAGGCCAGTTTCTCCCCACAAGAAATTCATTTCATCACCCAGCGTGTTCGCCTCATTGCTGTGCGTCGACAAAACCGGCCTGTACTGGCCCCTCGCGGGCTAGTCCTCCCACGCGGCGGGAAACCCAGCGGGCTAGTCCATTCGGCACCACAAAGATCATCCTTTCCGCCCCTCCCCCACCCCCCGAACCCACTGCGAGCGACTCCACCAGACCGCCCGAACACCCCACTCAGCCCGCCTCAGAGAGCCCCACAAGCCCGCCGAGCACAGCGAGTCCACCGACCCGAGACAACACCCGCCTCAAGGTCACCCAGGCCCCGTCAAACCATCCCAACGACTCGGCCACAAGACCCGCTCGGGGCGCGGCGGTGTCCTGAGGAGGAGAGAGCGAGTGCGAGGAACGAGCGCTCGCGAACGACGACGAAGGACGCCGCCTCAAAGGCGCCCCGAGCCCGCCGAGCGGAGCGAGGCAAAAAACACAGCTCAACCCGAGAGGACGCGCCGGAGGGCCGCGGCGATGCCGGCGGCGGCGGCGCCGGGGTCGGGCGAGCCGGTGATGGGCCGTCCGATCACCAGCAGGTCGGCCCCGTCGGCGATGGCCTGCTCGGGGGTGGCTACCCTGGCCTGGTCCTGGGTGTCGGAACCGGCGGGCCGCACGCCCGGGGTGATGAGCGTGATGCCGGGCCCGACCTCCGCGCGGACGGCGGCCACCTCGCGCGGGGAGCACACGAGGGCCTGGGCGCCCGCTCCGACGGCCTCTACGGCCAGACGGCGCACGGCGTCGCTCGCCGGGCCCCTGACCCCCAGGCGCACCAGATCGGCCTCTGACAGCGATGTCAGGGCCGTCACGGCGGCGATGACGGTGTTGGGGAGGGCGTCGACGGCGGCGCGGATCATGGTGCCGCCTCCGGCCGCGTGGACGGTGAGGATGTGCGGCTTGAGGCGCGTGACGGCCTTGGCCGCTCCGGCGACGGTGTTCGGGATGTCGTGGAGCTTCAGGTCCAGGAAGATCTGGACGCCGGAGGCGCCGCGCACGGAGGCGATCACGTCGGGTCCGTAGCGCAGGTAGAGTTCGAGGCCGACCTTCACGGTGCTCACGTGCGGCGTCACCAGGGCCGCCCAGCGGGCCGCCGTCTCCAGATCAGGTGCGTCCAGGGCGACGGCGATGGGTGCGGACGTCAAAGTGAGCTCTCCTCCAGGTCGATACGGTGCCGGGGTCCTGCCCCGGGCGGTCGGTGCGCGAGGCCGACGGCGTCGGCGAGGCGCTCGAAGCCGCGCTCCTTGAGCAGGTCTTCCAGCTCCCGCAGAATCCGCAGGCAAGCGTAGGGGTCGTGGAACAGTGCGGTGCCCACCGAGACGACGCAGGCGCCGGCCAGGATGAGCTCCAGGGCGTCCCTGCCGGTCATGACGCCGCCCATGCCGACGATGGGCACGCCGGGCAGCGCGGCGTGCACCTGCCACAGGCAGCGCACGGCCAGCGGCCGGATGGCGGGCCCCGAGAGCCCTCCGGTGCCGGCGGCGAGCGAGGGGCGCATGGTGTCGACGTCGATGCTCATGCCGAGCGGGGTGTTGATCATGGCGAGGGCGTCGGCGCCGCCGTCCACGCAGGCGCGGGCGACGGCGACGATGTCGGCCACGTCCGGGGCGAGCTTGGCCACGACGGGGACGTCGTAGCGCATGGTGGCGCGCACCGAGGCGAGCACCTCGGCGGAGGCTGCGGGGTCGCGGGCGAAGACCCGGCCGAGGTCCTCGACGTTGGGGCACGACAGGTTGACCTCGACGGCGGCCACGCCGGGCGCGTCGGCGAGCCTGCGCGCGAGCGCGGTGTACTCGGCGATGCTGCCGCCGGCGATGGACACCACGGCCCTGGCCCCGCGCTCGACCAGCCGGGGAAGCTCGCGTTCGAGGAAGACCTCCACGCCGGGCCCCTGGAGCCCCACGGCGTTCAGCATGCCGGAGGGCGTCTCGGCCATGCGGGGGGTGGGCCGCCCGGCCCTGGGCGCCATGGTGATCGAGCGGGTGACCACCGCGCCGAGGCGGGCGAGGTCGAAGAACTGGGAGAGCTCGGCGCCGGAAGCGGCGCACCCGGCGGCCGTGGTGATCGGGTTGGCCAGTTCGACGTGCGCCAGGTACGTCCGCATGTCAACTGACATTTCGGGTGTGGGCACCTCCCTCCTGGGCTCGTCCCCCGGGGGCTCCGAGGGCGTCGAACGGGATTGTGCCGATGTCCTCGAACCGCACGCGCTCGCCGCGGAAGACCGGGCCCTCGACGCACGACCGCACCATGCGGGTCACCCCGTCCTCCCCGATGACCGGGATCACGCACGTCATGCAGACGCCGTACCCGCAGGCCATCGCCTCCTCCACGCTGACCTGCACGGGAATGTCGAACTCGACCGCGACGGCGGTCACCCCGCGCAGCATGGCCATCGGCCCGCTGGCGTACACCACGTCGGCCCGCGCGTCGGCGATCACCGAGGGCAGCGCGTCGGTGACCCTGCCGCGCAGCCCCAGAGAGCCGTCTTCGGTGGTGAGCGTCGTGGTCTCCCCCATGCGCCGGGCGCGCAGCGCGCCGAACACCCGGTCGGCCGAGGCGGCGCCGAGCACGAAGTCGACCCGGCAGCCGCGCTGCTGCAGGGTGTCGGCCAGCGCGAACAGCGACGCCGAGCCGTACTCTCCGCCGACCAGCACGCACGCGCACGGGTCGCGCGGCACGGGGAAGGGCCGGCCGAGCGGCCCGACCAGGTCCAGGGTGTCCCTGGCCTTGCGCTCGGCCAGCCACGCGGTGCCCCGCCCGCGCACGGCGAACACCAGCTCGACGGTGCCGCCGTAGTCGGGCTTGACGTCGTGCACGGAGAAGGCCCGGCGCGTCGGCATGGAGGTGTGCGGGCCGCCGACGGCCACGGAGACGAAGTGCCCGGGACGGAAGCGCTCGGCGATGCCCGGCGCGACGACGGTCAGGGCGTGGTAGGCGTCCACGCGGCGCGTCGTCAGCACCGTGCCGGTCACCTGCACCGGAGTAACGGCCGTCTCCTCCACCTCCCGCCGGGCGTCAGCCCCTCAGCCGCTGGGCGTGCTCCTGGAGCGACCGTACGCCCACCGACCCGGCGGCGATCGCCTGGATGCCTTGGACGGCCGCGCCGAGCCCCTGCACGGTGGTGACGCACGGGATGCCCCGCAGGACGGCCGCCGTGCGGATGTCGTAGCCGTCCAGGCGCGGCCCCGACTGCCCGGGGCTGCCGAAGGGGGTGTTCACGATGAGGTCCACCTCGCCGTCCAGGATGCGGGTCACGATGGTGGGCTCACCGTCCGTGCCGACGCCGTCGCTCTGCTTTCGCACGATCTTGGCATGGACGCCGTTGCGGCGCAGCACCTCGGCCGTGCCCTCTGTGGCCAGGATCTCGAACCCCAGGTCGGCCAGGGCCTTCACCGGGAAGATCATCGCCCGCTTGTCGCGGTTGGCGACCGAGACGAACGCCCGCCCCTTGGTCGGCAGCGACCCGTAGGAGGCCGACTGCGACTTGGCGTAGGCGGTGCCGAACACCTCGTCGATGCCCATGACCTCGCCCGTGGAGCGCATCTCGGGCCCGAGGATGATGTCGACGCCGTGGAAGCGGTTGAAGGGCAGCACGGCCTCCTTGACCGCGATGGGGGCGTCCAGCGGGAGCGTCCCGCCGTCGCCCTCGGCGGGCAGCATGCCCTGGCCGCGCAGCGCGGCGATGGTCTCGCCCATCATCACCCGCGCGGCGGCCTTGGCCAGCGGCACGGCGGTCGCCTTGGACACGAACGGCACCGTGCGGCTCGCCCGCGGGTTGGCCTCAAGGACGTACAGGATGTTGGCCGACATGGCGTACTGGACGTTCAGCAGCCCGCGCACGCCCACGCCGCGCGCGATGGCCTCGGTGGCGGCGCGGATGCGCTTGATGTCGAACCCGCCCAGGGTGATCGGCGGCAGCGCGCACGCCGAGTCGCCGGAGTGGATGCCGGCCTCCTCGATGTGCTCCATGACGCCGCCCAGGTAGAGCTCCTCGCCGTCGAACAGGGCGTCCACGTCGATCTCGATGGCCTCGTCGAGGAACTTGTCGACCAGCACCGGGTGGTCGCTGGCGGCGCCGGCCCGCTCCATGTACGCGCTCAGGGTGGCCTCGTCGTAGACGATGGCCATGCCCGCGCCGCCCAGGACGTAGGACGGGCGCACCAGGACGGGGTAGCCGATCTCGCCGGCGATCGCCCGCGCCTCCTCGACGGTGACCGCGGTGCCGTGCTTGGGCGCGGGCAGGCCCGCCTCGGCCAGCACCCGCCCGAACGCCCCGCGCTCCTCGGCCAGGTGGATGGACTCGGGGCTGGTGCCGACGACCGGCACCCCGGCGTCCTTGAGCGCCTGCGCCAGCCCGAGCGGGGTCTGCCCGCCGAGCTGGACGATCACCCCGGCGACCGGGCCGGCCTGCTGCTCGGCGTGCACGACCTCAAGGACGTCCTCCAGCGTGAGCGGCTCGAAGTACAGCCGGTCGGAGGTGTCGTAGTCGGTCGAGACGGTCTCGGGGTTGCAGTTGACCATCACGGTCTCGTACCCCGCCTTCGACAGCTCGAACGAGGCGTGGACGCAGGCGTAGTCGAACTCGATGCCCTGGCCGATGCGGTTCGGGCCGCTGCCCAGGATGATGACCTTGGGCCGGTCGCCGCCGGGGACCTCGTTCTCCTCGTCGTAGGTCGAGTAGAGGTAGGGGGTCTTGGCGGCGAACTCGGCGGCGCAGGTGTCGACGGTGTTGTACACCGGCCGCACGCCGAGGCCGTGGCGCAGCGCGCGCACCTCGGGCTCGGCCATGCCGCGGATCTCGGCGATCTGCGCGTCGCTGAAGCCGTGCCGCTTGGCGCGGGTGAGGGCGGCGGCGGTCGGCTCGCCGCGGCCGAGCTCGCGGGCCTCCTCGTCGATGAGGTAGAGCTGGTCCAGGAACCACGGGTCGACGCTGGTGGCCTCGTACAGCTCCGCAAGGGTCGCCCCGGCCCTGATCGCCTGCTGCATGGTGCGCAGCCGCCCGTCGTGCGGCTTGCGGCAGGCGGCGAGCAGTTCGTCCTTGTCTCCGGGGTCGCCCGTCCAGGAGAAGGACGAGTTCTTCTTCTCCAGCGACCTGAGGGCCTTCTGGAGCGCCTCGGGGAAGGACCGGCCGATGGCCATGGCCTCGCCGACCGACTTCATGTGGGTGGTGAGGGTCTGGTCGGCCCCGGCGAACTTCTCGAAGGCGAAGCGCGGCACCTTGACCACGACGTAGTCCAGGGAGGGCTCGAAGGAGGCCGGCGTCTCGCGGGTGATGTCGTTCGGAATCTGGTCCAGGGTGTAGCCGACGGCGAGCTTGGCGGCGATCTTGGCGATCGGGAAGCCGGTCGCCTTGGAGGCCAGGGCGCTGGACCGCGACACGCGCGGGTTCATCTCGATGACGATCATGCGCCCGGTGCGCGGGTCCACGGCGAACTGGATGTTGCAGCCGCCGGTGTCGACGCCGACCTCGCGGATCACCGCGATGGCGACGTCGCGCATGTTCTGGTACTCGCGGTCGGTGAGGGTCATGGCCGGGGCCACCGTGACGCTGTCGCCGGTGTGCACGCCCATCGGGTCGATGTTCTCGATGGAGCACACGATGACGACGTTGTCGGCCCGGTCGCGCATGACCTCCAGCTCGTACTCCTTCCAGCCGAGGATGGACTCCTCGAGGAGCACCTCGGTGGTCGGCGAGGCGTCCAGGCCGGCGCCGGCGATGCGGCGCAGGTCGGCCTCGTCGTAGGCGAACCCCGAGCCGGCGCCGCCCATGGTGAAGCTCGGCCGCACCACGACGGGGTAGCCGAGCCCGGCCGCGGCGTCCAGGCACTCCTGCAGGGTGTGGCAGATCGCCGAGCGCGCCGACTCGGCGTTCAGGCCGTGCTCGGCGGCGACCCTGGCGACGATCTGCTTGAACAGCTCGCGGTTCTCCCCGGCCTGGATGGCGTCGATGTCGGCGCCGATGAGCTCGACGTCGTAGCGTTCGAGCACCCCGGCCTCGTGCAGCGCGACGGCCGTGTTGAGCGCGGTCTGCCCGCCCAGGGTGGGCAGCAGCGCGTCGGGGCGCTCCTTGGCGATGATCTGCTCGACGATCTCGGGGGTGATCGGCTCGACGTAGGTGGCGTCGGCGAACTCGGGATCGGTCATGATCGTCGCGGGGTTGCTGTTGACGAGGATCACCCGGTAGCCCTCGGCCCGCAGCACCCGGCACGCCTGGGTGCCCGAGTAGTCGAACTCGCAGGCCTGCCCGATCACGATGGGGCCGGAGCCGATCACCATGATCGACGAGATGTCGGTGCGCTTAGACACGCGTGCCACCCTCCTTGGTGCCCGGGCGCGCCATCAGGGCGCAGAACTCGTCGAACAGGCCGGCGGCGTCGTGCGGGCCCGCCGCGGCCTCGGGGTGGTACTGGACGCTGAAGGCCGGGTAGTCGAGCAGGCGCAGCCCTTCCACACAGCCGTCGTTGAGGTTCACATGGCTGACCTCGGCGCGGCCGTAGGGGGTCTCGAACGGCCCGTCGAGGGGCGCCTGGACGGCGAAGCCGTGGTTGTGCGCCGAGATGTCCACCTTGCCGGTGCGGCGGTCCTGGACGGGCTGGTTGACGCCCCGATGCCCGTACCGCAGCTTGTAGGTGCCGAGGCCCAGGGCGCGGCCGAGGATCTGGTTGCCGAAGCAGATGCCGAACACCGGCCGGCCGGCCTCCATGACGCCGGTGAGCGCCTCGACGGCGTAGCCGGCCGTCTCGGGGTCGCCCGGCCCGTTGGACAGGAAGACGCCGTCGGGGTCCAGGGCGAGGATGTCGGCGGCCGTGGCGCTCGCCGGGAGCACGTGGACCTCGCACCCGCGCTCGGCCATGCGGTGGGGGGTCATCGCCTTGATGCCGAGGTCGACCGCGGCCACCGTGAACCGCTTGGCGCCGTGGGCGGGCACGACGTACGGCTCGGCGGTGGAGACCTCCTTGGCCAGGTCGGCGCCCACCATCGAGGGGCTGCCCTTGACCCGCTCGACCAGCTCCTCCACGGGCGCCGATGGCGCGGTGAACACCCCGGCGCGCATGGCGCCGCGCTCGCGCAGGTGGCGGGTGAGCGCGCGCGTGCCCGGCATGGCGATGCCGACGACGCCCTGCCGGCGCAGCTCTTCGTCCAGCGAGCGCTTGGAGCGCCAGTTGGAGGCGACGCGCGCCGGCTCGCGCACGACGTACCCGGCGACCCAGACGCGGGAGGACTCGGGGTCCTCGTCGTTGACGCCGGTGTTGCCGATGTGCGGGGCGGTCATCGCCACGATCTGCCGGTGGTAGGAGGGGTCGGTGAGGGTCTCCTGGTAGCCGGTCATGCCGGTGGAGAACACCATCTCGCCGAATGTCTCCCCCTCGGCGCCGTACGGCGTGCCGTGGAAGACCCGGCCGTCCTCCAGCACGAGGACGGCCGTGCCGGTGGTCGCGAGCGTCACGTGAGCTTCCCTTCGAGAACGGTGGGGCGGCCGCGCAGGAACGTGGCGACCACCCGCCCCGGCAGGGTCATGCCCTGGTAGGGGGTGTTGCGGCTCTTGGAGGCGAACCCGCCCGGGTCCACGGCCCAGCGGACCGACGGGTCGAACAGGGTGAGGTTGGCGGGCGTGCCGGGCCTGAGCGGTCCGCCCTGGCCGTCCAGCCGCCCGATGCGGGCGGGCCGCGCGGACATGCGGTCGGCGACGCCCGCCCAGTCGAGCAGGCCGGTCTCGACCATGGCCTCCTGGACCACCGACAGGGCGGTCTCCAGGCCGATCATGCCCATGGCCGCGGCCGGCCACTCGGTCTCCTTGTCCTCGACCGGGTGGGGGGCGTGGTCGGTGGCCACGCAGTCGATGGTGCCGTCGGCGAGCGCCTCGCGCAGCGCCTCCACGTCGGCCCTGGTGCGCAGCGGCGGGTTGACCTTGTAGATCGGGTTGTAGGCGCCGTTGGGCGAGTCCTCGGCGCAGACGTCGGTGAGCAGCAGGTGGTGCGGGGTGACCTCGGCGGTGACGTCCCAGCCCTTGGACTTCGCCCAGCGGATGATCTCCACAGACCCGGCCGTCGAGACGTGGCAGATGTGCAGCCGGGAGCCGACGTGCGCGGCCAGCAGGCAGTCGCGGGCGATGATGGCCTCCTCGGCGACCGCCGGCCAGCCGGTCAGGCCGAGGCGCCCCGAGATCGCGCCCTCGTTCATCTGCGCGCCCTCGGTGAGGCGCGGCTCCTGGGCGTGCTGGGCCACCACCCCGTCGAACGCCTTGACGTACTCGAGGGCCCGGCGCATCAGGACGGCGTCGGAGACGCACACCCCGTCGTCGGAGAAGACCCGCACCCTGGCCGCGCTGTCGGCCATCGCGCCGAGCTCGGCGAGCTGCTTGCCGGCCAGGCCCGAGGTGACCGCGCCGACCGGCTGGACGTCGCAGTGCCCGGCCTCCTGGCCGAGCCGGTAGACCTGCTCGACCACGCCGGCGGTGTCGGCGACCGGGGAGGTGTTGGCCATCGCGTGGACCGCGGTGTACCCGCCGAGCGCCGCGGCGGCGGTGCCGGACTCGACGGTCTCGGCGTCCTCGCGGCCCGGCTCGCGAAGGTGGGTGTGCAGGTCGACCAGGCCGGGCAGCGCGATCAGCCCGCCGGCGTCGAGATGCCCCGCGCCGGGGGCGTCCACCTCGCCGGGAGCACCGACGGCGGCGATGTAGCCGTCTTTGAGCAGGATGTCCTTCGGCTCGCCTCCGAGGACGCGGGCCCCCTTGAGAAGGTAGGTCACTGGTTTCCCCCGATCGCGGGCTCCGAGCCGGACAGAAGCAGGTACAGGACGGCCATGCGCACGGTCACGCCGTTGGTGACCTGCTCGACGATGGTGGAGCGCGCGGAGTCGGCGACCTCGGCGGCGATCTCCATGCCGCGGTTCATCGGCCCGGGGTGCATGACGATCGCGCCGTCGGGCATGCGGCCGAGGCGCTCGGGGTCCAGGCCGTAACGGCGGCTGTACTCGCGGGCCGAGGGAAAGTAGGAGGCGTTCATCCGCTCGTGCTGAACGCGCAGCATCATGACCGCGTCGGACTTGGGCAGCACCGCGTCGAAGTCGTAGGAGACCTCGCACGGCCACTCGCCCATCGCCACCGGCAGCAGCGTCGGCGGCGCGACCAGCGTCACCTCGGCGCCCAGGGTGTGCAGCAGGTGGACGTTGGAGCGGGCGACCCGGCTGTGCAGCACGTCGCCGACGATGGTGACCCGTCGCCCGTCCAGGTCGCCGAGGCGCCTGCGCATCGTGAAGGCGTCCAGCAGGGCCTGGGTCGGGTGCTCGTGTGTGCCGTCGCCGGCGTTGACCACGCTGCCGTCGACCCAGTTGGCCAGGCGGTGCGGGGCGCCCGAGGCGCCGTGGCGCACGACCACGGCGTCGGCGCCCATCGCCTGCAGGGTGAGCGCGGTGTCCTTCAGGCTCTCGCCCTTGGACACGCTGGACCCCTTCGCCGAGAAGTTGATCACGTCGGCGGACAGGCGCTTGGCGGCGGCCTCGAAGGAGATGCGGGTGCGGGTGGAGTCCTCGAAGAAGAGGTTCACCACCGTGCGGCCGCGCAGGGTCGGCAGCTTCTTGATCGAGCGGCCGGAGACCTGCGCGAGCTGCTCGGCGGTGTCGAGGATCAGCAGGGCGTCGTCGCGCGACAGGTCGGCGGTGGACAGCAGGTGGCGCATCATCGCCGGCCTCCTCTCGGGCAAGGGCGCGAGACCGGGACAGGGGTGGGGCGGCGCCTCATCGCTGGCCCCCTCTCAGCAGGACCGCGTCGCGCTGGTCGATCTCGGCCAGGCACACCCGGACGGTCTCGGCGCGGGAGGTGGGGAGGTTCTTGCCGACGTGGTCGGCGCGGATGGGCAGCTCGCGGTGGCCGCGGTCGACCAGCACCGCGAGGCGGACGGCCGTCGGGCGGCCGAGGTCGTTGAGCGCGTCCAGCGCGGCCCGCACGGTGCGGCCGGAGAACAGCACGTCGTCGACCAGGACCACGATGCGGCCGTCGACGCCCTCCTTGGGCAGGTCGGTGCGGCCGAGGGCGCGCGCGGGGCGCAGGCGCAGGTCGTCGCGGTACATGGTCACGTCGAGCGAGCCCGCCGCGACCGGGCGTCCCTCGACCTGCTCGATGCGGTCGGCGAGCCGGCGCGCCAGGAGGGTGCCCCTGGTCGGGATGCCGAGCAGCAGGAGATCGTCGGGGCCTTTGGCGCGCTCGAGGATCTCGTGGGCGATGCGGGTGAGGGCCCGGTTGATGTCGGGGGCCTCCAGGACGGCGCGCTCGCCGTCGACCGGACGGCCACCGCCGGGCGCAGGATCCCCGTCGACCCGGGGATCGTCGTCGCGCGCCTGATTTCGGGCGGCGTTCATGAGGGTCACCACCTTTCCCGCCTCACAGGACGGGTCTTAAAGGACTTGGCGTGCCCCACGTTAGCAGCCCCCCGCCGGACGCTCGGAACGGGTGTCCACCTTCACGAGCTGGGCGGATACCCTCGAGGCCGGACGGCGCGGCCTTACCACCGCCCGGCCGGCCGGGCCGGCGATCCCTGCCTCCGGCCGGCCGGACGCATGCCCCGGGCGGGCGGATGCGGCGGGGGTGGCGCTTGGGACCGAGCGGAGGAGGGCCGAACCGGACAGGATTCGGCATCTTTTTTCCAATCAGCTTGACCAATCACGTCCACACCTTTACCGTCACTGTGCGTAACCACACCTCGCGACGTTCTCGGGTAAACCACGACGTGTCGGTCACCGATGGTGCCTCCCCGGGTGCCACCCGATCGCCGTTGCATTCGTCGCAAGGCGCACAATAAGTGAGAACGTTCATAGAAAGCCGGGGGGCCAAACGATGCCGTCTGACTACGCCAAGTCGCTGGGCGCGAGGCTGCGCGCCATCCGCACCCAGCAGGGGCTATCACTGCATGGAGTCGAAGAGAAGTCTCGAGGCAGGTGGAAGGCCGTCGTCGTGGGCTCCTACGAGCGGGGTGACCGCGCCGTCACGGTGCAGAAGCTCGCCGAATTGGCCGACTTCTACGGCGTCCCGGTCTCCGAGTTGCTCCCGGGCGGTTCCGCGCCGAGCCCGCTCGGCCCCACGCCGAAGCTTGTGATCGACCTTGAGCGGCTGGCGCAGTTGCCCAAGGAGAAGGCCGGGGCGCTCGCCCGCTACGCGGCCACCATCCAGAGCCAGCGTGGCGACTACAACGGCAAGGTGCTGTCCATCCGCCAGGAGGACCTGCGCTCCCTCGCGGTCATCTACGACAAGTCCCCCACCGAGCTCACCGAGGAGCTCATCACGTGGGGCGTGCTGGACGCCGAGGCACGCCGCGCGGTCGAGTCCTTCTGACCCTGCGGCCGAGGCCGCCATACGGCGGCGCCCCGCGACCGCCGTGCGCCGAAGAGCCCGCGAGAGAGCATTCCGCTCCTCGCGGGCTCTTCGCGTCTCCACGGGCCCTTCACCCTGCACGGGCCCTTCACCCTGCGCGGGCCCTTCACCCGGCACGGGCCCTTCGCACTGGCCCTTCGCGCTGGACGGGCCTTTCGCCCTGCGCGGGCCCTTCGCCTCGCGGGCCGTCGGGGACGCCGTCCTGACGGGGCGCGATGTGGGGTCTCCCACATTCGCCGCCGCTTAATTGTCATCTCGCATGCCAAATTGTTAGCGTCGTGGCGTGCGACTGACGAAGTTCACCGATCTCGCCCTGCGGGTCACCATGCGCCTGGCGGTCGTGGAGCCGGGGGCCACCCTCACCACCGCGCAGGTGGCCGAGGCGATGGCGATCCCTTACACCCACACCGCCAAGGCCATCTCGCGCCTGCGGCATCTCGGGGTCGTGGACGCGCGACGGGGTCGCGGCGGCGGCCTGGAACTGACCGCGTTCGGGCGGTCCGCGTCGCTGGGATGGCTGGTCCGCGAGCTGGAGGGCGAGGAGGAGGTCGTGGCGTGCGAGGGTGACCTCCCTTGCCCGCTACGGGCCGCCTGCCGGCTGCGCGGCGCCCTCCGCGACGCGCAGCGCGCGTTCTACGCCTCTCTCGACGCGCTGACCATAGGCGACCTGGTGACCTCGCCGACCGGGCCGGTCCTGCTGTCGCTCACCTGAAGCCGGCCGCCCGCGGCGCCCGTCATGGCTGCGGTTAAATACGAAGATCAAATACCAATTAACTCTCCAGGAGGACTCGTGCTCTCCCTTGAATCGGCCGCGCACGTCCGTGCCACCCTGCCCGCGATCGGCGCCGCCATCGGCGACATCGCGGCGCGCTTCTACGACACGATGTTCGCCGACAACCCCGAGCTGCTGCGCGACCTGTTCAACCGGGGCAACCAGGCGAACGGCGAGCAGCGCGCCGCCCTGGCCGGGGCGCTGGCCGGCTACGCCGCCTCGCTGGTCGGCTCCGGCGCCGCCCCGGACGCCATGCTCGCCCGCATCGCCAACAAGCACGCGTCACTGGGCGTCACCGCCGACCAGTACGTCCTGGTGCACAAGTACCTCTTCGCCGCCATCGGCGACATCCTCGGCGAGGCGATCACGCCCGAGGTCGCGGCGGCCTGGGACGAGGTGTACTGGCTCATGGCCGGCACGCTCATCGCCCTGGAAGCGGTCCTCTACCGCGAGTCGGGCGAGGGGTGGCTGGAGGCGACGGTGATCGACCGGCGCCGCGAGACCCCGGAGGTCGTGTCCTTCACGCTGCGGCCGAAGGTCGCCAGGTCGTTCCGGCCGGGGCAGTACATCAGCGTCGCCGTCCCCCTTCCCGACGGGGCCCGGCAGATCCGGCAGTACAGCCTCTCGCGCGCGCCGGAGCGGGGCGACTGGCGCATCACCGTCAAGCGGGCGCGCGGCGACGGCGCCCCGGACGGCGAGGTCTCCGCCCTGCTCCACTCCGGCGTGCGGGCCGGAGACGTCCTGTCGGTCTCTGCGCCGTTCGGCGACCTCACCCTGCCGCACGGGGACGGCCCGCTGCTGCTGGCCTCGGCCGGAATCGGGATCACGCCCATGCTTTCCATGCTCGACCATCTCGCGGCCACCGGGTCGCGCCGCCGGGTCCTGGTGGCGCACGCCGACCGCACCCCGGCCCACCACGCCCACCGCGCGGAGCTGCTGGACCTGGTCGCCGCCCTGCCCGGCGCGACTCTGCACCGCTGGTACGAGCAGGAGTGCGGCTGTGCCCGGGACGACCGCACCGGCCATGCCGGTTATGCCGACCATGCCGGTTATGCCGACCAGCCGGCCACCGCCCCCACAGGACGCACGACCGCCCAGGGCACCGCCGCGCGTGCGGGAGGCGCCGCCGGGTCCGCGGCGGCGCCGGCGATGATCGGCCGGGTGGCTCTCACCGGCGTCGACCTGCCGGAGGGCGTGGTCGCCTGCCTGTGCGGGCCGATGCCGTTCATGCGGGAAGCGCGCTCGCAGTTGCTCGCGCGCGGAGTGCCGGCCTCCGACATCCACTACGAGGTCTTCGGGCCCGATCTGTGGCTGCCCCGCCCCTGAGTCAGGCGCGCAGCGAGCGGCGCACGGACGCCGGGGACGACTCCCCGCACCACGCGGCCAGGGCGGCGCGCAGCCCCACCGCCCGGGCGCCGGGGTGCACCTTGTCGGCGGCCCACGCGATGTACCCGTCCGGTCGCACCAGCATCGCCGGACGCCTCCGCTCCTCGGGGGCGACGCGGTCCACCCGCCCGCCGGGCCGGACGGCCACGGACGCCGGGTCGTCCGGCGAGACGATCAGGACGAACCGCCCTCCCCGCAACGCCTCGTACAGCCGCCCGGGCTCACCTGCCAGCGGGATGTCCGGCGCCCGCCGCCCGGCCGGCCTAGGGACGCCCTCCGGGGGCGGGTAGGCGATGGCCAGGCCGGAGATGGCCATGGCCAGCCGGTCGTTGACCGGCCGCACGCCGCGAAGGACGGCCGGCAGGACCGCCCGGATCGCCCGGGTACGGCGACTGGAGCCCAGGGCCAGGCTCAGCAGGGCGCCGCTGAACCGCAGGACCGCCCGCCCGACCGGGCGGCGCTCGGCGTCGTAGCCGTCGAGCAGCGTGGGCGAGGCCCATCCCTGCACCTCGGCCGCGAGCCGCCACGCCAGGTTCACCGCGTCCTGAAGGCCGGTGTTCATGCCCTGCCCGCCCGCCGGGGAGTGCACGTGCGCGGCGTCGCCCGCCAGCAGCACCCGGCCCACGCGGTAGCTCGGCACCTGCCGCTCGTCGCTGTGGAAGCGCGACAGCCAGCGCGCGTCGCCCATGCCGAAATCGCGGCCCGTGGCGCGGCGGACGACATCCGCCACCTCCGCGAGGGTCACCGGCGCGTCGCTCGGGGGTTGCCGCCGGTCCCAGGCGATGACCCGGTACCACCCGTCCCCGTAGGAGGCGATGAAGGAGAAGCCCTCCTCGGTGGCGTGCAGCGCCAGCGGCCACGGCGGCGGCTCGGCCAGGCGGACGTCCGCCAGCATCACCGACCGGACGGCCGACCGCCCGGGGAAGGGCAGGCCGACCGCCTGCCGGACCGTGCTGCGCACACCGTCGGCGCCGACGGCGAAGCGGGCCCGCCACGTGCGCACGGCGCCGTCGGCGCGCGTGTCGACCAGCACGCCCTGATCGTCCTGGCGCACCCCGACGACCTCGGCCCCGCGCACGATCTCGGCGCCGAGGCCGACGGCGCGGTCCTCCAGCACGTTCTCGGTGTTGTACTGCGGGGTGGACACCGCGAACGGGAACCGCGAGGGCAGGCGGGACAGATCGAGACCCGGATCGTCGAACAGCCGCATTCTGCGGATCACCACGCCCCCGGCGATGAGCTCGTCGGCGACGCCGCGGGCGTCGAGCTGTTCCAGGGAGCGGGCGTGCAGGACGAACGCCCGGGAGAGGTTCGAGCCGTGGGCCCCGCGTTCGAGGACCGTGCAGCCGACGCCTCTCGCGCACAGGTCACCGGCCAGCAGCAGCCCGGTCGGACCCGCGCCCACGACCACGACATCAGTGTCGAAAGGGCACCATCAGCGCCTCCAGGCGAATGCGTGGGGGGCGTTCGTGGCTCACCGCCCGGCCGGACGGCCACACGGGCGGCCAATTTCGACTGTACCCATCCCGCCCGGACCACCGCACAGGCGCCCACCCGCGCCCGTACCCGCCAGGAGCCGCCCGGCTCTCACCGGATCCGGGACGCGGCCGTCCGGCGATGTGGGGCACCCGGTCTCCCGCCGGGCACGGGGGCGGTCAGCCTGCCAAGGGGGCCTTCACGGGGAGGGCGGACTGGCCGGGGAGGCCCAGGATGTCTTCGACGACGCCGACGAAGGTGTCGGCCTCGGTGATCAGTTCGTCGGCGTCGCGCGCCGACACCACGCGGACCATGCCGGCCTCGGCGGCCGCCCGCTTGCGGGCGCTCTCGGCGAAGTACGCCGCCCAGCGGGCGAGCCTGGGCTCGGCCTCGGGCAGCAGCTCCCACGCGCTGCGCAGCCGGCGCCTGCGGCCGTCCATCGGCCGGGGCAGCGCCGCGAGGATCGCGGCCGCCGCGCGCAGCGCCGCGAGATGGGCCGAGACGTAACGCTCGGCGGGAGTGCGGGCCGCCGCGGCGTCCGCAAGGCAGGAATGCGCGTCGGTGAGGTGCGCGCGCACCGTCTGTGAAACCCGGGGACCTTCTCCGGACTCTCGAGTCATGCCACCCTCCTCGGGGTCATGGCTCCGGCGGTGACCGCCGGTGATAACACGGTCGCAGACGCCACCGACAATTCCGGTGGTCCGCTGGTCATGGTCACGGACGCTCGCTTCCTCGCTCCCTCGCCGTGGCACGCCGGACGTGCCGCGGGTGCCGCGCTTCCTGTGCCGGCCCTCCGCTCGTGATCGCCCGACGTTCCGGTGCTCGGACGGCCCCCACCGGCCTGGCGTGCCGGCGGCCGTCCGCCCGGCCGCGGCGCCTCCCCTGGGTGCCGCCGCCGATGTGGTGATGTCGGCGCCCCATGGACGTGGCGCCCGCTCGGGCCGGACGAGGAGCTTCCCCTCTCCCCGTCCGGCCGTTTCGGTTCGCGTGGAGGGGCCGCCGCGGACGGCACCTCCAGCCGGTTGGTGGGGGTGGGCCGCGAGTCCCACCCCCACTGTGTCGAACATAAATTCGATGACGCGCTATGTCAAGCATCTCACGAACACAAGTTCGATCATGTGGTCAACCAGCGGTTCGAACACGAGGCCGGAGCCGACGGCGCTCCGACCGTGCCCCGGTCCGGCGGCCCCCACGACGCGGGCCCTGTGGTGATCGCGGAAACGGCCCCCCTTCAGCCGGAACCCGGGTCCGACATGGTCGCGGCCCGGTCGAGGCGGTCGCGGACCTCGCGCAGCACCGGGACCAGCTCCGGCGGATCCAGCACCTCGAATTCGAACCCCTTCACCGCCACGTGCACCGCCAGCTCGCGCAGCGAGTTCGATCCCGCCGTGAACAGGCAGGTGCGCGCGTCCACGGCCTCCAGCCGTCCAGCGCCGGGCGACGTGCGCGGCGCCACCGCCTCCAGCGGGGCGTGGAAGAGGACGCGGGCATGGTAGGTGTACGGCGCCGAGGTGATGGCGTGCCGGACGTAGGCGGCCGCGTCCTCCTCGGGCGGCGTGCGCGGCATGAACCGCGCCCCCGGCGGCCCGAGCGGCTCCTCGATCCGGTCGACCCGGAAGGTACGCCAGTCCCCCTTGGCCACGTCCCACGCGACCAGGTACCACCGGCGCGGGGTGTGGACCAGCCGGTGCGGCTCGACCTCGCGCGCGGTGACGCCCTCGCGCCCCCGGTAGCGCAGCCGCACCCCGCGCCGGTCGCGGCACGCGGCGGCGATCGCGGTCAGCAGGTCGGCGCCGACCTCCGGACCGGCCGCCCCGGGCAGCGCCACGGTCGCCGCGCGGAACGCCTCCACCCGGTGCCGCAGCCGGGAGGGGAGGAGCTGCTGGAGCTTGACCAGCGCCCGCACCGCGGCCTCCTCCAGGCCGGCGACGCTGCCCGTCGCGACCGTACGCAGGCTGATCGCCACCGCCACGGCCTCCTCGTCGTCGAGCAGCAGCGGCGGCAACGCGGCCCCCACCCCGAGCCGGTACCCGCCGGCCACCCCCGGGGTGGCGTCCACCGGATAGCCCAGCTCACGCAGCCGTTCGACGTCGCGCCGCACGGTCCGCAGGCCGACTTCCAGCCGGCCGGCGAGTTCGGCGCCGGTCCAGTCCGTACGCGCCTGCAGGAGCGACAGCAGGCGCAGCAGCCGCGCGGAGGTTTCCAACATGGGCACCATTGTGGCCACCATTGGTGCCTGAACCTGACACCAATGGCCAATACCGTGACCGGCATGACGAACGAGATCCAGCCTTACCGCGTCCAGATCCCGCAGGCCGACCTCGACGACCTGCACGAACGGTTGCGCCGTACCCGCTGGGCGCCCGAACTGCCCGGAACCGGATGGGAGCGCGGCGTGCCGACCCGCTACCTGCGGGAGCTCGCCACCTACTGGGCCGACGGCTTCGACTGGCGCGCCCAGGAGGCGGTGCTCAACGCGTACCCGCAGTTCACCACCACCGTGGACGGCGCGCAGGTGCACTTCCTGCACGTACGCTCCCCCGAGCCCGACGCCACCCCGCTCCTGCTGCTGCACGGCTGGCCCGGCTCGGTCGTCGAGTTCCTCGACCTCATCGGCCCGCTCACCGACCCCGCGGCCCACGGCGGCGAGGCCGCAGACGCCTTCCACCTGGTGATCCCGTCGCTGCCGGGGTACGGCTTCTCCGGCACGCTGCCCGGCACCGGCTGGACGGACGGCCGCACCGCCGCGGCGCTGGCGGAGCTGATGTCCAGGCTCGGCTACGACCGGTACGGCGTGCAGGGCGGCGACGTCAGCGCGTTCATCGCCCCGCTGGTGGGACGTGCCGCGCCGGACAGCGTCATCGGCGTGCACGTCAACGGCCTGCTCACGTTCCCCGGCGGCGATCCGGCGATCATGGGTTCGCTGACCGAGGCCGAACGCGCGCGGCTGGCCGGGATGAAGGACTGGCAGGCGAAGCTGGGCGCGTACATGCAGGTCCAGGGCACCCGCCCGCAGACGGTCGCGGCCGCGCTACACGACTCCCCCGCCGGTCAGCTCGCCTGGATCGTGGAGAAGTTCAAGGACTGGACGGACCCGGCCGCCGAGCTCCCCGAGGACGCGGTGGACCGGGACCGCATCCTCACCGACGTGAGCATCTACTGGTTCACCGGCACCGCGGGCTCGGCGGCGCACACCTACTACGAGCGGTTCAACGACTTCACCATGTGGGCGCCGAAGGAGCGCGGGACGGTGCCGACCGCGGTCGCGGTGTTCCCCACGGACTTCTCGGTCCGCCCGCTGGCCGACCAGGCGCACAACGTGGTGCGCTGGTCGCAGTTCGAGCGGGGCGGCCACTTCGCGGCCCTGGAGACCCCCGACCTGGTGATCACCGACCTCCGGGCGTTCTTCCGGAGCCTGGGCTGACCGGACGGGCGTTCAGCGCTGGAAGCGGCCCCTGACGTGGACGGGGACGCCGGCGCCGAGCAGGCCGGGGAGGATCTGGGCGACGTGCATCGGCAGGCGCACGCACCCATGGGAGGCCGGGTAGAGCGGGACCGACAGCGCGCCGTGCAGGGCGATGCCGCCGTTGAAGAAGATCGGGTTGTAGAGCTGCCCGAGGTAGGACGTGTGCCACCCGGAAGCGCGCCAGGTGGTCTTGAAGTCCCCCGTGGGGGTGCGGGCGCTGCCGCAGAACCGCTGCGTCTTGCCCTGCCAGGTGGCCGTCTCGCAGTAGGGGATGCCGCTGCCGGAGGAGACGTGGGTGATCAGCCGCACCTGGCCGCCGCGGTACAGGACGGCGACCTGCCGGGTGAGGTCGATCTCCACGCGGTCGGGCTTGCCGTTCGGGATCAGCACGCGGGGCGCCCGGGGGCTTTCCAGCGCCCGCCAGGTGCGGGCGGTGATCGTGCTGGTGGGCTTGATGCCCTGGACCTTCTGGAAGGCCCACACCGCGGACTGGGTGGTGCCGCCGTACCTGGCGTCGATCTTGCCGGGGACGTAGCCGAGCTCGCCCAGGCGGTTCTGCAGTTCCTTGACCGCGGCGCCCTTGGCGCCGAGCCTCAGCGTGCGGTGGGGCGCCGCGAAGGCCCTGACCGCGCCGGCGGCACCCGCGCGGACCACGCCGGTGACGCCCGGCACCGCGCCCGTGACCGCGCCGGGGACACCGGCCTGCGTCGTCGTGGCGGTGAGCGCCGTGAGCGCCGCGCGCGGGGGTGTCGCACCGGCGGCCGCCCACGCGCCCGGCATCCCGCCGCCCGAGACCAGCACGGCGCCCGCGGTCAGCACCGCCGCGACCGTGAGCCGCCTCCCAGCCGTCATGTCAGGACTCCCCTCCGTCAGCACCACGTCCGGTTCACGGGACCCTAGCGCATCGATCATGCCCGACCCCGTACGGTCACAGAGATGTAATCGATCGCCGACGCCGGTCAACCTGTTTAGAGTGTCCGCGTGCCAGAAAAGTTGCATCCGAGCGTCACCAAGGTGACCGACGCCCTCCGCGAGGCCGGCGCCACCGGCGAGGTCGTCGTCCTGACCGATCCGGCGCCGACGGCCGCCGCGGCCGCCGCCCAGCTGGGGTGCGAGGTCGGGGCCATCGCCAACAGCCTGGTCTTCGACGCCGACGGCCAGCCCCTGCTGGTGCTCACCAGCGGCGCCCACCGGGTGGACACCGGCCTGATCGCCGGCCTGGTCGGCGCGGCGAAGGTGAAGCGCGCCACGCCCGACTTCGTGAAGGCCGCCACCGGCCAGGCGATCGGCGGGGTCGCCCCTGTGGGCCACCCCGCGCCGATCCGCACGCTGGTCGACACCTGGCTCGCCAAGCACGAGGTCGTGTGGGCCGCGGCCGGCCACGTGCACACGGTCTTCCCCACGACCTACGACGAGCTGCTGCGCATGACCGGAGGCGCGCCGACCGAGGTCGAGTGACCTCGGCGCGGCCGATCGCCGTGCTGCTAATGTGCGAGAAGTGATCGAACTGCGACACGCCGGTCCGCAGGAGTTCGCCGCCTCGCTGGACACCGTGATCGACATCTACACGGTGGCGATGCGCCCGCCGGGCGACCAGCTCTCGGGCCGGCAGAGCATCATGCGCAACCACGCGACCTACCCCGACTTCACCTGCCTGCTGGCCGAGACCACCGACGGCCGCGTCGTCGGCTTCGGGTACGGCTTCCACGGCTCGCCCGGGCAGTGGTGGCACGACGTGGTGCGCCGCGCCCTGGAGGAGCGCGAGGGGCCGGCGCGGGCCGCGGCGTGGTTCGAGAACGCGCTGGAGATCGCCGAGATCCACGTGCGCCCCGAGTACCAGGGCAAGGGCGTCGGCCGCCGGCTGGTCCACGGCCTGTGCGCGGGCCGCGGCGAGCGCACCGCGGTGATGTCCACCCACGACCAGCCCACGGCCGCGCGGCATCTCTACCGGCGGCTGGGCTTCATCGACCTGATCGGCATGTACGTCTTCCCGGGCGGCTACGAGCGGTACGCCATCGTCGGCAGCACGCTGCCGCTGCGCCCGATCACCTGACCCCGTCGCCCGGGCCAGGTCAGGTCAGGGACGGCAGACGCAGGGTGAAGCACGCGCCGCCGCGGGCGGTCTCGCGGACCTCGAGACCTCCCCGGTGGGCCACGGCGATCTCGCGCGCGATGGCCAGGCCGAGTCCTGCGCCTCCCTGGTCCCGGCCGCGGGCGCTGTCGGTGCGCCTGAACTGCTCGAAGATCCGCTCCCGGTCCGCCTCCTCGACACCCTTGCCGTCGTCGATGACCACCAGTTCGGCGTGAGCTCCGTCGTGGTGGACCTCGACCCGTACGCCGTGGGTCGCGTGCCGCTGGGCGTTGTCCAGCAGACCGTTGATGACGCGGACGATCTGGAGGGGGGCGACCCTGACGATGACGCCGGGCGTCAGCCGCGGCCGGACCGGAAGGCGATCGGACCGGCGCTGGAGGACGCGGCGGACCAGGTCGGACAGGTCGACGTCTTCGTATTGCTCGGTCCTGCCCGACCGCACGCTCGCCAGAGCCAGCAGATCGTCCACGATGGACTCCAGGCGGTCGACGCTTCTCAGCGCCCGTATGACGAGCTCGTGGAAATCGGTCTGCTCAGGATGCATGAGAGCTTCCTCGAGTTCCACTCGCAGGCCGGCCACCGGCGTCCGGAGCTCGTGCGAGGCGTCGGCGACGAACTGACGTCGCCATGCCTGCGCGGCCTGCCAGGCCGCCGTGGCGCTGAGCGGCGAGGGGTCATCAGAGGACCGGACGCCGTCCCTGGCGTGATCGGCCACGCACCTCCTGTGTGATCCGGACCTGTCAGGAACCATCTCGTGCTTCTCCTCTCCCGGGCTCTGCGACATCCGCCGGGCCGTACGGTTGGTGTGCGGCCCGCGTCAGCGGAGGGGGTCGAGGTCGGCCAGCGCGGCGGGCTGCTCGCCGGTGGTGATCTGCTCGGCCAGCAGCCTGCCCGTGATCGGGCCGTGGGCCAGGCCCCACATGCCGTGGCCTCCCGCCACGTAGACGGTGGGAGCCGCCGTCGCGCCGATGAGCGGCCGTCCGTCCGGGGTGACGGGGCGGGGCCCCACCCAGGCGTCGGTGCGCTCCTCCCAGTGCACGCCCCGCAGGAGCGGCCTGGCGGAGGCGATGATGGCCTCCAGCCGGGCGGGCACCGGCGGGGCGTCCGGGTCGCGGAACTCCATGGTGCCCGCCACCCGAAGCCCGTCGCGGTACGGGGTGCACGCCACCCGCTCCCCGGGCAGGTAGATGGGGCCGGGGACAGGATGGTCGACCGGCACGGTGAAGGAGTACCCGCGGCCGGCCCGCACCGGGACGCGCACACCCCACCGCCGGGCCAGACGGGGCAGCCAGGCGCCGGTGGCCAGTACCACGGCGTCGGCGGACAGCACGGTGCCCGTGGCCGAGCGGACGGTCGTCTTCCGGGCGTCGGTGCGCACCTCGTCGACCTCGGCGGCGTACATGGTCGCGCCGCGTCGCACGACGGCCTCCCCCAGGGCCTGCACGAACGCGCCCGGGTCGAGGTAGCGCTGGCCCTCGATTCGCACCCCCGCCGTCAGCGCCCCGCCGGCGAGGGGGACGTGCTCGGCCAGCCGGCCGCCGTCCAGCACGGTGTGCTCGACCCGCTGCCCCGCCGCCTCCAGCCTGCGCAGCTCGCGCAGCAGGGTCTCGGCCTGACGTGGCGTGCGGAACGCCGCGGTGATCGGCGCCGCGATGACCGGGGCGGACACGCCGTTGGCGGCGAGCACCTCGTAGGCCTCGACGCATTCGTCGTTGAGCGGCAGGCCGGCGCGCGCGGCGCGGGTCCACGACCGCCAGTGGCTGTTGGCCGCGAAGCGGGCCAGGAAGCTCCACAGGCCCGGATCGAGGCTCGCGGGCACGTGCAGCGGCGCGGACGGGTTCAGCAGCGAGCGCAGGCCGTAGCGCAGGACGGCGGGTTCGTTGAGCGGGACGGCCAGGCCCGGCGCGATCCAGCCGGCGTTGCCCCAGGACGCGCCGGCCGCCACGCCGCCGCGGTCGATCACGTCGACCTGGACGCCGCGCTCCTGCAGGAACCACGCGGTCGACAGACCCACGATGCCCGCGCCCACCACGATCACCGATCGCGTTCCGTTGCCCCCCATGCCGACCTCCAACTCGCGCGAATGCCGATGTCACAGCCAGGATGGCCCGGGCGGCGGCCCGCGGCGTTGTGGGCGGACGACAATCGCGGCGCCGCCGTTGTGGACCCGGCACAACGCCGGCCCTCGGGACGGCGGCGGGCCCCGCGCGGATCAGCTTCGGGGCTCTTCCTCCACGGCGGCCAGCATGATGGTCATGGCCAGGCGCTGGTGGGCGTCGTAGAGGTCCAGCGGGCTGATCTCGCCCATCTTGCGCAGCCGGTTGCGGACGGTGTTGGGATGCACCGCGAGTCGCTCGGCGGCCAGGGTGAGGTCGCCCTGGCTTTCCAGCCAGGCCCGCAGCGTGGCGACGAAGCGCGTGCCGTGACGGGTGTCGTGCCGCAGCAGCGTGCTCACCGGCCCGCGGGCCGGGGCCCGGCCGGTCCGCGCGGCCGCGCGCAGCCGTCGCAGCAGGATGTCGTCCCAGGACTCGTCGTAGGCGGGCGGGACGGCGTCCGGCTCGGCGCTCTCGTGCAGAGCCAGGCACTCGTCGGCTTCCTGGCGACCGGCGGGCAGGTCCGCCGCCTCGGCGGGTGCGCCGATCCCGGCCCTGACGCGCACCTGGGCGGGCAGATCGCGGTGCAGGGCCGTGATCCACTGCCGGGCCGCCTCGGTCCGCTCCGCCGGCAGGATCGTGTAGAGGGTGTCGCCGAGCAGGGCACTGCGCCCGGGCCGGGACCAGCCGAAACCGGTCGTGGCCCGTTCGAGGGCCAGCAGCAGCGCGGCGTGGCGGTCGTCGGGGGTGTACGCGCGGACCGCGATGACGCGAATCGCCTGCGGGGCCAGGCCCAGCCGGCTGATCAGCGTCGCGGCGTCGGCGCTGCCCTCCAGCAGTCGGATGACCAGGTCGGACTCCACCTGACGCTCCAGGTCGGCGCTGGCCCGCGAGCGCAGCAGGTGCAGGGCGACGGTGCGCGTGCCGTCGGCCAGCGCCCGGCGGTGGGCGCCGGTCAGCGGGGCGGCGCAGCCGACCCACACCGAACCGAGCAGCTCGCGGCCGGCCCGCACCGCCACCGCCATCCGCCCGGTCAGGCCGTAGCGGGCATCGGCGGGGACGAACACCGGCTCGTCGGTCGCCGTCAGGCGGGCGAACACTTCCTGCCGCTCGAACAGCTCGCGCAGCCGTTCCGGGACCCGCCGTCCGAGGATGGTCTCCAGCCGGGCCGGATCTCCCGCCTGCTGGGAGCGGGAGTAGGCCAGCACCTGCGAGTGCCGGTCCTCGATGGTCACCGCGCCGCCGATGACGTCGGCCAGGTTGTCGGCCAGGGCGAACAGGTCGGTAGGGCCGCGCCCCGAGGCCGTCTCGCGGCTCTCCAGCACCAACCCGTACACCATGCCGGCCAGCTGGCTCCAGGAGACGGCGGGGTCGGCCAGCAACACGGCCACGCCATACCGGTCGGCGACGGCGGCGGCCTCCCGCTCGACGTCCGCACCGCTCCCGCCGCCGCCGCTCCCGCCGCCACCGCTCTCGCGGCCGGTGCCGTTGCGGGCGGGGCGCACCAGGACCGCCGTGGCCTTGGCCGCGGCCGCCCACCGCACCGCCTCGGCGAGCGAGGAGGTTCCGACGGCCAGAAGCACGTCGCCGGTGACGTGGTGGTCGGTGGCGTCCGGTATCGCCACGCTGCGCAGCCACGTCGAGCGCGCCTCGGGATTTCCGTACAGCCGCACGCCGTACCCGCCGAGCACGTTCACCAGACGGTCCAATGTGATCACGGTCAGCTCCGGGTGGTCGGAAAGGGGGCGGAGGGCCCGCCCCCTTTCGTGGTGTCAGGCGGCCTCGTGCCGTCGCTGGCAGTCGATGCAGGTGCGTGCCAGCGGCCGTACCTTGAGCCGTTCGAACGGGATGGGCGTCTGGCAGTGGGCGCAGCGGCCGTAGGCGCCGGCCGCGAGTCTGTCGCAGGCCTGGGACAGCTCGGCGACGGTGCGCTCGGCGGCGATGATCGACACGGCCAGTTCCTGCCAGGTGCCGTCGGCGCCGCTGCCGTCCTGCTCCTGGGCCCGCAGGCCGCGCAGGTGCCGGCTGCGCTGCTCAAGCTGTTCCCGCAGCTCCTGGCGCAGCGACTGGAGCTGCACGCTGCTGAGATGTGATGCCGTGCGACCGTCGGTCATGATCATGTGATCCTTTCCGTGATGGGTCGGGAAGATGTGGGGAAGGAGGCCTCGCGCGGGCCACTTCTGCCTCGCGGCGCGTCCCCCGGCCGGGGGCGTCGCCGGTCGACACCGGGAACGAGCCGTCGCGGCGCGGTGGACCGCGGCAGCGGCGGACGGCGCGAGGCCGGCCGCCAGGGCCGGTCGCCGGCACGGCCGCGTCAGGCCGAGGACCGTGACGTGCTGCGGCGGGGCGCCGTGCCGTCCGGGAGCCGTGAGGTGGCGCCCCGGCCGGCGCGGCGACGGCCCTTGGCGCGCCGCCGCCGATGACCGCGACGCCCCGGGCGCGCGGCGGCAGGCAGGCGGCGTGGCGAGCCCGCCGTCATGTCGGCGACGCTCTCCGGCGCGTACCTGGCCGGCCCCACGCCGGTGGTGCGGCTGAGCCGGAGGGTTCAGTGCGCGATGGCACGCCCGGGCCGGCGCCGGGGGAAAGCCTGGATGCGGGCGCGGGGATGCGCCGGGTGCTCGTCGCGGGACTTCGCGGCGCGCGTGGCCGCGGAGCCCGACGGGAAGGCGCCGGCTAGGTCAGCGGCGGGCTGCGCGATCCCGTGGTGAGGTGCGCCAGTCGCTGAGGCTCGGGCAGCGTGTCCGTCTCCGGGCCCGGCGATGGCAGCAGCGCCAGATGGGCGAGTTCGCCGTGGCGTTCGCCGCGCGTGGGCGGCCACAGGGACCGCACGTGGTGCTCGCGGGCGCCGCTCGCCTGCGGCGGAAGGCCGGACAGGTCGGCGTCCCACGCACCGGGCTTCCACTGCGGGCCGGAGGCCGGGCTCTGCGCGGCCGCCGGGCCGCCGCGGCCCGCCGTCCACGCGGCGCCGGCCAGCACCAGGGACAACAGAACCAGGCCCATCACGCCGGCGAACGCGATGGACCCTCGTGGAGTTCTCCACGGTCCCGTCATAGGGCCGACCATAGCCCACCCCCTCGGAAAAGGCATTTCCCGACATGGGAGGCATTTCCCGGCGTCATCGGTGGTCGGCGCACCGGCGACGGCGTGGGGTACGGTGGCGGCCAGTACCCCCCGCACCCCCCGTGTCCGGCCAGGAGGAGATGTGCGCAGCAGACTGCCCGCCATCCTGCTCCTGCTGTCGGCCTTCCTGCTGGGCCCCGCGCCCGCCGGTACCGCGTCCACCACCACGGCGCCACCCGCCGGTACGGCGTCCACCACCGTCGCGTCCGTCACCGCCGCGGACATCGCCGAGGCGGCAGCCGCGGGGTGGGACAGCCCTGCGGTGCGGGCCGGACAGGACGCGGCCCCGCCCCGGCTGCATCCGACCCGCCAGATGCCCGCGCCGCCGCTGTGGCTCGCCATGCCGCCGTCCAGCGGGCAGCGGGGCCCTGACGCGCGGCGCATCACCACGATCACCGGGCACCCCGGCGCGGCGCCGCAGCCGGCCGGGCGCCGTGCTCCGGCACGGGCGCCCCCCTCCATGACGCGCTGACGTCCGTTCCTTTCTTTCAGCCCGTGGAGGCTCTCATGTCACGCGCGCCCTTCTGGCGCGCGGTGGCGACGTTCCTTCTGATCGCCACCGCCCTGCTACTCTCCGTCACAATACCGCCACGCCTGGGCCTGGACCTGCGCGGCGGCACCCAACTCGTCTTCGAGGCCCAGGACTCGCCCACGACCCGGGCCGACGCCGAGGCCACCGATCACGCCCTGGACGTGCTGCGCCGGCGTGCCGACGCGCTCGGCGTGGTCGACCCGACCCTGCTGCGTTCCGGCGAACGGCGCATCATCGTCGAACTTCCCGGCGTGCTCGACCCCCGCCAGGCCGCCGACGTCATCGGCAGGACCGCCCAACTCGGCTTCCACCCGGTGCGGGGAGTGGCCGACGACGCCGGCGCCTCTGGGCGGGTTCTGGCCGACGAGGCCGGGCAGCGCCTGCGGCTCGGCCCCGTCATGATCTCCGGCGACGGGGTGACCGGCGCCGCCGCGCGCAGCGACCCGCAGCAAGGGCCGGGCTGGTTCGTCACGGTCGACTTCCGCGACGCCGGCGCCTGGCGGCGGCTGACCGGCGAGGCCGCCTGTCACAGCGCGGGCGACGCCCGGCGGCGTGTCGCCATCGTCCTGGACAACACGATCATCTCCTCTCCCCAGGTCGATGCGCGCGTGCCCTGCCAAGCCGGCATCGCCGGCGGTTCCACGCAGATCACCGGCTCCTTCACCCATCGGCAGGCGGACGATCTGGCCGTGTTGATCAAGGGGGGCGCCCTGCCCGTCCCGCTCACGCTGATCGAGCAGCGCACCGTCGGCCCCACGCTGGGCGCGCAGGCCATCGAGGCCGGCGCCAAGGCGGGGATCGCCGGTGTCCTGCTCACCGCGCTCTTCATCGCCCTCACCTACCGGCTGTCAGGACTGATGGCCGCCGTCGCGCTCGCGGCATACGGGCTCATCTCCTACGCCGCCCTGCTCGCCCTCGGAGCGACCCTCACGCTGCCGGGTCTGGCCGGTTTCGTCCTGGCCATCGGCATGGCGGTCGACGCCAACGTACTGGTGTTCGAACGCGCGCGGGAAGAGTACGGCCGCGCGCCGCGCCGCGGCCCGCGCGCCGCCCTGGACCGCGGGTTCGCCAACGCGTGGAGCGCCATCTCCGATTCCGCCGTCACCACGCTCCTGGCCGCCGGGCTGTTGTTCTGGCTGGCCTCCGGTCCGGTCCGGGGGTTCGGCGTGACGCTGGCCATCGGCGTCCTGGCCTCGCTCGCCTCGGCCATGCTCATCACCCGTGTGCTGACCCATCTCCTCATCGGCAGGACCGGCACGCGGCTGCCGGCGTCGTCCGGACTGGCGGCGCGAGGCCGGGTCAGAACCTGGATCACCCGGCGTGACCCACGCCTCATGGCCGCAGGCCGGCGATGGCTGGTCGTGGCCGCCGCCACGGTCGCCGCGGCCACCGCCGGGCTCGTCCTGCACGGGCTGAACTACGGCGTCGAGTTCACCGGCGGCAGGATGATCGAGTTCGCGGCCGCGCAGCCGGTGAACATCGAAGCGGCGCGGCGGGCGGTGGCCGAGGCCGGCCATGCGGCGGCGAACGTGCAGGTCTCCGGGACCGTCGTGTCCGTGCGGGCCGGGCAGATCACCGCCGAGGAGGTCACCGCCGTCGAACGGGCGCTCGACGGCGCGCTCGGCGAGATGACCAAGCAACGCGACGAGCTGATCGGCCCAAGTCTGGGCGACGAGCTGCGCCGCAACGCGCTCATCGCACTCGCCGTGGCGTTGGCCGCGCAACTGCTGTACCTGGCCGTCAGGTTCCGCTGGACGTTCGGCGCGGCCGCGGTGCTGGCCCTCGTCGTGGACGCCTGCGCGGTGCTGGGCCTGTTCGCCTGGCTGGGCAAGCCCATCGACGGGGTCTTCCTGGCCGCCATGCTGACCATCATCGGATATTCCATCAACGACAAGGTGGTGGTCTTCGACCGCGTACGCGAACTGTGGCGGACCCGGCGGCAGGAACGCTTCGCCGACGTCGTCAACACGGCGATCCTGCAGACCGTGCCGCGTACCGTCAACACCGGTCTCGGCGCCCTGTTCATCCTCACCGCGCTGACCGTCTTCGGCGACGGCACCCTGCGCGACTTCGCCATCGCGCTCATCGTCGGCATCCTGGCCGGGACCGCGTCCTCCGCGCTCGTGGCCGGGCCCCTCGCGATCGAGCTCGAACGCTTCAGCAGGCGACCGCCGCCCGAGCCGGCCACACCGCGCCGGCGCCGTCGGCGGGGCACGGGCGCGGTCCTGTAGCCGGTGATCACCGTCCGGGGCCGCTCGCCGGCCGTGCCGGCCGGGTCCTCACCTCAGAAGGCGAACACCCGGCGCGGGACACTAGCCGGCGGGGACGGGCTCCGGTGCGGGCGTCAGGGCCTGGTAGACCTCGCGGGTCGCGCTCGACCGGTTGAAGGTGATGAAGTGGATGCCGGGCGCGCCCTCGTCGAGCAGGGTCTGGCACAGCTCGGCGGCGTGCTCGATGCCGAGACGCCGCACCGCGGCCGGGTCGTCGGCGACCGCCTCGAACCGCCGGGCCACATCGGCCGGGAAGGGCGCCCCCGACAGCTTCTCGGACCGCGCGATGGTGCTGATCTGCGTGACCGGCATGATGCCCGGGATGATCGGCGTGTCGCACCCGGCGGCGGCCACCCGGTCACGCAGGCGCAGGTAGTCGCCGGCGCTGAAGAACATCTGCGTGATGGCGTAGTCGGCGCCGGCCCGGCACTTGCGGACGAAGTAATCGACGTCGGACTCGACCGACGGCGACCTCGGGTGCCGGTACGGGAAGGCGGCCACGCCGACGCAGAAGTCGCCCGACTGGCGGATGAGGCGGACGAGATCCTCGGCGTAGGCGACGCCCTCGGGGTGCTTGATCCACTCGGCCAGCGGGTCACGGCCGGGCGGGTCGCCCCGCACGGCGAGGATGTTGCGCACCCCCGCCCCGGCGAACCTGCCGACCAGGTGGCGCAGCTCGCGCACCGAGTGGTCGACGGCGGTGAAGTGGGCGACGGGCGTGAGCGTCGTCTCGTGGGCGAGCCGCTCGACGATCTCGACCGTGCGGTCGCGGGTGGAGCCGCCGGCGCCGTAGGTGACCGAGACGAACGTCGGGCGCAGCCGCTCGAGCTCGCGGATCGCGCGCCACAGCTGCCGCTCCCCCTCGTCGTTCTTCGGGGGCATGAACTCGAAGGAGAACGAGCGCCGCCCGGAGGCGAGCAGTTCCCGTACCGTCGGGACGCGGTCAGGACGGACGGATGGACGACCCAGAGCCATGGTGCCAAGGCTACAGGTCCGGACCGCCGCGCACCGATCGCCAACGTGCGCTGCCAAAGACGACCGCCGAAAGCGAGGCGGCCGACGGGCGCTCCACAGGCCGCTCGGCCGGCGGACATCACCGACACCGCTGGACCCAGGGACATCACACGGACCGAGGGACCCAACGACATCGCACAGACGTTCGACCGTCGGGCGTCGCACGGGGCGGCGAGCGACGGGCATCGCACAGAGCGTGCGGCGCGTGCCACAGCCCCACACCGATCATCGCTCGCGTGTCGGGTTCCCTTCCGGTGCCGCGGACCGGTGTCGGCAGCTCAGCGGAGTACCCCGGGCGTGCCACCGCCGGTCCATGGCGTGGGTCACACAAGGGGAGGCGAAGCGGCGGCCCGTTGTACGGCCGTTAATCTCAAAGCATGACCACTTCCTTCGCCCTGTCGGACGCGTTCCGTTCCGAGGTGGACCAGCGCCTGAGGGCGTTCGTCGACCGGCAGCGCCCCCTGGTCAGCGGCCCGGAGCTGAGCCCGCTTCTCGTGGCCGCCGAGGACTTCCTCGCCGGCGGCAAGCGGCTGCGCCCGGCCTTCTGCTACTGGGGCTGGCGCGGCGCAGGCGGAGGCGAGGACGCCGCCATCTTCACCGCCGCCGCCTCGCTGGAGCTCCTGCAGGCCAGCGCGCTCATCCACGACGACGTGATGGACGCCAGCGACATGCGCCGGGGCCGTCCGTCGGCGCACCGGCGGTTCCAGTCGCTGCACGAGGACTCGGAGTGGCAGGGGTCGGCGGAGCAGTTCGGCGAGGGCGCCGCGGTCCTGCTGGGAAGCCTGTTGCTGGTGTGGTCGGGCGAGATGTGGCGGACGAGCGGGCTGCCGGCCGAGGCGCTGGCCGCCGCCGAGCCGGTGCACGACCTGATGCGCACCGAGCTGATGTGCGGGCAGTACCTGGACCTGCTGGAGCAGGCGCACGGCCGCAGCACCTTCGACAGCGCGCTGCGGGTCGCGCTGCACAAGAGCGGCAAGTACTCGGTCGAGCAGCCGCTGCGCCTCGGGCTGCTGATGGCCGCGCGGGCGCCCGAGCCGTGGATCGACCGGCTGTGCGTCGACTACGGGCAGAAGGTCGGCATCGCCTTCCAGCTCCGCGACGACGTGCTCGGCGTGTTCGGCGACCCCGCCGAGACCGGCAAGCCCGCCGGCGACGACCTTCGGGAGGGCAAGCGCACGATGCTGATCGCGCGCACGCTGTCGGAGGCGACGCCCGAGCAGGCCGCCGACGTGCGCCTGCTGCTCGGCGACCCCAAGCTGGAGCAGGACGGCGTCGAGCGGCTGCGCGCGATCATCGAGGACACCGGCGCCCTGGCGGCGAGCGAAGAGATGATCAAGCGCTATCTGGACGACGCGCTGACGTCCCTGGGGCGCGCGCCGATCACCGGCGAGGCGCGCGAGGCCCTGCACGAGCTCGCCGTGGCCGCGACGGCCCGCCGCAGCTGACGACGGCCCCGCCAGGGGTCAGCCGGGCGTGAGGCGGCGGGCGAACTCGGCGGCGGCGGCTCCGGGGTCCTCCGCCTCGGTGATGGCGCGCACCACCACGACCCGGGTGACCCCGTACGACATGACCTCGTCCAGCGTGCCGAGGTCGATGCCGCCGATGCCGAACCACGGCCGATCGGCCGCCAGGGCCGCGGCGTGCTTCAGCAGCCCGGGGCCCGGAGCGAAACGTCCCGGTTTGGTGGGCGTCGGCCAGATCGGCCCGCAGCAGAAGTAGTCGACACCCTCCTCGACCGCCGCGGCGGAGGCCTCGGCGTCGCTGTGGGTCGAGCGGCCGATCAGGACGTCCGGGCCGAGGATGTCGCGCGCGACCGCCACGGGCAGGTCGTCCTGGCCGAGGTGCAGCACGTCGGGGCGCGCGGCGTAGGCGATGTCGGCCCGGTCGTTGACGGCCAGCAACGCCCCGTGCCTGTCGCAGGCCGCGCGGAACACCTCCAGCAGCGCGAGCTCCTCGCGGGCCTCCAGACCCTTCTCGCGCAGTTGGACGATGTCCACGCCCGAGGCGAGGACGGCGTCCAGGAACTGGTCGAGATCGCCTTGGCGGCGGCGCCCGTCGGTGCAGAGGTAGAGCCTGGCGTCAGAAAGCGAGCGCCTGGGCACGCCTTTTCACCTCGGTGTGCCGACCGGCGACGATCGCGTCGATGGGGGCTCCCGGCAGGGAGTCGTCGGCGGTGAACAGCCACCGCAGGGCCTCGACGTCGTCGTAGCCGGAGTCGGACAGCACGGTGAGGGTGCCCGGCAGGCCCTTCACCACGTCGTCGCCCGCGATGAACTTCGCGGGGACCTCGGGCTCTGGGCCGCCGCGGCGGACGCCGATGAGCTTCTTGTCCTTCAGAAGCTGCTTGGCGCGCCCGGTGCTGAGCCCGAGCCGCCTGCCCACTTCCGTGAGGGGGAGCCACTCCCCCACCATTTGATCAGTCTCGCGGTCGATCTGTGCAACAGAAAGCGTCACGGAACCACAACTACCACGTCGCGCCTCTTCTCAAACACCCCGCAGGGGGTCACAAGCAGTCGCGCAAGGGTATCGAGGGGTCGATCGCCCGATCAACGTCGACTCTTTGCCCGCCCTCGACGATGCGGCGGCCCTGGACCAGGTCACGGGGACGGTCGACGGTGAGGATGGCGGCCAGCCGGTCGTCCGCGGTGAACCAGCACGCCGCCCACTTGCGGTCGGTCTCGGGGTCGCCGCGCAGCACCAGCCGGCCCCCGTCATGGTGGCCGGCGTACTGCACCATGCGGCCGAACTGCTCGGACCAGAAATAGGGCACCGGGTCGTACACGGCGGACTGGCCGAGCAGGGTGGCCACCGCGGTCTCGGGGGCGTTCAGGGCGGTGTCCCAGTGCTCGACGCGCATGCGCCGCCCGAAGCGCCGCGACCACCAGTTGGCGCAGTCTCCGGCCGCGACGACGCCCTCCATGGAGGTGCGCAGGTGCTCGTCGACCAGGACGCCGTTGTCGATCTCGACGTCCGAGCCGGCCAGCCAGGCGACGTTCGGGCGCACGCCGACGCCGGTTACCACGACGTCGGCCGGGATCCACGAGCCGTCCATCATGGTCAGCCCGCCGGGGTCGATCGAGCCGACCATCGTGCCGAGTCGCAGGTCGATGCCCGCCTCGGCGTACCAGGAGGCGGTGCGGGCGCCGACCTCGGGCCCGAGGGCCACGGCCAGCGGCGACTCGGCGGCCTCGACGACGGTCACCTCGCAGCCGGCGCGGCGGGCCGCGGTGGCGACCTCGGCGCCGATCCACCCGGCGCCGACGATCGCGACGCGGCACTCGGGCACGAGCGCGGCGCGCAGGGCCAGGGAGTCGTCGATGGTGCGCAGCACGTGCTGGGCGCCCTCGCCGCGCAGCCGGACGGGGGTGGCGCCGGTGGCGATGACCAGGCCGTCGTACTCCAGTTCGCCCTCGGTGGTCTCCAGGGCGCCCTCGCGAAGCCCCTTGGCGGAGACGTTGGTGCGCAGATCGACGTCCAGCGCGCCGAGATCGGAGTCGACGACCGTCGAGTCCAGCTCGCCCAGCAGCACGGCCTTGGACAGCGGAGGCCGGTCGTACGGCCGATGGGCCTCCTCGCCGATCAGAGTGACGCGCCCTCGGTATCCGCGCGCCCGTAGCGCCTCGACACTGCGCACGCCGGCCAGTCCGGCCCCCACCACCACGACATGATTCACAACCTGACCCTAAGCGGCCAGGACGGTAACCCGCCAACGGCGATTTGGTAACAAATTGGCTCACTGTCCCCTACGGGCAGTGATGAGACCACTCAAGCGGGTGGCGATGCCGTACCAGGGCGGAAACAGACCGCCTCTCCCGCCGTCCCCGGCCGCGCCGGGACGGGAATAGGCTGGGTCCACCACGCGCGGGAGTCCGGCGAAACCGGGCTGAGAGGAGGGCTGAGGGCCCTCGACCGCCACGAACCTGATCCGGGTCATGCCGGCGAAGGGAGCGGACTCAGATGCAGGTGTCGAACGCGCCCCCAGCCGACGCCGCGCGGCACGCCGACATGGTCGTCGTGGGCGGCGGCATCATCGGGCTCTCGATCGCCTGGCGCGCCGCCCGGCACGGGCGTTCGGTCATCGTCGTCGATCCCGCGCCCGGCTCGGGCGCCTCGCACGCGGCGGCGGGGATGCTCGCCCCGGTCAGCGAGGTCGCCTACACCGAGGAGCCCCTGCTGCGGCTCGGCCTGGCCTCGCTGTCCCGCTGGCCGGCGTTCGCCGCCGAGCTGTCGGCGGAGTCGGGGGTGGACGTCGACCACCGCGGCGAGGGCACGCTCGACGTGGCCTTCGGCGCGGACGACCTGGCTGCGTTGTCCGAGGTGGCCGACTTCCTGGAGAAGTTGTCGCTGCCCGTCCAGCGGCTCACCGGGCGGGAGTGCCGCCGTGCCGAGCCGATGCTCGCCCCCTCCGTCCGGGGCGGCATCCTGGTAGCCGGGGACGCCTGGGTGGATCCCCGCCGCGTCACGGCGGCCCTGCTCGCCGCGCTGGCGCGCCGCGGCGTGCCGGTGTTCGCCGACCGCGTGACGGGGCTGCTCTCCGCGGACGGGCCTGTGCGGGGGGTGCGGTGCGCGAGCGGCGCGGCGATCGGCGCCGGGCTGGTCGTCCTGGCGGCGGGGGCGTGGTCGGGCTCCCTTCCTGGCCTGCCCCCCGAGGTGCTCCCTCCGGTGCGCCCGGTCAAGGGGCAGATCATGCGGCTGCGCGGCGCTCCGGGGTTCCTCGGCCGGTGCGTGCGCGGCGTCGTGCACGGTTCGCGTGCCTACCTCGTGCCGCGCGGCGACGGCGAGATCGTGCTCGGCGCCACGCAGGAGGAGATGGGGTTCGACACCCGGGTGACCGCCGGGGCGCTGTGGGAGCTGCTGCGCGACGCCCGCGAGCTGGTGCCCGGGATCACCGAGCTGGAGGTGGTCGACCTGGCGGCGGGGCTGCGCCCGGGAACGCCGGACAACCTGCCGGTGATCGGCCCGAGCGGCGTGGACGGGCTGGTGCTGGCCACCGGCCACCACCGGGGCGGCGTCCTGCTGTGCCCGCTCACCGCCGAGCTGGTGGCCGGCGACCCCGACCCGGGGCTCGTCCCTCTCGCGGCGCTCTGCTCCCCTCTGCGCTTCACCGAGGCCCACCGATGAACGAAGGAGGAACGGGGCGCGCGCCCTGGCGGCGGCCAGGGCCCTCCCGCGCCCCGGAACGGCGATGAATGTGATGATCAACGGTGTGTCCTGCGACCTGCCCGCCGGGGCGACCGTCGCCCGGGCGGTCCAGGAGCTGACCTCGTCGGGCGCGGGCGTCGCGGTGGCGGTGAACGACGAGGTGGTGCGGCGCGGCGCGTGGCAGTCCACCACGCTCAGCGAGCACGACCGCGTCGAGGTGCTGACGGCGGTGCAAGGTGGCTGACCACGGCGCCGGCCCCGCGGCGGGACACGACATCGGCCGCAGCGGCGCCACCAGCGCGCCCGGGGACGACCTCGACCCCATCGGGGCGCACCCGGCGCCGGGGCACGACCTCGACGAGGCGGGCGACGCGCTGGTCATCGCCGGGGAGAAGTTCACCTCCCGGCTGATCATGGGGACGGGGGGCGCGCCCTCGCTGGACGTCCTGGACCAGGCGCTGGCCGCCTCCGCCACCGAGATCACCACGGTCGCCATGCGGCGCCTGGACCCGGCGGCCCGGGGGTCGGTACTGGACGTGCTGCGCGGCCGGGGCGTCAAGGTGCTGCCCAACACGGCGGGCTGCTTCACCGCGGGCGAGGCCGTGCTGACCGCGCGCCTGGCGCGCGAGGCGCTCGGCACCGACTGGGTGAAGCTGGAGGTCATCAACGACGAGCGCACGCTGCTCCCCGATCCCATCGAGACCTTCGACGCCGCCGAGCGGCTGGTCGCCGACGGGTTCGTCGTCCTGCCCTACATCGGGGACGACCCGGCGCTCGCGCGGCGGCTGGAGCAGGCGGGGTGCGCGGCGGTGATGCCCCTGGGCTCCCCGATCGGCTCGGGTCTCGGCATCCGCAACCCGCACAACATCGAGCTGATCGTCGAGGCGGCGGCCGTCCCGGTGATCCTGGACGCCGGCATCGGCACGGCGAGCGACGCGGCCCTGGCGATGGAGCTAGGATGCGACGCGGTCCTGCTCGCCAGCGCCGTCACCCGCGCCCAGCGGCCCGGCCTGATGGCGTCGGCGATGCGCGAGGCCGTTCTGGCAGGTCGCATGGCGCGCCTCGCCGGCCGGATCCCCCGGCGGCGGTACGCTGAGGCCTCCTCGCCGGCGATCGAGCCGCGTGCCAGGTGACAACGATGACCCCTTGGGGACGGGAGAACATGTCGGCATCGGCTTGGGATGTGCTTGCCCTCCCCCCGGCAAACCGCCCGTAAACTCACTCCCGTGGACACGACGGTTGCGGACCCCCTTCTAGGGCGGCTGCTGGACGGGCGGTACCGGGTCGAATCCCGCATCGCCCGGGGCGGCATGGCCGCTGTCTACCTGGCCCTGGACGTCCGGCTCGACCGCACGGTCGCCCTGAAGGTCATGCACCCCTCGCTCGCCGAGGACCCCGACTTCGTCCGCCGCTTCATCGGCGAGGCCAAGTCCGTCGCCAGCCTGTCGCACCCGAACGTCGTGCACGTCTTCGACCAGGGCACCGACGCGGGCAACGTCTACCTGTCGATGGAGTACGTCCCCGGGCGCACCCTGCGCGACGTGCTCCGCCGGCGGGGGCGCCTTCCCGCCCGCGAGGCCCTGGAGATCCTCATCCCGGTGCTGGCCGCCCTCGGCGCGGCCCACCAGGCCGGCATGGTGCACCGGGACGTCAAGCCCGAGAACGTCCTGCTGACCGACGACGGCCGGGTCAAGGTCGTCGACTTCGGGCTGGCCCGCGCGATCGAGGCGGGCAACCAGACCAAGACCGGCGTGATGATCGGCACCATCGCGTACATGTCGCCCGAGCAGGTGACCGCCGGGGTGGCCGACGCGCGCAGCGACGTGTACGCCGCGGGGGTGCTGCTGTTCGAACTGCTGACCGGGCAGCAGCCCTATCAGGGCGAGAGCCCCATGTCGGTGGCCTACCGCCACGTCCACGACCGGGTCCCCGCGCCCTCGGCGGTCGTCCCGGGCACGCCGCAGGCGCTGGACGCGCTGGTGCTCTCGGCGACCGACCGCGACCCCGCGCGCCGTCCGGCCGACGCCACGGCCATGCTGGTCGCCGCCGTCGAGGCCCACCGCACGCTGCCGCGCGACCCGGGGCCGCACGTCCCGCCCGCCGGCGCGACGTCCCCCTCGATGCTCCGCGAGACCGGCGTGATGCCGCGCGAGGCCGTCCCGCCGGCCCATCCCACTCTCGTCCACTCCCAGACCGAGATGCTGGCCGCCCCGCCGGTGGCGCCGGGCCCGCCCGGCGGACGCCGCGGCGTCCGGCCGGTCTGGCTCATCGTGGCGCTGGCCGTCGTCATGATCGGCGCGGTCGCCGGCACCGGCTGGTGGTTCTCCGAGGGCCGCTACACCAAGGTCCCCGACCTGCTCGGCCTCAACGTCACCCTCGCCAAGGAGAAGGCCGAGAGGCAGGGCTTCGCGGTCAAGATCGGCCCGGCCGAGCACGACGACAAGCTCGCCGAGGACAAGGTGCTGCGCACCGATCCCGAGCCGGGCAAGGACGTCCTCAACGACGCGGTCATCACGCTCATCCCCTCCTCCGGTCCGGTCAAGATCGCCGTGCCGAACGTGCTGAACCTCTCCCAGGGCGACGCGCAGGCGAAGATCTCCGAGGCGGGGCTGACCCCCGGCCCGGTCAGCCGGGTGCCCAGTGACACCGTCCAGCGCGGCCTGGTGATGCGCACCAGCCCGCAGGTCGGCACGAAGGTCCGCGAGGGCAGCCGCGTGCAGCTCGTCCTGAGCGCCGGGCTGCTGATGCCGGACGTCAGCGACATGCAGTGCGACCAGGCCGACGCGTTCCTGCGGCAGAAGGGCTTCGTCCCGACGGTCGTGCAGCAGACCGACAACGCCCAGCCCAACACCATCATCGCGCAGGTCCCGACCGCGCGGTCGGAGGTCACCGCCGGGCAGAACGTGCAGCTCACCTGCTCCAAGGGGCCCGACACCGGCTTCCACTGGCCGTGGGAGAGGCCCGACAACCCCCAGCCCGGCCAGGCGCTCGTCGCCATCCCCGACGTCCGGTTCAAGAAGGTCGCCGACGCCACGAACGAGCTGCGCGCGGCCGGGTTCAAGGTCCGGGTGCGCCGCATCGCCGGCACCGGCGCCGTCGTGGCCGAGAACCCCCTCGGCCAGGCCCCGGCGGGCACCCGCATCACCATCTGGCACTGACCGGCCGCCCCGCGCCGTTCTCCCGCTCAGGTGACGACCGTGATGATTTCCGCAACACGGTCGGACATGGCGCTTTACCGTGATGGTGGGAGAACGATGCGTAAGGGGATGAGTCGTGGATCCGATCGTGCTGGCCGCGGGGACGGCCCTGGTGACCGCGATGGCCACCGACGCCTGGGAGCAGGCACGAAAGGCGGCGGTCGCCCTGTGGCGGCGGACGCGTCCCGACGAGGCCGACTCCGTCGCCGGTGAGCTCGCCGAGGTACGCGCCCAGGTGATCGCGGCCCGCCGCGAGGGTGACGCCGAGACCGAGCGGGCGCTGGCCGGTTCCTGGCAGATACGGCTCCAGCGGTTGCTGCGCGCCGACCCCGACCTCGCGGCCGAGCTGCGCCGGGTCCTGGCCGAGGAGCTCTCCCCCGCCGCGACCGGAGACGGGGCGTCGCGGGCCGCCACGGTCACGATGGACGCCACCGCCAACGATCACGGCCGGGTCTATCAGGCCGCCCGCGACCAGCACATCACGGAGTCCTGACCGCCCAACGCGCGGCCCACCCCACCGGACGGTGCCATGACCTCCGACGACCCGCCCGCCTCGGACACGACTCCCGACGCCCCGCACACCTCCGGCACAACCCCGGACGACCCGCCCGCCTCCGGTACGCCTCCCGACGGCTCGCCGGCCCCCGGGGCGGCCTCGGGCCGGCCGGACTCCGGGACGGGCTCCGGCCGTGGAGGCTCGGGTGTCCATCTGGAGGCGCACGCCTCGGGACAGGCCCAGGTGCACCAGGCCGGGCGCGACCAGCATTTCCACTACGGCGACGGCGCGCGCGAGCGGGTGCGCACCACGCCCGGCGCCGTCACCGGCGAATGCCCCTATCCAGGACTGGCCGCCTTCGACCGGGCACAGGCGAGGTGGTTCTTCGGACGGGACGAGCTGGTCGCCGAACTGGTCGCGCGCCTCGACCGGCGTCTGGACTCGGGCGGCGTCCAGATGGTCCTGGCGCCGTCCGGCGCGGGGAAGTCGTCGCTGCTGCGGGCGGGGCTGCTGCCCAGGCTGGCGCAGGGCGCCCTGCCCGGGTCGCACCGATGGCCGCTGCTGGTGTTCACTCCCACCGCGGACCCGATGCGGGCCCTCGCCGCGTGCGTGGCCGCCCTGGCCGGCGAGCCGGACGGCCTCGCGGCCGGCGGCCATGGTGTCGAGACCGCCGACGGTCCGGGCGGCCGCACTCGCGCTGACACGGCGGACACGGCGGACACGGCGGACGCAGCAGACGCAGCAGACGCAGCAGACGCAGCAGACGCAGGGGACGCGGTGGACACGGTGGACACGGTGGACACGGTGGACGAACTGGTGGCCGACCCGGACCGGTGCGTCGCCGCGCTGCGCGAACGTCCCCTCCGGCAGGGGGCCGAGGCGCGGGTCGTGGTGGTCGTCGACCAGTTCGAGGAGCTGTTCACCCTGTGCGCCGACGAGGCGCGGCGGCGCGTCTTCGTCGACCTGCTCGTGCGCCTGGCGGCCCCGCACGACCCGGCGGCGGACCGGCACGAGACCGTGACGGGCGCGCATGGCCCCGGAACGGCCGCAGGCAAGGCCGCGGCGGCTTCGAGGGACGTGGAGCGGACGGCGCCCCCGTCGCCGGCGCTGGTCGTGGTGGGGCTGCGGGCGGACTTCTACGCGGCCTGCGCCGCCCACCCGGCGTTGCGGCCGGCGCTGGAGGACCGGCCGCTGGTGGTCGGCGCCATGTCCGGGTCGCAGGTGCGCGAGGCGATCGTCCACCCCGCCCGCGACGTTGGGCTCGACATCGAGCCCGGCCTGGTGGAGGTGCTGCTACGCGACCTCGGCGTCGCCACGAACCAGGGCCGGGAGGAGGCGGTCCCCCACGACGCGGGCCGGCTGCCGCTGCTCGCGCACGCGCTGCGGGCCTGTTGGCAGCAGCGGCATGGCTCCACCATGACCGTGGCGGGATACCGGGCCACCGGCGGCATCGAACACGCCGTCGCCACCACCGCCGACGACGCCCTGACCGCCTTGGACCCCGCCGAGCGCGCGATGGCCCGGTCGGTGTTCCTGCGCCTGGTCAAGATCGGGGACGGGACGGAGGACACCCGGCGACGGGTGTCCCGAGCCGACCTGCTGGACGCCTGCGGGGATCCGGCGAGGGCGGCCGCGGTCGTGGACCGGTTCACCCGGTCCCGGCTGCTCACGCAGTCGCGGGACACCGTGGAGATCACCCATGAGGCGCTGCTGCGGAGCTGGCCCCAGCTGCGCCGCTGGATCGACGACGACCGCACCGGCCGGCTCACCCACCAGGACCTGGAGGACGCCGCGGCGGCCTGGCAGCGCGCCGGCCGCGACCCGGCCCTGCTGTACCGGGGAAGCCGCCTGGAGGTCGCGCGCGACTGGGCCGTCGCCGCCTCGCCGGAGGAGATCGGCCGGACGGCCCTCGCCTTCCTCGTCGCCGGCCTGCGGCTGCGGCGCCGTACCGCACGCCTGCGCACCGCCCGGAACGCGGTGATGGCGACGGTGACCGCACTCGCCGTCGTCGCCGCGCTGGTCGCCGTCCAGCAGAGCAGGGATCTCGGCGAGCAGAGGCGCCTGGCCCTCGCCGGTGAGCTGGACGCCCGCGCCGAGGCGATGCGCGACAAGGACATCCGCAGGGCGCTGCAGCTCAACCTGGCGGCCGAGGCGATCGCTTCGACGCCGGACACCCGCGCCGGGCTCGCCGCGACGCTGACCGGTTCCGTACCGTCCGCGACCCTCCCGGACCACAACGTCACCGGGGCGGCGTTCACCCCGGACGGCCGCACCCTCGTCACCTCCACCAGCGGATACAGGGACGGCTCGGTGCGACTGTGGGACGCCGCCGACCGGCACGCCCCCGTCCCCTCCGCCGCCTGGCGGGGCGAGCCGATCAGCGACATGGCACTCAGCTCCGACGGGAGCGCGCTCGCCGCCATCTCGGCGACCGACTTGGGCACGACGGTGCGACTGTGGCGGGTGGCCGCACCCCGGTCGCTGACCCTTGTCGCGAGCGACCGCCTCGACCGGCAGGTGATGCGGGCGCTCGCGTTCAGCCCTGACGGGCGCACCCTCGTGACCGGCGGGGGCGGCACCGAAGGCGGGACGCTCCGGCTGTGGGACGTCTCCGACCGCTCCCTCGCCCGCCCGGTGAGCACGCCCGTCGAGCATGACGTGACCGCGGTCACCTTCAGCCCGGACGGAGGAACCCTGGCGGCCTCCACCGGCGCCGGACGCGACGGCGTGCTCCGGCTGTGGCGGGTCCATGGGCGCGCCCTGGTCCCCGCCGCGCGCGCCGACGTCGAGGAGAATCCCGGTCACCTGGCGTTCAGCCCGGACGGGCGCACCCTCGCCATCGCCGCCGCCTCCGACGCCCGCGGCACGGTCCCACTCTGGGACCTGTCCGACCGGCACGCGCCCACCCGGCGCGGCTCGGTGGGACGCAGGGGCCAGGGCACCGCGGTGGCGTTCGGCCCCGACGGGCGGACGCTCGCGGTGGCCTCCGCCACGCTCACGACCACCGACAAGGGCGGAGCCTTGTCGGTGTGGGACCTGCGAGACCTCGGCGGGCCGACCTGGACGGCACACCTGCCCGAGTACCAGTGGGTGACCGGCCTGGCCTTCAGTCTCGACGGCCGCACGCTCACCTCCTCGGCGACCTCACAGTTCGAGGACGTGGGCGCGGTGCAGCTGTGGGACGTGCGGGGGCGGCACCTCCCCACCCCCACGGCGACCTTCTCCCGCGGCGACGTGACGGGCCTCGCGTCCACCGCAGACGATCACCTTCTCGCCACCACCACTCTCATGCCGGACGCCGGCGGCACCCTCGCCGACCCTGGTGGCATCGTCCGGCTGTGGGAACGCCGTGGAGGCCGTCCCCCTGCCCTCAGCCGCACCCTGCGGGACGACCAGACCGTGACCGGCCTGGCGTTCTCGCCCGACGGGCGGATGATGGCCATGTCCACCGCGCGGGACGCGAGCGGGACGGTCCAGCTATGGGACGTCGCCGATCCCCGATCCCCCACCCGCCCCGACGTCACCTTCCTGGACGAAGGCGGCACCGCGGTCGCGTTCAGCCCGGACGGGCGCACCCTCGCGACGACGACCGGGCACAAGATGGGCGGGACGATCCGGCTGTGGGACGTCTCCGGCGGGCGGCTGACCCCGTCCGGGAGCGCCCGTGTCGAGCAGCGTGCAACGGCGGTGGCGTTCGGTCCCGACGGGCGCACGCTCGCGGTCACCACGCGCGGTGAGGGTCTGCTCACCGGCGGCCCGGAGAGCGGGACCGTGCAGCTTTGGGACGTCTCCGACCGGCGCGCGCCCGTCCGCGCCGCCGACGTGCCCGTCGTGTACTACCCGAAAGCGGTGATGTTCCGCCCCGGCGGGGGCGTCCTGGCCATCACCGGCAGCCTCAACTCGGGCGGGACGGTGGAGCTGTGGGACGTGCACAACCTGGACGACCCCGGCCCTGTCTTCACCGCGCCCGTCGAGTACTACGGCACCGCCGTGGCGTTCGCCCCGGATGGGCGCACCCTCGCGACGACCGGTGCCATCACCAACGCGATGGTCCAGCTCTGGGACGTCTCCGACCCCACCGCGGCCACCTCCCTCGCGGTGGTGACCACCGAGCGGGCAGCGACCGGGGTGTCGTTCACCTCGGACGGCCACACCCTTGTCACGACGCAAACCGACTCCGGCGGCGAGGGAGGGGCGCGACTGTGGGACGTCGCGTGGGCCACATCCCTGAGCGGCCGGCTGCACGAGCGCGCGTGCGCCGCCGCTGGCGGCGGGCTCACCCCCGCGCTGTGGCGGCACTACGCTCCCGGCATGGAGTACCAGGCCACCTGCCCCTGACCGCACGTGCCGATCGGCGCGGCACTCCCAGCGCCGGGACGGACGGGCCGGATGTCCCACCCACCAGACCGCGTCCGATGGCGGGGCCGAGGACCGGCCCCATCAGGTGGCGTGGGCCGAGGACCGGACGCGTCAGGTGGCGTGGGCCGAGGACCGGACGCGTCAGGTGGCGGGGGTGCCGTAGAGGCGCAGGCGGCCGAGGCCGCCGTCGGGGTGGATGTCGAGGCGGACGTGCGTCGCCGGCCGCTCGCCGGCCAGGCGGAAGCGGTGGCGGGTGTCCGGCTGGAGCCGGGTGCGGGGCAGCAGCTCGAACCATCCGGCGTCCGGCCCGGGCTCCGCGCCGCCGGGCACGTGGGCGGCGGTGAGCGACGCCGAGCCGGGGGCGTTGTAGACCAGGTTCGCGGTGTCCAGCTCGGCGACCCGGACGACGCCGGGGACGGCCAGCCGCACGACGAGCCAGTCGTTGCCGCCGTCGCGACGGCGGGCGGTCTCCCACCCTTCGGCCTGGTGGCGGGGCGACCCGGGGGCGATGACGTTCAGCGGGGAGGAGTAGAACGCGTCGGAGCAGGCGGTGACGAGCGCGCCGTTCTCCAGGGCGGCCAGGTCCAGGGGCATCGCGTCGTGCATGGCGAGGTCGGCGGCCACCTCGCCGTGGACGCGGAGCCGGGCGACGCCGCCGTCGGGGAAGATGTTCAGCCGCACGTGGGTGAACCGGTTCCCGGCGGTCACGGGGAAGGTGTGCTCGCTGTCGCCGGTCAGCGGGCTCCGCGGCACGATCTCGGTCCAGGACGCCTCGCGCAGCTCGTCCGCCGAGGGATACCCGGCGGCCTCGCACGCCTCGACGGAGGCGAAAGGCGGGTAGTTGCCGGTGAACCAGGCGGTGTCGACGACCACGGCCCGCACGACGCCGGGCATGCCGAGGCGGACGACGGCCCAGTCGTGCCCCGGCTCGCGCCGGCGGCGGGTCTCCCAGCCGTCGTACACCTGACCGCGAGGGCCGAACGTTCCGGCCTGGAAGGCGGGCCGGCCGGGCCTGACCAGCGCCTGGCGCTCGGCGAAGGACTCGTCGCTGGCCGCCACCACCGATCCGCCGTAGGAGCGCAGGGCGAGGTCGGGCAGCCGGCGCGGGTCCGGGGCGGTCGCCGGGACGGTCGCGGGGACCCGTTCTGGGGCGGGGGGACGGCCCGCCGCGGCGGCGGGCGCCGAAGCCGGGTGGTGCGGAGTGGTCACAGCAGGGCTCCGAAGGGAGGTTCGGCGTCGGTGACGGGACGGCCGCGCAGCCAGGTGGCCTGGACGACGCCGGTCAGCGTGCGGCCGTGGTAGGGCGTGAGGGGATTTCGGTGGCGCAGCGCGCCCGCCTGGACGGTGAACTCGGCGGTGTCGTCGAAGGCGACCAGGTCGGCGTCCGCCCCCACGGCCAGCCGGCCCTTGGCGGGCAGCCCCGCGAGCGCGGCCGGTCCGCGCGACATCCACCCGGTCACCCGGTCCAGGCCGTGCCCGCGCGCCCGGGCCTCGGTCCACACGGCGGGCAGTCCGACCTGGAGGGAGGAGACCCCGCCCCAGGCGGCGGCGAAGTCGGGGACCTTCAGGTCGGCGGTGGAGGGCGAGTGGTCGGACACCACGCAGCTCAGCACGCCCGCGGCCAGCCCCTCCCACAGCCGGTCGCGGTTGCCGGCGTCCCTGATCGGCGGGCAGCACTTGAACTCCGGGCCGCGCACCTGCTCGGCGGTGATGGTGAGGTAGTGGGGGCAGGTCTCGGCGCTGACCGCCACCCCTTCGCGCCGCGCGGCCTCCAGCGGTTCCAGGCAGGAGGCCGAGGACACGTGCAGGATGTGCGCCCGCGCGCCGGTCTCGCGGGCGGCGGCGATGACCCGCTCGACGGCCCGCCGCTCGGCCTCTCCCGGACGCGAGTCCAGGAACTGGGCGTACGTCGGCCCGGCCGGGTCGGTGAGCAGCGCCGGATCCTCGGCGTGCACCACGACGAGCCCGCCGAACGCGGCCACCGCGCGCATGGCCGCGCGCAGCCCGTCCGCGTCGAGCGGCGGGAACTCCTCCACGCCCGAGGGCGACAGGAAGCACTTGAAGCCGCGCACGCCGGCCTCGTGCAGGGGACGCAACTCGCCCGCGTTGCCGGGGATCGCGCCGCCCCAGAAGGCCACGTCGACGGCGCACTGGCCGGCCGCCGCCGCCCGCTTGGCCGCCAGGGCGGGGACGTCGACGGTCGGCGGCAGGGAGTTGAGCGGCATGTCGACGATCGTGGTGACGCCGCCGGCCGCCGCCGCCCTGGTGGCCGTGGCGAAGCCCTCCCAGTGGGTGCGTCCCGGCTCGTTGACGTGCACGTGGCTGTCCACCAGCCCCGGCAGCAGGCACACCTCGCCCAGGTCCACCGTCTCGGCGGCCGCCGCCTCGGCCTCGTACGGGAGCAGGGCGGCGATCACTCCGTCCCGGACGGCCACGGCCAGCGGGCGCTCGCCGTCGGGGAGCACCGCCCGCCGCGACCGCACGATCAGGTCGAACCTGTGCGGGCCGGGGCCCCGCGGGTCAGTCGGTGGCATGGGCGGGGGCCTGGGAGAGCCGGTCCACGGCGAGCCCGGCGGCGAGCCGTTCCAGCAGCGGGCCGGCCTCGGTCATGCAGCGGCGCACGTCGGCCTCGATGTCGGTGAGGGCGTACGCCGCCTGGATGCCGGCGGCGCGCAGTTCGTCGTCGGTGAGCGTCCGGCGGCCGCACACGGCGACGACCGGCACCCCGGCGCGTCCCGCCGCCTCGGCGACCCCGGCGGGCGCCTTGCCGCGCAGCGTCTGGCCGTCCAGCGACCCCTCGCCGGTGATGACCAGGCGCGCGCCGTCGAGCCGGCCGGCGAAGCCGAGCAGGTCGAGCAGCAGGCGGATGCCGGGCCGGATCTCCGCGCCGAGGAAGGCCATGGCGGCGAACCCCACCCCGCCGGCCGCTCCGGCGCCCGGGTCGTCGCGCACCCGCACGCCCAGCTCGCGCTCGGCCACGTCGGCCCAGTGGGCCAGGCCCTCCTCCAGCCGGGGCAGCTCGCCGGGGCCCGCGCCCTTCTGCGGCCCGTACACGGCGGCGGCGCCGTCCGGGCCGAGCAGCGGGTTGTCCACGTCGCTGGCCACCACGAACGCGGTGCCGGGCGGACAGGCGAAGCCGTCCAGGTCGAGGGCGCGCAGGTCGGCCAGCGCGCCGCCTCCCGGGGGCAGCTCCCGGCCGCGCGCGTCGAGCAGGCGCACCCCGAGGGCGCGCATCATGCCGGAGCCGCCGTCGGTGCAGGCACTCCCGCCGAGGCCGAGCACGATCTGGCGAGGGTTGTGGCGCAGCGCGGCGGCCACCAGGTCACCGGTGCCGTAGCTGGTCGCGGTGAGCGGGGCGAGCCGCCCGCCGGTGAGCCGGTGCAGCCCGGACGCCTCGGCCAGCTCGACCACCGCGACGTCGTCCTTCACGCCGTAGGCGGCGGTCACCGGCTCGCCGGTCGGCCCGGACGCGACGGTCTCCACGCGCCGGAACCCGCAGGCGACGGCGGCCTCGACCGTGCCGTCCCCGCCGTCGGCGACCGGCATGGTCACCACCTCGACCTCCGGGCGCGCGGCGCGCAGCCCCGCGGCCACGCGCGCGGCGACCTCGACGGCGCCGAGCGACCCTTTGAACTTGTCCGGCGCGACCAGCACGTGTCCCGGCATCACCCGACGACCTCCCGCTCCCTTTAGTCCCGGCCTCACCCGGCGCGCTCGCGCCCGGGCGGAGCCTCCGCCGCGCGGAGACGCCCGGCGCACGCCCGGCCTCACCACAGAATCTTCCACGCCCCCCGCCGTCGCCTCGCCGCCGGGCCCCCGCGACGCGCCGGGGGCATGCGACAGGTCGATCACCGGCGAACGCGGGCGGAGGCGGTCACCGGTGCACCTCCCCTGCCACGGTGACGCCGCGGTCGGCGGCCAGGCGCAGGAGGCGGCGGTGGGCGTCGGCGCCGGCACGGCCGGCGGCGTCGTGCGGAACGGTGCGCAGCTCGCCGTCCGCGACCACGGTGCGCCCGCCGACCAGCACGCGCGCCACCGGCGGCGGCGGCCCGAACACCAGCGCGCACACCGGGTCGTCGATGGCGGCGGCGAACCCGCCGACCCGCCACAGCACGATGTCGGCCAGCTTGCCGACTTCCAGGGTGCCGATCTCGTCCTCGCGGCCCAGGCAGCGGGCGCCGCCGAGCGTGCCGAGTTCCAGGGCCTGCCGGGCGGTGAGCGCGGCCGGACCGTAGCGGGCGCGCTGGAACAGCAGGGCCTGCCGCACCTCCCCGGCGAGCGTGGTCAGCTCGCTGGAGGCGGCGCCGTCCACGCCGAGCCCGACGACCGCCCCGGCGCGCAGCATCTCCGACACCCGGGCGATGCCCGCGCCGAGGCGCCCGTTGGAGCTCGGGCAGTGGGCGGTGCCGGTGCCGGTGGCGGCGAAGCGCTCGATGTCGCGGTCGTGCAGGTGGACGGCGTGGGCCACCCAGACGTCGGGACCGAGCCAGCCGAGCTTGTCCATGTAGTCGACGGGCGTGCAGCCCATCTGGGCCAGGCAGTGCTCCTCCTCGTCGAGGGTCTCGCACAGGTGGGTGTGCAGCCGCACGCCCTTGTCGCGGGCGAGCGCCGCGGCCTCGGTCATCAGCTCCGCGCTCACCGAGAACGGCGAGCAGGGGGCGACGGCGACGCGCAGCATCGACCCCGGCGACGGGTCGTGGTAGGCGTCGACGGCCTCCGCCGTGGCGGCGAGGATCTCCGGGAGGGTCTCCACCACCTCGTCCGGGGGGAGGCCGCCCTGGGAGACGCCGCGGTCCATCGACCCGCGGCAGGGGTGGAAGCGCAGGCCGAGGTCCCGGGCGGCCTCGATCTCGGCGGCGAGCAGGTCGCCGCGGCCCTTGGGGAAGATGTAGTGGTGGTCGGTCGTGGTCGTGCAGCCGGACAGGGCGAGCCAGCCGAGCCCGGCGGTGGCCGCGCCCCTGACCACCTCGGCGTCCATGGCGGCCCACAGCCGGTAGAGCGCGGTCAGCCACTCGAACAGCGTGGCGTCCTGGGCCACGCCCTGGGAGGCCCACTGGTACAGGTGGTGGTGGGTGTTGACCAGCCCGGGGGTGGCCAGGCATCCGGAGCCGTCGACGCGGGCGGCGCCCGGGACGTCGGGGCCCGGGCCGGCGCCGATGGCGGCGATGCGGCCGTCCCGGACGAGGATGTGCCCGTGCGCGATCTCGGGTCCGGCGACGGGGGCGATCGCGACGTTCTCGATCAGCGTGTCCCCTCCGCCTCCGGGCCTGCCGCCGGTCGCGGCCGTCTCGTGGCGGCCGGTCGCGTCCGCTCCGCGTCCGCCGGCCATCGGGCCGCCGGTCATCGGGCCGCCGGTCATCGGGCCGCCGGTCATCGGGCCGCCGCCTTGCGGGCGGCGGCCAGGCGTACCGCGTCGAGGATCTTCTCGTATCCGGTGCACCGGCACAGGTTGCCGGCCAGCGCCTCACGGATCTCGGCGTCGGTGGGCTCGCCGACGCGCTCGATGAGGTCGTGCGCCTGGACCAGCAGGCCCGGCGTGCAGAAGCCGCACTGCACGGCGCCGCACTCGACGAAGGCCTCCTGCACCGGGTCCAGGCGCTCCCCGCCGGCCAGCCCTTCGACGGTGCGCACCTCGCGCCCCTCGGCCTGCCCGGCGGCCACCAGGCACGCGCACACGGGCAGCCCGTCCAGGTACACCGTGCACGAGCCGCACTCGCCCTGCTCGCAGGCGTTCTTGGCGCCCGGCAGGCCGACCCGCTCCCGCAGCACGTACAGCAGGCTCTCGCCCTCCCACACGCCGTCCACGGCCTCGGGCCTGCCGTTGACGGTGAGGTTCACGCGCATGCCGCCACCTTCCCTCGGTAGTCGTTCCAGGCCCAGGTGAGGGTGCGGCGGGCCATCACCGCGATCGCGTGGCGCCGGTAGGCCGCGGTGCCGCGCACGTCGTCGATGGGCGAGGCCGCCTCGGCCGCCAGCTCGCCGAACCGCGCGAGCAGCGCGCCGTCCAGGGGCGCGGCCCCGGTCCAGTCGAGCTCCCGGCCGGCGAACTCCTCGGCCGCGCGGGCCCGCCGGGGCGTCGGGGCGGCCGAGCCGACGCCGGTGCCGACGCGGCGCTCGTCCGGGTGCAGGGCCAGCGCGAACGAGCACACCGCGATCACCATGGCGTTGCGCGGGCCGACCTTGGAGAAGTACTGCGGCCCGGTGGCCGGGCGGGCGCGGAAGGCGCGGATCAGCTCGTCGGGTTCCAGCGCGCTCCGCTTGACGCCGAGGTAGAACTCCTCGGCCGGGATCAGGCGGGTGCCGCGGGCGGCGGACTCCACCTCGATGACGGCGTCCCCGGCGAGCAGCGGCGGGTGGCTGTCCCCGGCGGGGGACGCGGCGCCCAGATTGCCGCCGACCGAGCCGCGGTTGCGGATCTGCGGCGAGCCGACCGTGCGTGACGCCTGGGCCAGCCCGGGGAGCCGGTCGCCCAGCTCGGCGATGATCCGGGCGTAGGACACCCCGGCGCCGACTCTCAGGAGGCCGTCGGCGGTGACCTCCCACTCGCCGAGCTCGCCGACCGTGGTGAGGTCGAGCAGCGCCACCGGGCGCCGCATGTCGAAGTTGATCTCCACCATCACGTCGGTGCCGCCCTGGATGGGCACGGCGTCCGGGACGGCCGCCTTCGCGGCCAGGGCCTCGGCCCAGGTGGCGGGTCGCAGGAAGTCCAACGGTCGGCTCTCCTAGTCCCAGGCCGCGCCGGCGGGCGTGGCGTCGTCGTGCAGCACGGTTCCCTCGATGAGCCCGTAGGGCCGGTCGGCGGCGAAGTAGACCTCGTTGTCGTTGTCCAGGCCGAACGGCGCGAGATCGACCAGGAAGTGGTGCTTGTTGGGCAGTTCCAGCCGCACCTCGCAGATCTCCGGGCGCTCGCGCAGCACGCGCTCGCCCATGGCGAACAGGGTCTGCTGCAGGGAGAGGCTGTAGGTGCCGGCGAAGGCGTCCAGCAGGCAGCGCCGCGCCTGCCGGTAGGACTCGGCGTAGTCGCGGGACTCCTCCCCGGCCGGGAGCAGGTGCCGCCAGCGGGCGGTCACGGCGGTGGCCAGGACCCGGTCGGTGGCCGGGGGCAGCGTCGTGTACTCGTCCTTCGCGAACCCGTGGAACTCCGAGCCGGTGGAGTTGAGCAGCACCAGGTCACGCAGGCCGGACACCACCGTGGTGGCGCCGTCCCGGTCGTGGTGGACGACGCACGTGCGCACCTCGCCGCCCGAACGCGCGAACGAGTGCGGCCCGCGCCGCTCCCAGCCGTACTCCTCCACCGCCACCCGGGCGTGGTGGATCGTGGGCTGCGAGCCGACGAAGTGGCGGGCCAGCAGCAGGGCGAACTCCTCGATCTCCCCGATGCCGTGCTTCTTGGCGAAGGCGTACACGGTGTTCTTCTGGGAGTCGGTCGGCAGCACGGCGGCGTTGTCGCCGCGCCGGTGCACCTCCTCCATCGCCCCCGACAGCGAGACGCCGACGTTGCAGTCCTTGAGGTGGTGCACCTCGCCGTCGCGGGTGACGCGCACGACGCGCGTCTCCGCCTTGCCGTAGCGGTTGGGTCCGAGCACGACGGCCATCGCTAGCTCCCCCGATAGGTCGAGTAGGCGAACGGGCTCAGCAGCAGCGGCACGTGGTAGTGCGCGTCGGGGTCGCCGATGGCGAAGGTCACCACGACCTCGGGGTAGAAGGCCGCGACGCCGCTCACGGCGAAGTAGGACCCGGTGTCGAAGACCAGGCGGTGCACGCCCCGGCCGGGCTCGCCCTCGGGCAGCCAGTCGGCCAGGCGCCCGTCGCCGTCGGTCACGCCGGTGCCGACGACCCGGTCGCCCTGGAACAGCGTGACCCGCACGCCCTCCGCGGGCCGGCCCCTGCTGGAGTCGAGCACATGCGTGGACAGGCTCACCTCCCCTCCTCCCCATCGTGCCCGTCGCGGCCGGCGGCTGCGCCGCGGCCCTCCCCGGAAGCCCACCGGCCGCCGTCACGGCCACCGCTGTCGCCGGTGCCGCCGGGATCGGGGCCGCCGTGGTCGGGGTCGGCGGGAGCGGGACCGCTGGGATCGGGGTCGGCGGGGTCACTCGAACTACCGGGATCGTCACCGTCGCCGGGGCCGGTCGCGAGCTTGACGGCCCGCAGCACGGCGATCTCGGCCAGCTCCTCGCGCACGACGGCCCGCTCGGTCTCCTCGTCATTGCGCACCCTGGCCATGAGCCGGTCGGCCATCTCCTCCGCCGTGAGCCCGGTCGCGCAGACCAGGTACACGTGCCCGAACCGCTGCTCGTAGAGAACGTTGCCCGCGGCGAGCTGGGCGAGCACCCTGCGGTCGGCGCCGGCCGTGCCGGACTGCTCGGCCCGCGACCAGGACGCCTCCCTCCCACCGCCCCCGGCGCGGTCGCCGATGCGGGGATGGGCCGACAACGCCTCCAGCACCTGCGGCCAGCTCAGCCCGCGGACGGCCTCCCGCGCGGCGGCGGCCAGCGCGGCGGCGTCGGCGTAGGGCAGGCCGGCGGCGACGCGGCGCGCGAACGCGGGCGCGGCGCAGCAGCTCAGCAGTTCCCGTTCGGCCTCCGGCGGGCTGAGCGCGTTGAGGGCCGCCAGGCCGTCAGAGCCGGGTGTCACGTTCGGCATGGCAGCCAGTGAACAGCCGCGGGCGGGCGCGGTCCAGCGGCGGGATCTCCCAACTGGGGCAACGCATCGCCATGGTTTTTCGTGTCATGCTCCAACGCCGCCCGCGCGGGCCGTCACGGCCGCCCGGCGCCTCCCCCGAGCATCCGGGCCGCTCCCATAAGCTGGAGGCATCATGACGGCAACCTCTCTCATCGGCGGCCACGCGCTGGTCGCGGGCGGTCTGGCCACGGGCGGCCTGCGCTACGCGGCCGAGATCGAAGCCGAGATCATCCAGGTGTTCGTGACCAACCCGCGCGGCTGGGCCCTCAACGCCGGCAAGCCCGCCGAGGACGCCGCGCTGCGCGAGTCGGGCGTCCCGGTGTTCCTCCACACGCCCTATCTGGTCAACATGGGGTCCCCGAGCGCCGACACGCTGGAGAAGTCCACCGCCAGCATCCGTCACGCGCTGGGGCGCGCGGTCGAGATCGGCGCGCTCGGCGTGGTCGTGCACACCGGGTCGGCGGTCAGCCAGTCGCGCGACGCCGCGATGCGCCAGCTCCACGAGCACCTGCTGCCGCTGCTGGACGAGATCCCCGAGCACGGGCCCGATCTGCTGCTGGAGCCGATGGCCGGCCAGGGGCAGATGCTCTGCGCCACCGTGCAGGACCTCGCCCCCTACCTGGACGCCCTGGAACACCACCCACGGGCCAACGTGTGCCTGGACACCTGCCACGCCTTCTCCGCCGGGCACGACCTCGCCGCGCCCGGCGGCGTCGCCGAGATGCTCGACGCGCTGCACGCCGTGGCGCCGGGCCGGCTGAAGCTGGTGCACGCCAACGACTCCAAGGACGCCTGCGGCTCCAAGCGCGACCGCCACGAGAACATCGGCGCCGGTCACATCGGCGCGGGCGCCTTCGCCGAACTGCTGCGCCACCCGGTCGCCGCCGGGGTCCCGTTCTGCATCGAGACGCCGGGCAAGGCCGACAAACACCGCGAGGACATCCAGCTCTTGAAGAAGCTCCGCGAGCCGGCGACGGCAGCGGCGGCCTCACACTGAACACAGGCCGGCCGACGGCGACCCCGCACTGAACACAGGCCAGCCGACGACGACCCCGCACTGAACAGGCGAACCGACGACGGCTCCGCGCTGGACACAGGCGAACCAACGGCGATTTTCCGCAGAGCAAGAGGCGAGCCCGCGACGATCTCCCGACGAGCAGCGAGTGATCCTGCGACGATCTCCCCCCTGAGCAGCGGGCGAGCCTGGGGCGATCTCGCGCTGAGCAACGGGTGGCCTGCCCGGCGTCCGGGGCACGGCGCCGGGCAGGGTGTTCGCCAACGAGATCCGGCCGCCCCCCTTTGGGCCAGATCACGTGCGTAGGCCTCGCGGCCGATCGGCGAACACCCCGCCCCGCCCGGGCCGACGGGCCCTACCCCCCGGTGAGGGCCCGGCGACCCCGGCGTCCGCCGGCCGGGCGCGCGGGCGCGCAGGCACGGCGTTCGCCGGTGGGTTCGCGTGACCAGGGTCCGTCCGGCCCTTCGGGGCAGGTGTCCCCCCTGGTCACGCACTGTGGCTCTTCGACGGGCACGACATTACGTCGTGTCATCCGGGTCGCGCGGGCCCTTCGGGCGCCGCTCGCTGAGCGGTCAGTAGCCATCGATGTACGGAGCGTGTCCGCGCGACGAGCGGCGTCCCTGGTCCGACGAGCGGCGGGACGGGGGCTCGCGCCCGGGCCCGCTCGCCGCCCGCAGCCGCCGGACGCGCGGTCGGCGGCGCTCACGCCACACCCAGCGCGCACCCAGCGGACCCCCGGGCCCTCCATGAGGGCCGCCCGCGCAGCCCGCTCCCCGTACGGGACGCCGTTCTACGGCGCGCCGTGTGGCGTCGTCCCAAGGGTCACATGTGGCATCGCCTAGCGCCTTCCGGGCACCACCTTGTGGTGCCTCCCAGAGGCCGCCGTGTGGCCCGTTCTACAGGGCGGCGTCCTTCGGGGCGCCGTCCTGTGGGGCGGTGGCGGGCTGCGGGCGGGGCAGGCCGCCGGCAGGCGACGGGAGGTCGGCCGGGCGCGGCAGCGGGGCGCGGAACTGCCGCACGAGTTGCTCGCGGACGCGGCGACTGTGGCGGCGGCTCACCGGGAGCGTCGTCTCGCCGACGCGCAGCACGATGCGGCCCTCGTCGAAGCGCATCTCGGTGACGTGCCGCGCCGACACCAGCGTGCTGCGGTGCACGCGGATGAACCCCGAGGACGCCCAGCGGCGCTCCAGGGCCGCCAGGGACATGCGCACCAGATGGGTGCCCTCGGCGGTGTGCAGGCGCACGTAGTCGCCGCTGGCCTCGGCGTAGGCGACGGCGTGCTGCGGCACGAAGCTCGTGCGCCCGCTCAGCTCGACCGGGATGACGTCGCCCTCCGCGGCCTCGGCGGCGCAGGGCCCGTAGGCGGCCTGCTCCAGGCGGCGCACCGCCTCGGCGACCCGGTCGGGCCGCAGCGGCTTGAGCAGGTAGTCCACCGCCTCCAGCTCGAACGCCTGTACCGCGCGGTCGTCGTGCGCGGTGACGAAGACCAGCTTGGGCGGGCTGGGGAAGGCGCCGACCAGGCGGGCGAGGTCGAGGCCGTCGAGGCCGGGCATGCGGATGTCGAGGAAGACGCCGTCGAGCCGCTCGCCGGCACCGATCATCGCGACCATGTCCTGCAGCGCGGCGACCCCGTCCGAGGCCGTCAGCACTTGCTCGACGCGATTGTCCTGCCGGAGGAGATAGGCCAGCTCCGACAGCGCGTGCACCTCGTCGTCGACCGCCAAGACACGGAGCATGGAGACCAAACTGCCGTCAGGACCGCCTCGCGGGCAAGCCCTCTATCGACATTGAGTGGCGACCCGAATGCTTTCAGTTATAGTTTGGCCGGATTTTCGGCACCCGCATGCGCACCGTGGTGCCCTCGTCGGGCGCGGTGTCGATCACCAGCCCGTACTCCTGGCCGTAGATCTGGCGCAGCCGCACGTCCACGTTGGCCAGCCCGATGCCGCCCCCGCCGTCCCCGCTCGGCGGCTCGCCCGCCAGCAGGCGCCGCACCCGGCCCGGCTCCATGCCCGCGCCGTCGTCCTCGACGGTGATGTGGACCTCCTCGCCCGCGTCGCGCACCACGATGCTCACCTCGCCCGACCCGCCGCCGCGGCGGATGCCGTGGGTGATGGCGTTCTCCACCAGGGGTTGCAGGCACAGGAAGGGCACCGGCACCGGCATGACCTCCGGGACGACGTCCACGACGAAGCGCAGCTTGTCGCCGAAGCGGGCCCGCTCCAGCAGCAGGTAGCGGTCGACGCAGGTCAGCTCGTCGGAGAGCGTGGTGAAGTCTCCGGCGCGGCGCAGGGCGTGCCGGGCGAAGTCGGCGAAGTCCAGCAGCAGCTCGCGCGCCCGGTCGGGCTCGGTGCGGGTGAAGGAGGCGATGGTGGCCAGGGAGTTGCACACGAAGTGCGGGGAGATCTGCGCGCGCAGGGCTCGGGTCTCGGCCTGCATCGCCCGCCGCCGGGTGGCGTCCAGTTCGGCCAGTTCGAGCTGCCCGGAGGCCCACCGGCCGACCTCGGTCACCGCCCGCACCAGGGGTGCGCCGACGTGCGGGTCGTAGGCGGCCAGCGCGCCGATGACCCGCCCGTCCACGGTCAGCGGCACCACGACGGCGCTGCGGATGGCGCAGTCGTCGGCCTCGCAGAACAGCTCGTCCCCTGCGACCAAGTGGGGCCGCCCACCGGCGAGGATGCCGTGGACGTGCCCGATGAGGTCGCGCACGTGCGCCTCGCCGGGCGCCTCCCACGCGCCGTCCCAGGCGAGCACCTGGTCGGTGGAGGTGACGGCGAGGGCGGCCGTGCCGGTCAGGGCGCGCAGGTGGCGCACGGCCCTGCGCGCAGAGTCGCGCGACAGCCCGGCCCGCAGGTAGGGCGCGGCCATCGCGGCGAGGTGCAGCGCGGCGAAGGTGGCGTCGCCGGCCGGGCCGCCCTCCCCCGCCCGGCCGCCCGCGCCCGCCTCGCCGCGGCGGCGCCGGCCCAGGCGGTACCCGGCCAGGCCGCTGAGGACGCACAGCAGCGCCCACCCGGTGTGCAGCATGCGGGCAACCGTAATCGGTCACCCGATGTGATCGTGTGGGAACCGGACGGCGCGCCCGCGGGGCTCACAGGCGGGTGGCGGCCCGGACCAGCCCGGCCAGAGCGCGGGACCGGCTGTGCGGCGGCCAGGCGATCACCGTCGTGACCGCCGGCGCGTCCAGCACCGGCACGGCGGTGAGCCCCTGGTGCAGCTGGGCCCGGCACGACTCCGGCAGGATCGCCGAGGCCCGGCCGAGCGCCATCAACTGGTGCAGCTGCGCGGTGTCGCGGACCTTCGGACCGGGGCCGTCGGGGTAGGCGCCATCGGGGCCGGGCCAGCGCGGCATCGGCAGGCCGGGCAGCGCGGCCACCTCGGCCATCCGCACGTGGACCCGGCCGGCGAGGGGGTGCGTCGCCGGCAGGACCACGACCTGCCCCTCCGTGCACAGCTCCTCGGCGTCGAATCCGGCCGTCGAGTCGAACGGCCGGTGCAGCAGCGCCACGTCGGCCCGCCCGTCGCGCAGCAGCCGCTCCTGCTCGGCGACGGCGCACAGGAGCACCTCGACGGTGACCGCGCCGGGCTCGGCGGCGTAGGCGTCGAGCAGCTTGGACAGCAGTTCGCTGGACGCCCCGGCCTTGGCGACCAGGACCAGGCCGGGGTCGCTGGTGTCGGCGGCGCCGGCGCGGCGGGTGCGGCGGGCGGCGGCGTCGACCGCTTCGAGGGCCGCCCGGCCCTCGGCCAGCAGCACCGCCCCGGCCTCGGTCAGCGTGACGGCGCGGCTGGTGCGTTCGAGCAGCGCCACCCCGAGCCGCCGCTCGAGCTGCCGGATCGCTCGCGACAGCGGCGGCTGGGCGATGCCGAGCCGCTGCGCGGCCCGCCCGAAGTGCAGCTCCTCGGCGACGGTGATGAAGTACCGCAGCTCCCGCGTCTCCATGCCGCCACAGTACCGGCGGGGACGGTCCGCGCCCCGCCGCCGCGGGCCACCCGCGTCCCGCATCGATACCCCCGAGGTATCGCCGCCCACCCAAACGGTGTTGGAGGCCCCGCCGGGGCGCCGACAGGATGGAACGCATGAGCGAAACGACGATCGCGCTGGTCACCGGCGCGAACAAGGGGATCGGATACGAGATCGCGGCGGGCCTGGGCGCCCTCGGCTGGAGCGTCGGCGTCGGCGCCCGGGACCAGGGGCGGCGGGAGGCCGCCGTGGAGAAGCTGCGTGCGGCCGGCGTCGAGGCGTTCGGCGTGCCGCTCGACGTGACCGATGACGACGCCGTGGCCGCCGCCGCCTGGCTGATCGAGGAGCGCGCCGGCCGCCTCGACGTGCTCGTCAACAACGCCGGCGTGACCGGCGGCGGGCCACAGGAGCCCACGACGGCCGACCTCGCGGCCGTGCGGAGGGCCGTGGAGACCAACGTGATCGGCGTCATCCGTCTCACCAACGCGATGCTGCCGCTGCTGCGCCGCTCGGCGTCGCCGCGGATCGTCAACATGTCGAGCACCGTCGGCTCCCTCACCCGGCAGAGCGGTTACGGGGACGATACGGGCCCGCTGTCGGTCGCGTACGCGCCGTCCAAGACCTTCCTCAACGCCGTCACCGTCCAGTACGCCAAGGAGCTGCGCGACACCGGCATCCTGGTCAACGCCGCCTGCCCCGGCTACTGCGCGACCGACCTCAACGGCTTCCGCGGCGTCCGCACCCCCGAGCAGGGCGCGGCGATCGCCATCAAGCTCGCGACCCTGCCCGGCGACGGCCCGACCGGCGGGTTCTTCGACGACGCCGGGGTGGTGCCCTGGTGACCGGCGGACGGCGAGCCGCCCCCATCTCCCGCGCGCCCGAGATACCGCGGGTCACCTGGAAGGCGCGCATGCCGACGGACCGTTCGCCGGCCCTGCCGGTCCTGTCGCCGGCTCGGCGGGCGAGCTTCTGACACGGCACACCGGCGCGGCGGCCACCCACCATCGCCGGGCGCGGCCCTCCGCCCGGTCGTGCGCTCGATGTGATCGGCGCCGGGCCAACGGAGCGTGGTGCGCCGGGGCCGGCGCCGCCATACGGCGCCCGGCCGGGCGCTAGGCGGGGCCGTCGCCGGGTTCCTCCTGGTAGGCGTAGCGCTGTTCGCGCCAGGGGTCGCCCAGGTTGTGGTAGCCGCGTTCCTCCCAGAACCCGCGGCGGTCGGCGACCAGGTACTCCACGGCGCGCACCCACTTGACGCTCTTCCACGCGTACAGGTGGGGCACGACGACGCGCACCGGGAAGCCCCGCTCGGCCGACAGCGGCTTCTCGTCCAGTTCGAGGGCGAACAGGGTGGAGTCGCGCGCGAAGTCCGACAGGCGCAGGTTGGCGCTGTAGCCGTACTCACCCCAGATCATGACATGGGTGACCCCGGGGTCCGGGGGAACGGCCTCCAGCAGGGCGCCGGCCGGCACGCCTCCCCACTCGTTGCCCATGATCGAGAACTTGGTGACACAGTGGAAGTCGGCGATGAGGGTCACGCGCGGCAGGGCGGAGAACTCCGGCCAGGTGAAGCGGATCTCCTCCCCCGACGCCGTGGCTCCGAAGACCGACAGGTTCCAGCTCTCCGGCCGGAACCCGGGAACCCGGCCGTAGTGGAGGACCGGTCGGCCACGGGGGACGTACTGCCCGGGGGGCAGTCGAGTTTCCTCGGTTGGATCCGGCACGCAGCAATCCTGCCATCGCGCTGTCGGCCTCGCGGCATTGGCACCCCGTTAACCCGTCCGGGGTGGCGGCCCTCCCCCGGACGGCGGGACGATCCCATCCATCCACGGACGATCCACCGGCGGCCGTGCCGGCGCGGCGCCCGGCGGTCCCATCCCCCGCGGACGGTTCCCTCCACGGACGGCCTTGCCCTCGGTCGGACAGGACGGCCCTGGCGGCCGTACCTGCGCCGTCGCCGCCCACCGCTGGGGATGGGTTATGCTTGCGGCGATGCGTACCGCGTTGGAGTTTTGGTATGGCGACGGACCCGTGGAATCGGCCGATCGCCGTCAGACGCTGCGCTGACCGCCAGACGTCGACGAAGGCCCCGGGTCCTGATCAGGACCCGGGGCCTTCGTCGTTTTCCGGTGTCGAACACCTCGACCGCGACCGCGGTCCGGAGAAAGGGCATCACATGGTCATCGTCATGGCCCCCGGGGCCACTCAGCAGGACGTCGACGCCATCGTCGACCTCGTCGCCACGGCCGGCGGTGATGCGTTCGTCAGCCGTGGCGTCAATCGGACGATCATCGGCCTGGTCGGCGACATCGCCCAGTTCATGAACCTGAACCTGGGCGGGATGAACGGCGTGGCCGACGTCATGCGCGTCTCGACCCCCTACAAGCTCGTGAGCAGGGACAACCATCCCGACCGGTCGACGGTGCGGGTCGGCGGGGTGCCGATCGGGCCGGACACGGTCACGCTGATCGCCGGGCCGTGCGCCGTGGAGACCCCCGACCAGACGCTCGCCGCCGCCCGCATGGCCGAGGCCGCCGGCGCGACCCTGCTGCGCGGCGGCGCGTACAAGCCCCGCACCTCCCCCTACGCCTTCCAGGGGCTCGGCGAGGCCGGGCTGCGCATCCTGGCCGACGTGCGCGCCGAGACCGGACTGCCCATCGTGACCGAGGTGGTGGACGCCCACGACGTCGAACTCGTCGCCTCCTACGCCGACATGCTGCAGGTCGGCACGCGCAACGCGCAGAACTTCGCGCTGCTGCAGGCCGTCGGGTCGGTGGGCCGTCCGGTCATGCTGAAGCGCGGCATGAACGCCACGATCGAGGAATGGCTCATGGCGGCCGAGTACATCGCCCAGCGCGGCAACCTGGACATCGTCCTGTGCGAGCGCGGCATCCGCACGTTCGAGACCGCAACGCGCAACACCCTGGACATCTCGGCCGTGCCGGTGGCCCAGCGGCTGTCGCACCTGCCGGTCATCGTCGACCCCTCGCACTCGGGCGGCCGCCGCGACCTGGTGCTCCCGCTGACCCGCTCGGCGATCGCCGTGGGGGCCGACGGTGTGATCATCGACGTGCACCCGACCCCCGAGCAGGCGCTCTGCGACGGCCCCCAGGCGCTCGTGGACGGCGACCTGGCCGAACTGGCCGCCATCGCGCGCGACTTCCCCCCGCTGATGAACCGCACCCTGGCCACCAAGCTCGCCCCGGTGGTCTAGAACGGCCGGCGCCGGCCGGTCAGACCGCGGCGGGCGCGGCCGGCGCGGCGTCCACCGCGGGCGCGTCATCTGCGGCCGGCGCGGCGTCCGCGGCGTTCGGGGCATCCGCGGCCTTCGGGCTCCGCCGGACGGCCGCGGGCGTGCCGTCCAGCTTGTACTCCTGGATGGAGTCGGCGAGCTGGACGGCGAGCTCCTCGGCGTCCAGGCGCTTCTCGATCTGCCGCAGGTCGGCGATCTTGGCGGCGGTCTCGGCGCGGCGCGGGGTCAGCAACGTGCAGCAGTCCTCGTCGGGCAGTTCGGAGATCTGCAGGGTGCCGATGCGCCGCGCCTCCGCCATGATCTCGGTCTTGTCCATGCCGATGAGCGGGCGCAGGATCGGAAGCTCCACGGCGTCGTCCAGCGCGGTGATGTTCTGCAGGGTCTGCGAGGAGACCTGGCCGAGGGAGTCGCCGGTGACCAGCACGTTGCGGCGCAGGCGGTGGGCGACCTCCTCCGCGGTCTTGAGCATCAGGCGGCGCTGCGCCACGACCTGCAGGCGGTCGGCGCCGGATGCCTTGAGCGACTGCTGCGCCTTGCCGAACGGCACCACGAACAGCCGCGCGTTCCCCTGGAACTTGCTCAGCGCCCGCACGAGGGCGTACGCCTTGTAGATCGACTCCGAGGTGGTGAACGGGATGCCGGAGAAGTGCAGGAAGTCGACCTGCAGGCCGCGCCGCAGCATGCGGTAGGCGGCCACCGGGGAGTCGATGCCGCCGGACATCAGCACCAGGCCGCGCCCGCTGGTGCCCACCGGCAGGCCGCCCTGGCCGGGCAGGCCGTCGGTGAAGACGAACACCTCGTCCCTGTCGACCTCGATGTTCACGGTGAGCTCGGGGTTCTTCAGGCGCACGGGCAGGCCGTACTTGTCGTTGATCTCGCCGCCGACCATGCGGTCGAGCTCGTTGGAGCGCAGCGGGAAGCGCTTGTCGCGGCGGCGGGAGCGCACGGCGAAGGTGGCGCGGCGCTCGACCTCGGGGCGGCCGGCGACCAGTTCGAGCGCGGCGGCGGTGACCGCCTCGGGGTTCTTGGCGACCCGCCAGGCCCGGTGCACCCAGACCAGCCCGATCACGTCGGTGAGACGCTCGGCGATGGCGTCGGCGGTCTCCACGCCGGTTCCCTCGGGCAGCAGGATGGCGATGACGCCGTGGCGCTGCCGCACGTCGACCTTGACGCCGAAGCCCTTCAGCGCCGCCTTGATGTTGGCCTGCAACTGCCGCTCGAACAGCTCGCGGTTCCTGCCCTTGAGGACGACCTCGCCCAGTTTGAGCAGCACACAGGGCTCACCCAGAGCTGACGGGGGCACGACGGACATGGGGCTGCCTCCGGCGGGGATGGTGGAGTCGGGTGGGGACACGTGCCGGCGGAAGGTCCTCCCGCGCTGCGCACCCCTCAATTTATCCCTTATCGAGGGCCGTCGGTCCCGCCCGCCGCCGGCGGTGGCCGCCATCGGACCCGGCGAGGGGGCCGTCCGGCGGAAACGACCACCGGGATCTCGCCTTTCCGGCCTCCAGAAATTCCATGAAACGGCTGGACCGATTACTGTTCCGAGCAGTGCTCATCATCCGGAAACATCCGGATTACCCGCCGTAGATCATCTTTATCCTCAAGGACGCCCAGTGTCGCATATTGACCACTTCGCGCAAGGAATATTCACTCCGCTGGCCGCGTACGTGATGTCGGTCATCGGATCATTTCTGAGTCTGCTGCTGGCGAGCCGGGCACGCGGGACGCACGGCGGCGCCCGCCTGCGGTGGCTGGCCGGCGCCGCGCTCGCGCTCGGCGGCACCGGCATCTGGGTGATGCACTTCGTCGCCATGATGGGATTCCGCGTCCCGGGCACGGCGATCACCTACGACGTCCCGCTCACCATCGTGTCCGCCCTGGTGGCCGTCGTCATCGTCGGCGTCGGCCTGGCCGTGGTCTCGTGGTCGGGCGAGCGCCTGCCCGCGCTGCTCGGCGCGGGGCTGCTCACCGGGCTCGGGGTCGCCGCCATGCACTACCTCGGCATGGCCGCCATGAACATGGCCGCCGTCAAGCACTACGCCGCGCTGCCGGTCGTGGCGTCGGTGCTGATCGCGGTGGTGGCCTCGACCGTGGCGCTGTGGTTCAGCCTGCGGGTGGAGGGACTGCTCGCGACCACGGGCGCCGCGCTCATCATGGGCGTCGCGGTCACCGGCATGCACTACACCGGCATGTTCTCGCTCAGCGTCACAGTGGATCGCTCCAACACCGGCCAAATGCTCGCCGGCGCGACCGCCATGAGCTTCCTGCTGCCGCTCCTCATCGGGATCAGCCTGGTCACCCTGGTCCTGCTGCTGGTGGTGACGCTGGCGCCGTCCCGGGAGGAACTGGAGAGCGAGACCAGGCTGCTCGCCCAGATCGAGGAGCAGCGTGCGCGGGCCGGCGCCGCCGCCCCGGTGGCGGCGCCCCCGTCCCGGCCGCAGCCGCCGGGCGCCGGGTCCCTGTTCCAGCGGCGTGACGGGCGGGAGCCCTGAGACGCGACCCACGCGAACGGCGGACAAGGAAAACCGCCCCTGGCCGTGACGGCCGGGGCGGTGGACGCACGCGGGCGTGCCGTGCGGCGGGCCGGCGCCGCCGGCGCGGGCCCGCCGGCGCGGCCCGGGGCGGATCAGCCGAAGAAGACCTCGGCCTCCTCGTAGCGGGACACCGGCACGGTCTTCAGCTCGGAGGTGGCGGCGTCCAGGCCGACCCGGACGATGTCGGTGCCGCGCAGCGCGACCATCTTGCCGAAGTCGCCCTCGTGGGCGGCGTCGATCGCCTGCAGGCCGAAGCGGGTGGCGAGCACGCGGTCGAAGGCGCTCGGGGTGCCGCCGCGCTGGACGTGGCCGAGCACGGTGGTGCGGGCCTCCTTGCCCGTGCGCTTCTCGATCTCGCGGGCGAGCTGCTCGCCGATGCCGCCGAGGCGGACGTGGCCGAAGGCGTCCAGCTCGCCGGCCTGCAGCGCCATCTGGCCCTCGACCGGGTGCGCGCCCTCGGCGACCACGATGATGGGCGAGTAGCGGATCTTGAAGCGGCTCTCGACGTACTCGCAGACCTTGTCGATGTCGAAGGGCTTCTCGGGGATCAGGATGACGTTGGCGCCGCCCGCCATGCCGGCGTGCAGGGCGATCCACCCGGCGTGCCGGCCCATGACCTCGCAGATCAGCGCGCGGTGGTGGGACTCGGCCGTGGTGTGCAGGCGGTCGATCGCCTCGGTGGCGATGTTGACGGCCGTGTCGAAGCCGAAGGTGTAGTCGGTGGCGTTGAGGTCGTTGTCGATCGTCTTGGGCACGCCGACGACGTTGACCCCGCGGTCGAACAGCTGCTTGGCGACGCCCAGGGTGTCCTCGCCGCCGATGGCGATCAGCGCGTCGACGCCGGTGTCGGCCAGGTTCTGCTTGATGCGGTCGACCCCACCGTCGATCTTGATGGGGTTGGTGCGCGACGAGCCGAGGATCGTGCCGCCGCGCGGGAGGATGCCGCGCACGGTCGAGATCTCCAGCGGCATCGTCTCGCCCTCGAGCGGGCCGCGCCAGCCGTCACGGAAGCCCACGAACTCGTGGCCGTGGACGCCGATGCCCTTACGGACGACGGCGCGGATGACCGCGTTCAGTCCGGGGCAGTCTCCGCCTCCTGTGAGCACGCCGATACGCATGACGGGTTCCTCCCGATGGGGTACGCATTGAGGTTACGGGTGAGATGCATGGCCGCCGTGGACGCTTCGCGGGCTCCTGTGGCCGCCGACGTACAGATTTTGCCCCAGCCCGCCTAATTGGTCTAGACCAAGCGGTGGGAGGCCAATCTCACCCTACCGGTGCGACTCAGATCGACAGGGCGAGTACGCAGGAAGGGCTGCCGATCTTGTAGACCTCGCCGGTGGGCACGGGGATGCCGTCGCGCAGCTCGAAGGTCGCGACCGCGTCCGACCGCTGGTTGGCGACGTACATGCGCTCGCCCGCCACGGCGAAGTGGCGCGGCCACAGGCCGCCCGACCCGACCTCGGCCACCTGGGTCAGCGCGGCCGGCTCGCCGCCCTCGGGCCCGACCTCGAAGACGCCGATGGTGTCGGGCCCGCGGTTGGCGACGTACAGGTGCCGGCCGTCGGCGGACAGCTCGACGTGGGAGACGTAGTTCGGCCCGGTCACGTGGCTGGCCGGGGTGCGCGCGAGCTCGCGCCAGGAGGCGTCGTAGACCGCGACCGTCCCGTCCAGTTCGCAGCCCACGTACCAGCGGCCCTCGCGGTGGACCATGTGGCGCGGCCCGCTGCCCGGCTTCAGCCGCACCGGGCCCTCCGGGTGCTCGGCGGGCCCGCCGCCGAGCAGGTGGCGCCGCACCTCGTCGGTGCCGAGGTCGGTGACGTGCAGCACGGCTCCGGGACCGAACACCGCCTGGTGGGCGTGCGGCTCGGCTTGGCGGGCCGGGTCGGGGCCGTGGCCCTCGTGGGGGAACAGCTTGGGCGGGCCCTGGAACAGGCCGGAGCTGCCGAGCCGGTAGACCGCCACCGTGCCGTCGCCGTAGTTGGCGACCGCGAGCCAGGTGCCGGTCGGGTCCACGGCCAGATGGCAGGGGTAGGACCCGCCGCTCGTGCCGTCGGCGAGCGGCGCGGGACCCTGCGGGTCGGCGGAGTAGGCGGCCACTCCGCCCTCCTCGCACTCCAGCGCCGCGTACAGCACGGGCAGCCGGGGGTGCAGGGCCAGGAACGACGGTCCGGGGGCCTCGGTCTCGGCCAGGGCCCGCAGGGCGCCGTCGGCCTCCCTGCGGACGACGCTCAGGCCGGGGCCCGTCCCCCCGGTGCCCGGTGTGTATCCGCCGATGTAGAGCAGCTCGCGCCCGGATGTCATGTGATCGACGATACCGTCACGCACCCGCTCCGACCTTGATCGGGGTCCCCGTGCCGCCCCGCGTCACCGGGCGCGGAGAGCGGCCGGGAGTGATCGGGTCTGGACGCACGGCCCGTCCTTATGTTTGACTCTGTCAACGAATTACTTGATTGGAGCAACGGTATGGAGGAGCTCGTCGGCCGGGTGCGCGGGTTCAACCGCTTCTACACCCGCCTCATCGGCGTCCTGGGCGCCGGAATGCACGACACGCCGTACTCCCTCACCGAGGCGAGGGTGCTCTACGAGCTGGGCAAGAAGGACGCGACAGAGACCGGCGAGCTGCGCAGGATGCTCGACCTGGACGCCGGCTACCTCAGCCGCATGCTCGCCCGGTTCGAGGCCGACGGCCTGGTCACGCGCGAGCGCTCCGCCGCGGACGCCCGGCGGCAGGTCGTCCGGCTCGGTGAGCGGGGCCAGGCGGTCTGGCGGACGCTCGACGACGCATCGGCCACCGGGGTGCGCGCCCTGCTCGAACCTCTCTCGGAGGAGGACCGGCGGCGCCTCATCGCCGCCATGACCACCGTGCGCCAGGTCCTCGCCGACCGGCCCGCCCCGGACCGCTACGTCATCCGCCCGCCCCGGCCAGGGGACCTCGGCTGGATCGTCCACCGCCACGGCGTGCTGTACGCCGAGGAGCACGGCTGGGACGAGACGTTCGAGGCGCTGACCGCCCGCATCGTCGCCGAGTACGTCGAGGACCACGACCCGCGGCGTGAGGCCGTCTGGATCGCCGAGGTGGACGGCGAGCCCGCCGGCTCGGTGTTCTGCGTCAGGAAGGACGACCGCACGGCCCAGCTCCGCCTGCTGCTGGTCGAGCCGTCCGCGCGCGGCATGGGCATCGGCGGCCGGCTGGTCGAGGAATGCCTGGCCTTCGCCAAGCGGACCGGCTACGAGCGCATCGTGCTCATGACCGTCGACGAACTGGCCGCCGCCCGCCGCGTCTACCAGCGGGCCGGCTTCACCCTCGACGAGCAGTGCGCCAAGCACGCCTACGGCACCAAGGTCACCGAACAATACTGGTCCCGCTCCCTCTGACCCCGCCCCTCCCGGGCGCCGTACGCCCCGGGTGGGACGGGTGCCGTCTCCGGGGCCGGGGCCCGTCCGTCACTGGGCCGCAGGGCGGACGGGCGCCGGGCCCGGAGAGGGCAAACATCGCGCAAAGGGCCGGCCGTGGCGGCTCGTGCCCCGCCTAGGGTCGGCCGGGCCTTCGGGACCATCATGGCCGCGCCGCGTCACGCGGCCCGCCGGTCCAGGGGTGTTGGACCCCGCCGCCCGGCCATGGGAGCAGCCGATGACCACGACGACCGTTCTAGCGCCGCCCGCCCCGAAGATCAGGAACCGCAAGGCGCTGGTCTTCCTCGACCGCGACGGCCGGGGCGCGGCGAGGGCGGGCGGCGCGGCCGACCGCCGGCTCGTCCACGCCCTCACCGGCGAGGGGTACGCCGTCCAGACCGCCGAGTGCGACGCGGACGACCACACCAGGGTGGGCGCGTTCCTGGACGCCGTCGAGCCGGGGGACCTGCTCCTGGTCCGCTGGTCCACCGAGTCGGGGTGGGGTCCGGGCGAGTTCGGCGCGCTGATGGGGGAGTTCGCGCGCCGCGTCGAGCGTTCCGACGGGGCGGCGCTGCTCCTGATCGTGGACTTCGGCTGGCTGGTCACGGCCGGGCCCGGCCACCCGCACGAGACGGTGACCCGCCTGCACGTCCGTGGCGAGCCGGTCGCCGCGGCCGCCGCGCTCACCACCAGTGCCACCATGCCCGGCGAGCGTCCCGGCGGCGCGGTGTCGCTCACGGCGATCCTGGCCGACGGCATCCTGTCCGGCGAGGCCGACCTGGACCGGGACGGCGCCGTGTCCGTCGGCGACCTGTACCGGTACGCCGACGAGCGCTGCGCCGACCTCGGCGCCGACCGGCGGCCGTACCTGCTCACCTACGGCGAGGGCGAGCTGATCGAGGTCGCCCGCGCCCGGCGGCCCGCCGGGGACCTCGGCCCCGCCTTCGCCGCGACGCTCGCCCGCCTGGCGGCCACCGGCGACACGGTCGCCCCCGCCTCCGCCCGCGAGCTGGTCGGCCGCGTCTACGACGTGCACCTGAGCGAGCCGGCGAGGCTGCTGCTGCGCCGGGCGACCCTCCTCACCGAGGACGAGCCGCTCACGCCCGAGACGGCGGCCCTGCTCATGGATGACGCTCCCGCCGGCACGCGCGAAGCGCACGCGCTCGGGGAGCTGGCCGCGTGGGGACTGCTGGGCGAGAACACGCCGTTCGCCGATCCGGCGGTGCGTCCCGCCCTCGCCGGCCGGCCCGACGCGCGGGAGCTGGCACGGGTCTCGGCGGGGCTGCGCCGGTGGCGGGCCGCACGGCGCGCCGTCCAGCCTCGTGCCCGGCTGACCGGCGACCGGTGGACCCTGCGGGACCGCCTCGGCCACAGGGTGCACGCCGAAGCGATCGCGGCGTTCGTCCGCCACCCGGAGACGCGGCCGCCGCTGACCGTCGGCGTCAAGGGGCCGTGGGGCGCGGGCAAGACGTCGCTGATGCGCATGGTGCAGGACCTGCTCGACCCGGGCGCGGCCGAGGACCGCCCCGCCGCGATCCACCTCGCCACTCCGGCGGAGGACCTCGCCTTCGGGCCGGACGGTCGTGCCCGCGCCCGACACGATCCCGGCCCGGAGCGCGCCGCACGGGACGGTGGGTCTCGCCGGGGGTTCGCCTGGTGGAGTGGAGGGCTCTTCCGGAGGCGTGCCGGGTGGGGTGAGGGGTCCGGTCCTGGAGGAGGGGGTGGCTCACGGGGTGGCTCGGCGGGGCGGGTGACCAATGCGGAGGTGCTCTCGCGTGCCAGGCGGGCCGAGCCCGGGGGCCGGGAGTACGCGGTCCCCGGCGAGCTTCCCCTGCGGCACGCCGACTGGCGGCCGACCGTCTGGTTCAACCCCTGGATGTACCAGAGCGGCGAGCAGGTGTGGGCCGGTCTGGCCCACGAGATCATCAGCCAGATCACCTGCCGGCTCCCGCGCGGCGAGCGTGAGCGCTTCTGGCTGGCGCTCAACCTCGCCCGGGTCGACAGGGAGGAGGTGCGCCGCCGGGCCTACCGGCTGGCCGCGACCCGCCTGCTCCCGGTCGCCCTCGCGTTCCTGGCGACGCTGCTGGTCACCGGCGCCTCGCTCGCCGCGTCGGCCCTGGTGCCCGCGGCCGGCTCACTGCTGCGCGGCACGGCCGCGGCCGTCGGGTCGGGCGGCTCGTTCCTCGTCCTGATCGCGGCCGGGGTGCGGCTCGCGCGTTTCATGGGCGAGTCGGCCGACACCGCGTTCACCCGGCTCGTCCGCCAGCCCGACCTGCTCGGCGGCGGGCCCGGCGCGGGCTCGGAGCTGTCGCCCGACCCGGGGTACCGGGCCAGGACCGGGTTCCTGCACCTGGTGCAGACCGACATGCGGCGGGTGCTCGGCATGGTCGCCACCGAGGAGCGCCCGCTGCTGGTGTTCGTGGACGACCTGGACCGCTGCTCGCCGGGGACGGTGGCGCAGGTGATCGAGGCGGTCAACCTGTTCCTCGCCGGGGAGTTCCCCAACTGCGTGTTCGTCCTGGCCATGGAGCCGGAGGTCGTGGCCGCGCATGTCGAGGTGGCCTACCGGGACCTCGCCCGATCGCTCCCCGCCTCCGCCGAGGAGCGTTCCGGTCTCGGGTGGCGCTTCCTGGAGAAGATCGTGCAGCTTCCGCTGAGCGTCCCCATGCTCGACGACGGCGAACGGCTGCCCGCCTACCTGCGCGCCCTGCTGGAAGTGCCCGCCCCGCCCGCGAGCCCCCCGGACGACCGGCGCTCCGGCCCTCCGCCCGGCCAGGAACACCCGCCCGCGCCCGAACCGGCCGCGAGCCCACCGCTCACCACGCACCCGGCCCCCTGGGACGGCGGAACCGCCCCAAGCCCACGGCACACCACGCGCCCGTACCCGAGCCCCGGGGACGGCGCGCCGGTCCCGGGCCCACCGCGCCCCACGCGCTCCGCCCGCGGCCCCCGGGGCGGCGGAAGGGGGGTGCGCCTGTCCGGGAGGGCCGAGCCGGAGGTCAGAGCCGACCCAGGGCTGGTGGACCGCGTCGAGGCGGCGATCAGGGCGATGGGCCCGACGGCCGGCGACCTGGACATCGTCGCGCGTGACGCGCAGGACCAGGTGGGCGCGGCGGACGGCGACGCCATCGGCGGGCTGTCGGCCGCGACGCGCCTGGCGGCGGACCGGGTCTACGACGACCTCTACAGCGACGAGAACGCCTACGCCGCGATCGCGCGGGTGCTGCCCGTCCTCACGCTGAGCAACCCCCGGGAGCTCAAGCGGTATGTGAACGTCTTCCGGTTCTACTCCTTCGTGACCTACCGGCGCGCCCTGGCCGGGGCGGCGAAGGCGACCGACGAGGAGGTCGCGAAGCTCGCGGTGCTCGCCATCCGCTGGCCGCATCTGCTGTCCTTGCTCGCCCGCGAACTGGACGGCCCGCCACTCCCCCGCGACCGCCCCGCCACGCCGGACATGCCCGGCCAAGAAGCGCCATTCACTCCGGCATTTCCGGTGATCTCGGAATCATCGCCGCCGCCGGACGCCCCGGGGCGTCCCGGATCCGCGGCAGGACGGACGGCGCTCGACGTTCTTGAGCGGGCGGCCGGCGCGGACGAGGACGCCTGGGCCCGCGCCCTCGTCGAGGTGGGCCTGGTGCGCGGCGCCAGAGCCGGCGCCGCGCGCTGGGACGCCCTCCGCGCCCTCCTGGGCGCCGGCCCGCCCGTCGCCCACCTCGCCTGGCGGCTGCTGTGAGCCGGGCCCAGTGGTCCCTGCGGCCGCCGCGGTGAGCGGGGCCAGGGTCCCTGCGGCCGCCGCCGTGAGCGGGGCCGGGGTGCTCACGGCCGCCGCCGCGAGCCCGGCCGGGGTCAGCGCTGGGCCTGGATCATCCAGTGCTGCTTCTCGAGGCCCTCGGTGATCTGGATGAGGAGGTCCTGGGTGACCGGGTCCGGCTCCTCGGTGGCGGCGATGCGCTCGCGCATCCGGGCGATCATCTCGCCGAGGATGTCGGTGAACGCGGCGACCACCTTGCCGTCCTCGATGTATCCGGTGTCGAACTGTCTGATCTGGGTGTCGCGGGCGACGGTCGCCGCGCGGCCGTCCGGGTTGACGCCCAGGGCGACCGCCCGCTCGGCCGCGCTGTCGGCGCCGGTCCGCGCCAGGGCCACGATCTCGTCCAGCTGCAGGTGCAGCGAACGGAAGTTGCGGCCTATCAGGTTCCAGTGCGCCTGCTTGCCCAGGAGCGAGAGGTCGAGCAGGTCGATGAGAGCTCCCTGCAGCGCATCGCCCGCGATCTTCTGCTTGTCGCTCGGGAGCGGGCTGGTGATCTGGGCCATGAAGCATCTTCCCCTCAAGAATGATCGACGGCCTTCTACCTGGCTACCTAGAACGCCCTAACCGGTCTCCCGAAGCGCTAAACATTGACAGTGTCATAGTTGCAGTGTCAGCATGGAAGCATGAGTGACACCTGGACGATCGGCGAGCTGGCGGAGCACGCGGCGCACCTGCTGCCGTCCTCGCCGCGGCGGCCCAACGGCCGGGTCAGAGACGTGCCCAACGAGCGGCTCATCCGCTGGTACACCACGATCGGCCTGCTCGACCCGCCGCTCACCCGCCGCGGCCGGGTCGCGCTGTACGGCAGGCGTCACCTGCTCCAGCTGGTCGCCGTCAAGCGCCTGCAGGCCGAGGGCCGGTCCATCGCCGACATCCAGGCCGAGCTGGCCGGCGCGACCGACACGGCGCTGGAGCAGATCGTCGACGCGGCCGGGCGGCCGGTTCCCGCCGCGCCCCGGCCCAGCGCGACCGGCGACCCGGCCGTTGAGCCGACCGGCGATCGGGCCGAGGACTCGACCGGGGACCCCACCGGTGACCCGGCCGGAGACCCGCCGTCCGGCTCCCCCCGCGCCCGGCCGCGCTTCTGGGCGGCCCGCCCGGCCGCCGCGGGAACCCGCACGCCCGCGACGGACCCGGCCGCGGCTCCGGCCCACGGGCGCGTCGCCGCCGTCCTCGCGACGGGAAGCGAGAGAAGCACGCCGGCCACGGAAGGCGGGACCGGCACGCCGGCGACCGCGGGCGGGACGGGGTCCGGGAGTCCGGCGGCGGTGAACGGGGGGCCGCCGGTGGCGCCCGGGGGGCCGGCGCCGGGCCTGCCAGGAGGGCAGGCCACGCCGCCGGACTTCCTCGCGGCGCCCTTCGCTCCCGAGCAGGCCCTGCCCCGCCCGGCGGGCCGGTGGCCGGGCGTCGTTCCCGCCGCCGCGCCCGCCGATGACCTGGTGCACGGCGTGCGGCTGGCGCCCGAGGTCACGCTCCTGCTCGAAGGGCGGCCTCCCGCCCCCGGCGACATCGCCGCGCTGCGGGAGGCCGCCGCACCGCTGCTCGCCCTGCTGCACGACCGCGGCCTCCTGCCTTCCGGCGTCCCCGGGCATGCCGCCCCGGCCGCCGGCCTCGACCAGTCTCCGCCCGAAAGGTCGTCATCATGACTGTGCAGATCACATCCTTGAAGCCCGGCGAGTACGCCCCGGCGCCCGACGCGGGGCTCGGGACCCTGAGCACCGGCAAGGGGAACCTGCCCCTGGAAAGCGTCGAGGTCGAGGCGAACATCACCGCGCTGACCTGCGGCGTCGAGGTCACGCAGGGTTTTCGCAACCCGCATGACGTGCCCCTGGAGGCGACCTACATCTTCCCGCTGCCCGACCGCGCCGCGGTGACGGCCTTCCGCATGGAGGCCGACGACCGGGTGGTGGAGGGAGTGCTCAAGGAGCGCGGCCAGGCCCGCCAGGACTACGACCGCGCCATCGCGCGAGGGCAGCGCGCCGCCATCGCCGAGGAGGAGCGCCCGGACGTCTTCACCATGCGCGTCGGCAACATCGTCCCCGGCGAGCGGGTGACGGTGCGGCTGACGCTCAGCCAGCCGCTCCCCTACGAGGACGGCGCGGCGACCTTCCGCTTCCCGCTGGTCGTGGCGCCCCGCTACATCCCGGGCACGCCGCTGGACGACCTCGCCGCCGGGGACGGCGTGTCCGCCGACACCGACGCCGTCCCGGACGCCTCGCGGATCACCCCGCCGGTGCTGCTGCCGGGCTTCCCGAACCCGGTGCGGCTGGCCCTGACGGCCCGCGTCGACCCCGCCGGGCTCGACCTGACCGAGATGCGCTCCAGCCTGCACGTCGTCTCCCAGGAGGACGGCGTCGTGCGACTGCTGCCCGGCGAGCGCCTCGACCGTGACTTCGTCCTGCGCCTGGCGTTCGACGCCTCCAGCGCCCTGACCCTCGTCCCCGACGGCGAGACCCGCCGACCGGCGCCCACCGCCGAGACCGGAGCCGACACCGGAGCCGACGGCGTCGACGCCGAGATCGACGGGGAGGCCGACGGGGACGGCACGTTCGTGCTGACCGTGCTCCCGCCCGCGCGGACCGACGCCCGGCGCGGGCCGAGGGACGTGGCGCTGCTGCTGGACCGCTCGGGCAGCATGACCGGGTGGAAGATGGTCGCCGCCCGGCGGGCCGCGGCGCGCATCGTCGACACCCTGTCCTCCGCCGACCGGTTCGCCGTCCTGTCCTTCGACAGCGTCGTCGAGCGTCCCCTCGGCGTGGACGCGGGCCTGGTCCCGGCGACCGACCGCAACCGCTACCGGGCCGTCGAGCACCTGGCCCGGCTGGAGGCGCGGGGCGGCACCGAGATGCTGCAGCCGATGGAGGAGGCGCTCGGCCTGCTGGAGGATCCCGGCAGGGAACGGGTGCTCGTCCTGGTCACCGACGGGCAGGTCGGCAACGAGGACCAGATCCTGGAACGCCTCGGCTCGCGGCTGGCGGCCGTGCGCGTGCACACCGTCGGCATCGACCGGGCGGTGAACGCCGGGTTCCTCGGCCGGCTGGCCGGGCTCGGCGCGGGCCGCTGCGAGCTGGTGGAGTCGGAGGACCGTCTCGACGAGGCGATGGAGCACATCCACCGCCGCATCGGGTCGCCGCTGGTCACCGGCCTGTCGCTGAAGGCCGAGGGGCTGGAGGTGGTGGCGGGCAGCGTGACCCACCTGGGTTCGCTGTACTCGGGCGTCCCGCTCACCGTCTACGGGCGGTACCGGGGCGCCTCCCGCGGGGCGCTGACCGTCCACGGCCTGCGCGAGGACGGCGGCCCGTGGGAGCAGCGGCTGGAGGGCCGGCCCGCCGAGGGGGACGCGCCGCGGGCCATCTGGGCGCGGGCCCACCTGCGCCGGCTGGAGGACCGCTACGCGGTCGGCGAGCACGCCCTGGAGCACGACATCGTCGCCGCCTCGCTGCGGCACGGCGTGCTGTGCCGGTTCACCGCGTTCGTGGCCGTGGACACCCGGGTCGTGGCCGAAGGCGGGCCGCGGCACCGGGTGGTGCAGCCGGTGGAGCTGCCCAGCGGCTGGGAGGCGCCCGGCTTCGCCGCGCCCATCGCCGCCGCGCCGATGGCCGCCTCCGCGCCCGCCGTCTTCAGCGTCATGGGCGGGGAGGGCACGCTCATGGCGGGCGGCGGCCCGGCTCCGGGCGCGGCCGGCGCGCCGGTGGGCGACGCGGCGTTCGGAGGGGGGCCGTTCGCCGTCCCGTCGGGCGCGCCGCGCGGCCCGATGTTCGCGCGGCCGTCGAGCCCGAGGATGGCGCCCCCCGCGCCGCCGGTCCCGCACTCGCTGGACATCGTCCGGCCGCAACTGGCCGCCGAGCTGGCACGGCTGCGCGAGCAGGAGGCGCTCGCCGCGCCCGAGCGCAGGCGCTACCTGGCCGACCTGGGCAGCCGCCTGGCCGCGCTGGCGGCCTACGTGGGCGGGGAGAACGAGCTGTCGGCGCTGGCCCGCGACCTGTCGGCCTGCGAGGGCGACCCGGCCGCCGACGTCGACGCCCTGTGGCGCCGCGCCGTCGAACGGCTGACCGCCCTGAGCGGCGACGGCACCTCGGCCGGCACCACCGGGTCCGCCGCGGGCCGGCCCCGCGCCCAGCGCGCGTCCTTCTGGAAGCGCTCCTGACGAAGCGGCCGGCGGCCCGGCGCCGGCCCGGCGGTGACTCGCCGTGGCCGGCGCCGGTCCCGCGCTCACGCGGAGATCGCCGGTGGTCAGGCTTGGGGGCGGGCCCCCTCCGCGCGGAAGGCGGCCTCAGCCGGGGTCGCCGAGCCGGCGGTAGGCGGGGCGGAGGATGTCCAGCAGAGGGATGTGGCGCACCTTCACGGCGGGCGGCTCCAGGGCGCGCAGCAGCAGCTCCGGCGGCGCGGCGGCCCCGCCGGGACGGGGGCGCAGGCGGCCGAGCGGCACCGAGGACGCGTAGAAGTCGCCGGTGCGCTCGGCGAACGGGACGTCGTCCACGTGCAGCGGGTCCTGCGGCTCCTCCTCCTCGTCCGGCGTCCCCCGCAGGGCCTCCAGCAGCGGTTCCTTGGCCCGTCCCCGCCAGGCGAGCACCAGGAACGGGTCCTGGTCGAACGCCTCGCCGAGCAGGTAGAGCACGGCGGACAGGTGCTTGCACGGCGACCCCCAGTCGGGGCACGAGCAGTCCATGTCCAGCTCGGCGGCGCCGGAGGGGAACAGCGGCAGCCCGAGGTCGTCGAACACCTTGACGATCTCGGGAGGCATCTCGCCCGCCAGGAGCTTCGCGCGGTACAGCGCCTGCCCGGCCAGGGCGTCCTGGACGGCGGCCCAGGCGTCCGCGCCGTAGGCGGGGATGCGGATCGACACGTGGTAGGGGGCCGGCCGCGACCCCTGGACCGCCGCCTCGACCCGCCCGGCCGCCAGGTCGATGGACAGCACCTGGCCCTTCCTCGCGTAGGCGCGTCCTCGGCTGAGCCGTCCGGCGTCGCAGACGCGCTCGAGGATGTCGATGAACCTGCGCGACCACCACTGCTCGCCGATCGAGCCGCGCCTGCTGCGCGCCTGGATGCCGCCCTCCACCTTGATCGGCGCGGCGGCCTCGAACCAGCCGTCCTTGCCCAGGGGCATCTCAGCTCACCGCCTTCGGGCCGGACCTCGGGGACACCGTCATCTCAGCTCACCGCCTCCGGGCTCAGGCGGAACAGCTCGCGCAGTTGCTCGGTGGACAGGTCGGTGATCCAGTCTTCGCCGGCGCCGACGACGGTCTCGGCGAGGGCCTTCTTGCGCTCGATCATCTCGTCGATGCGCTCTTCGAGGGTGCCCACGCAGATGAACTTCCTGACCTGGACGTTCCTGGTCTGGCCGATGCGGAACGCCCGGTCGGTGGCCTGGTCCTCGACGGCGGGGTTCCACCAGCGGTCCACGTGGATCACGTGGTTGGCCGCGGTGAGGTTCAGCCCGGTGCCCGCCGCCTTGAGCGACAGCAGGAAGACCATGGGCTCCTCGTCGTTCTGGAAGCGCTCGACCAGCTCGTCGCGTCTCTTCTTGGGCAGCCCGCCGTGCAACCACAGCACGGGCCGGTCGAGATGGGAGGCGAGGTAGGGCTGGAGCAGCGACCCGAACTCGGCGTACTGGGTGAAGACCAGCGCCTTGTCCCCCTCCTCGACGATCTCCTCGGCCAGCTCCTCCAGCCGCGCGAGCTTGCCCGAGCGCCCGGCGAGCCGGGAGCCGTCCTTGAGCAGGTGGGCGGGGTGGTTGCACACCTGCTTGAGGCGGGTCATGGTCGCCAGGACGTTGCCGCGCCGCTCGATGCCCTCGCTGTCGTCGATGCGGGCGAGCATGTCGTTGACGACGGCCTGGTAGAGGCTGGCCTGCTCGGGCGTGAGCGTGCACCACACCTTCATCTCCAGCTTCTCCGGCAGGTCGGAGATGATCGTCTTGTCGGTCTTGAGGCGCCGCAGCACGAACGGGCCGGTGGCGCGCTTGAGCGCGCGCGCGGCGTCCTGGTCTCCGCGGGCCTCGATGGGCTCCTGGTAGCGGTCGCGGAACCGCTTGGCCGGGCCGAGCAGGCCGGGGTTGCAGAACTCCATGATCGACCACAGCTCGGCCAGGTGGTTCTCCACCGGGGTGCCGGTCAGCGCGAGCCGGGTGCGCGCCGGGATGGAGCGCACGGCCTGGGCCTGCCGGGCGGCGCTGTTCTTGATCGCCTGGGCCTCGTCGCAGACCACCCTGCCCCAGGTGAACCCGGCCAGGACCGGCGCGTCGCGCAGCGCCGTGCCGTAGGTGGTGAGGACCAGGTCGGCCTCGCGCACCGTCTCGGCCAGCTCCTCGTCGCGCTTGCGGGTGCCGCCGTGGTGGACGTACACGCGCAGCGAGGGCGCGAACCGCTCGGCCTCCTTGTGCCAGTTGCTCACCAGCGACATCGGGCACACCAGCAACGTCGGCGCCACCGCCCCGCCGGAGGTGCGCTCCTCCAGCAACAACGACAGGGTTTGGGCGGTTTTGCCCAATCCCATGTCGTCGGCCAGGATGCCGCCGAGGCCCAGGCCGGACAGGAAGCTCAGCCATGACAGGCCGCGTTCCTGGTAGGGGCGCAGGCTGCCGTTGAAGGTCTGAGGGGTGGCCAGGGCCGACAGCCGCCGCTCGGCCTCGCCGGACAGCAGGTCCCCGAGCGGACCGTCGGCGTCCACGCCGATCAGGGGCAGCTCCTCCTCGCCGCCGCCGACGACCTCCTGGATCACCTCGGCGACGGTCATCTGCCCCGACCTGCGCCGTTCCAGCACCGACAGGGCGGCCTTGAGCTGGCGGTCGTCCAGCTCGACCCACTGGCCGCGCACGCGGACGAGCGGGACCTTCAGCCGGGCCAGCTCCTCCAGCTCCTCCTCGCTGATCGTGTGATCGCCGACGGCGAGATCGACCTTGAAGTCGACCAGCTCGCCGAGGCCGAACCCCTGGCCGGCCGCCGCCCGCGACGGCGTCGCCGTGCGGGAACGGGTGGTCAGCCGCAGGCCCAGCCCCTTGCGCCCGGCCCACGCGGGGAGGCTGACGCCGTACCCGGCGGCCTGGAGCAGCGGCGCGGACCGGCGCAGGAAGCCGAACGCCCACGCGGTGTCCACCACCATGCCGGACGGCCGGGGGTCGCGCAGGGCCGTGTGCAGTTCGGGGCACAGCCGCACGGCCCGGCCGAGCCCGGCGAGCAGGACCTCGTCGGGGCGTCTGGGCAGCCCGGGGACGCGCTCGCCCCGCCACAGCATGCCCGCCGGCACGTACAGGCTCGGGTCGTCGACCGACTGGAGCGCGAACTCCAGCTCCCAGGCGTCGTGGTCCCCCTCACCCTGCTCATCCCCGCCCCCCTGCCCGGGGCCCTCATCCCGCTTGAGGCCGTTCTCCTGCTCGGAGCCGTTCCTCTGCTCGATGCCGGGCCGGCCGCCCTCCTCCACCGCCGGGTCGCGGCGCGGCTCGATGAGGCGGAAGCAGACACGGATCGGCCCGTCCAGTTGCCGGGCCGAGGCGTGCCAGTCGGCGAGCGCGCCGGCGAGCGCCTCGGCCTCGCGGCCGCCGGCGCCGGGGACGGCGGCATCGGGGGTGGTGAGGGCCGACAGCCACCGCTCGGGCAGCGCGCCCGCGGGACCTGGGCGGTTGCCGCGCAGCAGCCTGTCCGGCAGCGACAGCCGGACGGCGCCGTCGGCCAGGGCCGCGAGGGCGTCGCGCAGGACCTCGGCCGCGGGGTGTTCGCCGCCGGCCGCGCGGACCACCGGCGGCATGGCGGCGGCCAGCTCGCGGAAGGCGGCGGCGTCCGCGCCGGTCAGGACGGGCAGCCAGCGGGCGGCGTAGCCGCCGCCCTCGGCGAGCAGCTGGGGCAGCACCCTGCCGCGCCGCACGAGCGCCCGGGCGTGCTCGGCCACGACGGCGAGGTAGCGCAGTGATCCTCCCGCCCCCCACTCGGGGCCGCCGGAGGCGGGCGCGCCGGCGTCGTGCGCGCCCGAAGCGGGCGGGGCGGCGTCGTGCCCGCCGGACAGCGTGCCGAGCAGGCGGAGCGCCGCGGCCGGCGGCAGGAACAGGGCGGGAACCTGCCAGGACGAAATCTTGGGGGCGCGCGCGGTGGTCGGCAGGCCGGACTCGGGAGAGGGCAGCGGCGCCCGGGCCGTCCCGGGGAGCCACAGGGTCATCGCCCCGCCGGTGGCGGCGTTCGCGGCCGCGCGCCCGTCGGTCTCGCTCGCCCACCGGCCCGGCGCGGCCCCGGTCACCCGGGGGACGCCGTCGCCGGCGGCCGTGGCGGGCAGGGGGGTGGTGACGACCAGGCCGAGCGCGGCGGCGAGGGTCGCGGAGGGCGTGGCGCAGGGGTGCGGCCGCCCGGCGCCGGGCCGTCCGCGCCCGGATGCGGGCCGCTCGCCGGCCAGGGAGGAGCCGGCCGGAGAAGAGGCCGCCGGGGACGGGGAGGAGGGGGGCCGTTCCCCCGCGGTGACGGCCTGCCCGGCGGGCGGGGAGGTGTCCTCCGCCCATAGCGCCAGGCCACGACCGGTCCATGCCCCGTGGACCACGAGCACGCGTCCACCCCCCGTCCGCCTGCGCCGCCCGGCTCCCCTGCCATCGGCCGCCGCCGGAGCGCCGTTACGCGCCGGCGGGCCGTTCCCGCGCTCCGCACGGTACCGGCCCCGGCCCCCACTCGGCGCCCGGGCGCGACCGACATCCGGTCTGATGGGTCATAGGGTATATGCGTGAGTTTTAAGCCTGATGAGAGCGATGTTGTGATCCTGGACGGCGGTCTCGCCACACACCTGGAGGCCCTCGGCTGCGACCTGCGCGACGAGCTGTGGTCGGCCAGGCTCCTGCTGGAGGACCCCTCGGTCATCCGCCGGGCGCACCTCGACTACTTCGCCGCCGGCGCCGACGTGGCGACGACGGCGAGCTATCAGGCGAGCTTCCCCGCGTTCGTCCGGCGCGGCAGGGTCTGGGACGAGGCCCGAGCGCTCATCCAGCTCTCCGTCGAGCTCGCGATCGAGGCCAGGGACGAGGCGGGCGGCGGCATGATCGCGGCCAGCGTCGGCCCGTACGGCGCCTACCTGGCCAACGGCGCCGAGTACACCGGCGACTACGACCTGGACGAGGACGCCCTGGTCGAATGGCACCGTCCCCGCTGGGAGGTGCTGGCCGAGAGCGGCGCCGACCTGCTGGCCTGCGAGACCATCCCCTCCTACGCCGAGGCGCGCGCCATCGCCCGCCTGCTCCGCGAGACCCCGAACGTCAACGCCTGGGTGAGCTTCTCGTGCCCGGACGGCGACCACGTCGGCGACGGCACGAAGCTGGCCGACTGCGCCGCGCTGTTCGCCGGCAACCCCCAGGTGGTGGCCGTCGGGGTCAACTGCACCTCGCCGGGCGACGTCAAGAGCCTGATGGGCCACATCAGCGGCTCGCCGATCGTGGTGTACCCCAACTCCGGCGAGGGATGGGACGCGGAGAACCGCCGCTGGACGGGGATCGCCGACCCCCTGGAGTTCGGGGCCGCCGCCCGCGAGTGGCGCGCCGCGGGCGCGGCCTTCATCGGCGGCTGCTGCCGCACGACCCCCGAGCACATCCGCCGAATCAAGGCCGAACTCGGCTGACCGGCCCGCGGGACGGGCATCCGGAGGGCGGGAAAGGGCTGGTCATCGCGTTCTCCGCCGGACCCGGGCGGCGCGGAAGAAGATAGTGGCCCGCCGGTAACACTGTGGTCATCCGCGAGCATCACGGCGGCAACATTGTCACGGTTCACTCCTGACAGGCACCGATGCACGGCTGTCAACAGGAGGCGCGATGACGTCCCCGCCACATCCGCCCGACCAGCGGGCCGGAGGGCAAGGGGCTCCGCCGGGGGCCGGGCTGAGCCTTGACGCCGCCGCGATGACCACCCGTGAGATCAACCGGTCGCTCCAGGCCCTCCCCGGCGGACGGGCCGTCGTGGCCAACCCTGGCGGGCGGCACAACCTGGCGGTGGGGCTGGACGCCCCGGTCCACGTCGAGATCGACGGGCCCGCGGGCTTCTACGCCGGCGGGCTCGGCAAGCAGGCGCGCGTCACCGTCAACGGCTCCGCCGGCGGCGGCGCCGGCGAGAACCTCATGTCGGGCGACGTCCACGTGCGCGGCTCGGCCGGGCGCAGCACGGCGGCCTCCGCGCGCGGCGGGGTCGTGGTGGTGGACGGCTCCTGCGCCTCGCACGCGGGCATCTCCCTCAAGGGCGGCACGCTGGCGATCGGCGGCGACGCGGGCGCCTACTGCGGGCACCTCGCCCAGTCCGGGGTGATCCTGGTCGGCGGGAACGCCGGCCCGTGCCTCGGGGACTCGCTGTTCGAGGCGGTCGTCTACGTCAACGGGAAGATCGCCGGGCTCGGCGACGGAGCGGTCATCGAAGAGCTCGACGAGCACGACGCGACGTTCGTGAAGGTCCTCGCGGACGGATGCGGGTTCGACCATGTCGCGCCCTCCCAGGTGACCAAGGTCGTCTCGGCCCGCCGCATGTACCAGATGCACCACCGCCACGACGACCACGGGGCCTACTAGCCGCCCGTCCCCCGCTGATGAACGCGGGGGATCTCCACCCATCGACCTACGCCGAGGACAGGATGAGCCACACCTTCTCCCCCGAGGTGATCGCGCAGATCCAGGAGCGCGCCAGGCTCGGCGGCGGCGCGGTGCGCGGCTGGGGCGCCAGGCGCGCCGTGCCGAGCTTCGACGACCTGCTGCTGCTGCCGGCCGGCCTGTCCTCCGGCCTGCCCGAGGGGCACCGGGAACGCTGCGACACCCGCACCATCCTCGGCACCCGGCATGCCGAGGAACCCGTCGTCCTGGACATCCCCATCACGATCGCCGGGATGTCGTTCGGCGCCCTGTCGTCCGCGGCCAAGGAGGCGCTCGGGCGGGCGGCCGGCATGACCGGGACCTCGGCGACGACCGGCGAGGGCGGCATGGCCCCGGTCGAGCGCGGCGCCGCCAAGACGCTGGTCTACCAGTGCCTCCCCTCGCGGTACGGCTTCGACCCCGACCACCTGCGCTCGGCCGACGCCGTCGAGATCGTCCTCGGCCAGGGCGCCGTGCCGGGCGGCGGCGGGATGCTCCTCGGCCAGAAGGTCACCACCCCCGTGGCGTTCATGCGCGACCTGCCCGAGGGCGTGGACCAGCGCTCGGCGAGCCGCCACCCCGACTGGTACGGGCCCGAGGGCCTGCGCGTGAAGATCGAGGAGCTGCGCGAGGTCACCTCCTGGCGCATCCCGGTGTACGTCAAGATCGGCGCGGCGCGGGTGGCCTCGGACGTCCGGCTCGCGGTCGAGGCGGGCGCGGACGTGATCGTGGTGGACGGCATGCAGGGCGGCACGGGGGCCGCCGCGGACGTGTTCATCGAGCACACCGGCGTCCCGACGCTGGCGGCGACGCGCATGGCGGCCGACACGCTGCGCGCGATGGAGATGGACGGCCGGGTCCAGCTCGTCGTCTCCGGCGGCGTGCGCAGCGGCGCCGACGTGGCCAAGGCGCTGGCCCTGGGCGCGGACGCCGTGTCGATCGGGGTGGCCGCGCTCATCGCGCTCGGCTGCAACTCCCCCTCCGACGACACCGGAGCCGACGTCAGCCTCGGCTACCGGGCGCTCGGCACCGTGCCCGGCTCGTGCACGGCCTGCCACACCGGCGGCTGCCCGGTGGGCATCGCCACCCAGGACGACATGCTCGCCGACCGGCTCGACCCCGACTTCGGGGCCGAGCGGGTGGCCAACTTCCTGCGCGCGCTGGCCACCGAGACCACGATGCTCGCCCGCGCCTGCGGCAAGTCGTCGGTCCACCAGCTCGGCACCGACGACCTGGTCGCCCTCACGGTGGAGGCCGCGGCCATGGCCCGCGTCCCCCTGGCCGGCACCTCCTGGATCCCCGGCGCCCCGGCGACCTGACCGCGCCGCCCGGCTATCGGCGCGCGCCGCCCGGCTATCGGCGCGGGCCGTAGGTGGAGGAGCAGTAGACGCCGTTCACGCCGTAGTACAGGGGGACGGGGGTGGCGCCGGTATGCGCGGCGGTGAAGCCGACCTGCACCGATGCGCCGGGCGCGATGACCTTGTTCCAGGCCAGGTTGCGGGCGGTGAAGAAGGAGTCGGTCCGGCTCCACACCGCCGAGTGGCCCGAAGTGAGGCGCGGAGCGGGCTCCTGCCACCTGATGGACAGCGTCCAGCCGACGATCGGGGCCGTGCCGGTGTTCTTGAGCGTGATCCACGCGTTCTGGCCCGTTCGCCACGCCACGAACTCGTAGGTCACGTCGCACGCGAGGCTCTGCGGCGTCGGAGGGGGGCTCGGGGTGGCCGTCGGCGAGGGGAGCCCGCCGCGGGCGAGTGCCACGAACGGGTCGGAGGGCACACTCTGGTTGCCCGCCGCGTCCCTGGCGATCACGATGTAGGTGTAGGTCCTCCCGATGACCACGTCGTCATCTCCGAAGGCCGGAAACGAGGACGTCCCGACCTGGACGTACCCGGTGTCCCCCTGCCGGTAGACGTCGTAGGCGACGACCCCGACGTCGTCGGTGGACGCCGTCCAGCAGAAGAGCACGTACAAGGTGTCGGAGGCGCAGGGCTCGTGAAGACCGGTCGGCTTCGACGGCGGCGTGGTGTCGGCGGCGGACACGGCGCCCGAGCCGGACGCCGGGCTCGCCGGGACGGCGGCGTACGCCCCGGAGACGGCGGTCAAAGCGAGGGCGAGCGACGCGACGGCCGAAGCCGCCCACCTACCCCATGAACATGGTGCGCGGAGTCCCATCCGATCCCTCCAGCGATGCACGACGGCGACGACCTCTCCCTGCGAGCATCGAACGCCTGGCGCGCCCCGAGAAGGGACCCTCGCTCCCCGCGCCCGGATGCGCTGGTCGTGCGTGAAGCTTTCATCCGGGACGCCGGTCACCGCGACGCGGCACGAGCCTGGGGGCTCAGCCGGTGGAGCGGGCGAGGGAGCCGGTCACCGGGTCGCCGCCGGGGCGGCCGGGGCGTGGCCGTCCGGGGATGAAGTAGGTGATCGCGGCGCCCAGGAGGGACACCCCGCAGGCGATCAGCAGGGCGACCTGGAGGCCGCGCAGGGAGGGCAGCGTGTACGGGCCGGCCGCCGCCAGGGTCATGTGGGCCAGCACGACGCTGGTCACCGCGCTGGAGGCCGAGGTGCCGATCGAGCGCATCAGCGCGTTCAGCCCGTTGGCGGCGGCGGTCTCCGACGCCGGCACCGAGCTCATGATCAGCGCCGGCATCGCGGCGTAGGCCAGGCCGACCCCGGCCGCGATCACCGACCCGCCGATCACGACCTCCCACGCCGAGCGCATCAGGCCCAGCGTGGCCGCGTACCCGGCGGCGATCACCAGTGTGCCGGCCATCAGGGCGACCTTCGGCCCCCACCGCCGCGACACCCGCGCGGACACCGGCGAGAGGAGCATCATCACCAGGCCGCCGGGCGCCAGGCACAGCCCCGCCTCGACCAGCGACAGCCCGAGCCCGTACCCGGTCGCCGGCGGGCTCTGCAGCAGCGTGGGCAGCACCAGCGACATCGCGAACAGTGCGAAGCCGACGACCACCGAGGCCAGGTTGGTCAGCAGGACGGGGCGGCGCGCGGTGGTGCGCAGGTCGACCAGCGGCGCACGCAGGCGCAGCTCCATCAGGCCCCAGGCGAGCAGGACGGCCACGGCGGCGGCGAACAGGCCGAGGGTCGGGCCGCTCGTCCACCCCCAGTCGCCGCCCTTGGTGATGGCCAGCAGCAGGCAGACCAGGCCCACCGTCAGGCCGATGGCGCCCGGGACGTCGAACGTGCCGGCGGCACGTAGCGGCGACTCCGGGACGATCAGCGCGACCAGCAGCAGGTTGACCGCCCCGGCCGCGGCGGCCATCCAGAACAGCGCGTGCCAGTCGGCGTGCTGGGCGATGAAGGCGGCGAGCGGCAGGCCGATGGCGCCGCCCACGCCGAGGGTGGCGCTCATCAGCGCCATCGCCGAGGGGAGCCGCTCGGGCGGCAGCTCGTCCCGCATGATGCTGATGCCGAGCGGGATCACCCCGATGGCGCACCCCTGGAGCACCCGCCCGGCGACCACCGGGATGAGCCCCTCCGACAGCGCGCAGACGACGGATCCGATGATCATCAGCAGCAGGCTGGCGAGCATGACGCGCCGCTTGCCGTACAGGTCGCCGAGCCTGCCGCTGACCGGGTTGCAGACCGCGGCGGCGAGCAGCGTGGCGGTGATGATCCAGGAGGCGTTGGCCGCTGAGGTGTGCACGAGGCGCGGCAGGTCGGGGATGAGCGGCACGACGATGGTCTGCATCAGCGACACGACGATGCCGCAGAACGCCAGCACCGCCACCACCACGCCCGGCGCCCGCACCCGGGAGCCGGGCTCCGCTCCGTCCTCCTTCTTTGGAGGGCCGCTCTCCGAAGCCGAACCGCTCATGAACCGTCCCCGATCATTGATCACTAAAAGTGTGCACAAGCACGATACATACCCGTTGATCACGATCTTTTCCCGCCTCGTCCCCCGCCCGCGCACCCCCCGCGATCAGCGGAGGATGCGGCGCGAACCCGCCGTTTCCCCAGCGCCGCCGCACCCCCGCGTCCCCCGGGCGGCGGGCCGCCGGAGCTCGCGCGTGTGATAGACGTACGACACCTGGCGCACGCCGTGCCGGCACGTTCCGCTGAACGCCGGCCATTGGAGGAGTGCGGATCGTCCACGGGAGCGCCGGGGGCCGCCCGCCCGCCGCAGGACCACCGACCACCGCACCAGACCGCCGGCACGCCGTGAGGCGTGCGGCGCGGATCACACCAAGGAGGAACATCGTGCTGTCATGGGGTATCGCCGCCACCGGCGGAATCGCGCGCACCGTCGGGAAGGTGATCGCCGCCGAACCCGGCATGCGCGTCGCCGCCGTCGGGTCGCGCGACCTCGGCCGGGCGTCCGCGCTCGCCGCCGAACTGGGCGCGCCGCGCGCGTACGGCTCGCACGCCGAGCTGGTGCTCGACCCGGACGTCGACGTCGTGTACGTGGCGACGCCGCACTCGCACCACCTGCCGGTGGCCGAGCTGGCCATCGCCGCGGGCAAGGCCGTGCTGTGCGAGAAGCCGCTGGCGCTGAACGCCGCCGAGGCCGAGCGCATGGTCAAGCTCGCCCGCGACGCCGGGGTCTTCCTGATGGAGGCCATGTGGATGCGGTTCAACCCGCTGGTCCAGCGGCTGCACCGCATGATCGGCGAGGGCGCGCTGGGCACGCCGCGCTCGGTGGCCGCGTCGTTCGGGTTCCCGCTGCCCTACGACCCGGCGCACCGGCTGTGGGATCCGGCGCTCGGCGGCGGGGCCCTGCTCGACCTCGGCATCTACCCGATGGGGCTGGCGCAGCTGCTGCTGGGCGAGCCCGATGCCATGGACGTCACCGGTTCGCTGTCGGCCGGCGGGGTCGACGCGGAGGCGGGGCTGCTGCTGTCGTGGAACGGCGGGGCGCGGGCGCTGCTGGACACCTCGCTGCTCAGCCCGCTGTCCAACGCGGCCACGGTGACCGGCACATTGATGCGCGCCGAGCTGGAGGCGCCGTTCTACGCCACCCGGCGCATGCTGCTGCACGGCCCGTCCCGCGAGCCCGAGGAGCACCTCATCGCCGAGTCCGACAACGGCTACGCCGGCGAGATCAGGGAGGTCCGCGACGCGCTCGCCGAGGGCCGCACCGAAAGCGCGATCATGCCGCTGGATGACTCCCTCGCCATGGCCCGCCTGCTGGACCGGGCACGCCAGCACGTCGCCCGGTCCGCCGCGCCGCCCTCCGACATGGCCGCCGAGGTTCGTTGATCAGCCGGGTGACGAGGCCGAGACTGATCATGTGAGGTCCTGTGTCCGCGCCGAGGTCCGTGTCGACGGTGTCGTCCAGGGGGTGGGATTCCGCCCCTTCGTCCACCGGCTCGCCACCGATCTCGGCCTGCGCGGAATGGTCGGCAACGACGAGTGCGGCGTGTTCATCGAGGTGGAGGGCGCCTCGGGCGCCGTCGCCGCGTTTGTGCGCGCGGTGCGCGAGCGGCCGCCGCCGCTCGCGGTGGTCGAGCGGGTCACCTCGCGCGAGATCCCGGTCACCGGCGAGCCGGGGTTCGGCATCGTCGCCAGCACCGGCGCCGGACGGGGCCGCGCCCTGATCTCGCCCGATGTCGCCACCTGCGACGACTGTCTGCGCGAGCTGGCGGACCCGGCCGACCGCCGGTTCGGCTACCCGTTCGTCAACTGCACCGCCTGCGGCCCGCGGTTCACGATCGTGCTGTCCTCGCCCTACGACCGCGCGGGCACCACGATGGCGTCCTTCCCGATGTGCGAGGCGTGCGCCGCGGAGTACCACGACCCGGCGAGCCGGCGCTTCCACGCCCAGCCGGTGTGCTGCCCGGCGTGCGGCCCCCGCCTGCGGCTGGTGGACGCCGCGTCCCGCGAGATCCCGGGCGACCCCTTCGCCCGGGCCGCGACCCTGCTGCGGCGCGGGCTGGTGCTGGCCGTCAAGGGCATCGGCGGGTACCACCTGGCGGTGCGGGCCGGCGACGGGCCGGCGGTGGCCGGGCTGCGCGCCCGCAAGCGTCGCGAGGACCGGCCGTTCGCGCTCATGGCGGCCGACCTGGACGCGGCGCGGCGGCTGTGCGACGTCGGCCCGGAGGAGGAACGGCTGCTGACCGGCCGGCAGCGGCCCATCGTGCTGCTCGGCCGCCGCCCGGACGCGGCGATCGCCCCCGCCGTCGCCCCGGGCGCCCGCTCGCTCGGCGTGATGCTCCCCTACTCCCCGCTGCACCACCTGCTGCTGCGCCGCTTCCCCGAGCCGATCGTGCTGACCAGCGGCAACCTGTCCGACGAGCCGATCGCCTACACCGACGAGGCGGCGTTCGAGCGCCTGCGCGGCATCGCCGACGCCTTCCTGACCCACGACCGGCCCATCCACACGCGCACGGACGACTCGGTCGTGCGGGTGTTCCGCGGCCGGGAACTGCCGCTCCGCCGGTCGCGCGGCCACGTCCCCTCCCCGCTGCCGCTCGCCCGGGGGCCGCGCCGGCCGGTGCTCGGGTGCGGCGCCGAACTGAAGCACACCTTCTGCCTGGCCGAGGGCGGCCGGGCGTTCGTGTCGCACCACATCGGCGACCTGGAGAACTACGAGACCCTGCGGTCGTTCGTCGAGGGCGTGCGCCATTTCGAGCGGCTGTTCGGCATCCGTCCCGCGGTGGTGGCGCACGACCTGCACCCGGAGTACCTGTCCACCAAGTACGCGCTGGACCGCGAGGACGCCGAGCGGGTGGGCGTGCAGCACCATCACGCGCACATCGCCTCGTGCCTGGCCGACAACGGCGCGCGGGGGCCGGTGATCGGGGTGGCCTTCGACGGCCTGGGGTACGGCGCGGACGGCACGCTGTGGGGCGGGGAGTTCCTGGTCGCCGGCCTGGCCGGGTTCCGGCGGGCCGGCCATCTTGCGGCGGTGCCGCTGCCCGGGGGCGCCGCGGCGGTCCGGCAGCCCTGGCGGATGGCCGCGGCCTACCTCGGCGGCGGCGCGCCGCGGTCGCTCGGCGTCCGGGCGCGCAACGCGGCCCTGTGGGACGCCGTGGTGACCATGGCGGGGCACGGGGTGAACGCGCCACTGACCTCGAGCGCGGGGCGGCTGTTCGACGCGGTGTCGGCGATCGTCACCGGCCGCGATGCGGTGACCTACGAGGGGCAGGCCGCCGTCGAGCTGGAACAGCTCGCCGACCCGCGCGAACGCGGCGCCTACCCCTGCCGCCTGCTCACCGCCCCCGCCCCCGCCCCCGCACCGGCGCGGGCTCCGGCATCACCGCGCGCCCCCACGCCGGCGCACGCCCCCACGCCGACGAGCGACCTCGGCCTGGCGGAGGTACCGGAACCGTCAGGCGGCTTCGCGGCGGAGGGCCGCGACCTGGTCGAGGCGGCGCTGGAGGACGTGCTGGCCGGGGTGGCGGCCCCGGTGGTCTCCGCGCGGTTCCACAACGGCGTCGCCCGGCTGATCCTCTCCGGCTGCCTGCGGGTGCGCGAGGACACCGGGCTGACGGCGGTGGCGCTGTCCGGCGGCGTGTTCCAGAACGTGCTGCTGCTGGAGCGGGCGTGCGCCCTGCTGGAGGACCACGGGTTCACGGTGCTGACGCACCGCCGGGTGCCGCCCAACGACGGGGGGATCAGCCTCGGCCAGGTCGCGGTGGCCGCCGCCCGGCAGCGGCGCTCCGGCGAGACGTGACCCCCGCCGGGCGCCCCGGAAGCCGCGGTGAGCGGCCGGCGGGCGTGGCGGGTCGTCAGGGGGCCGGGGTGGAGCCGGACTTCCTGGCGGCGCGGGCCATCTCGACCTTGGCGCTGGCGGCGTACTTGTCGACGTACTCCTGGCCCGACAGCTCCATGAGCGCGTACATGATCTCGTCGGTGACGGCGCGCAGGACCAGGCGGTCCTCCTCCATGCCGTAGTAGCGGGAGAAGTCCAGCGGCTTGCCGTACCGCACGCCCGGGCGGATGCCGAGCTTGGGGAACGGCCGGCCGGTGGGCATCATCTCGAAGGTGTTGACCATCGCCCAGGGGATCACCGGCACGCGCGACTCCAGCGCCAGGCGGGCCACGCCGGTCTTGCCCTTGTAGAGGCGGCCGTCCGGCGAGCGGGTGCCCTCGGGGTAGATGCCGAGGATGTGTCCCTCGCGCAGGACGCGCAGCCCCGTGCGCAGCGCGGCCTCGCTGGCCTTGCCGCCGGAGCGGTCGATGGGCACCGTGCCGACGCCGGTGAAGAACGCCCGGCTCATCAGCCCCTTCACGCCGCGCCCGGTGAAGTACTCGGCCTTGCCGAGCGAGATGACCTTGCGAGGCAGCGGGAGGGCGCCGAAGAAGTGGTCGGCGAAGGACAGGTGGTTGCCCGCGAGGATGACCGGACCCTCTTTGGGGACGTGGTCGGTGCCCTCCGACCAGGGGCGGAACACCAGATGAAGGAACGGAGCGAGAATGGCCTTCACCACCCAGTAGAACACTCGGGCACTCCTTCTCCGGCTCACGCGGTCGCGACACGCCCGTCTCACAGGCGTGGCGTCATCTTCGCATGCCCACGGCACACCACCTACACCTCGCCGTGCGCCGTCCGCGACACCCTGGCCCGCGGATCTCGCGGGCGGGCCCCGAACATGCGACGATCAGGCGAGCCGCACCAGGAGGGAACCATCATGCCGCTCATGCCCGGTTCCGAGCCGTACGAGCACGAGGGTGGCGAGGTCGGGGTGCTGCTCTGCCACGGCTTCACCGGGACGCCGCAGTCGCTTCGCCCATGGGCGAAGCACCTGGCGGCGGCCGGCCTGACCGTCTCGCTGCCCCGCCTTCCCGGGCACGGGACGACCTGGCAGGAGATGAACCGCACGCGCTGGGAAGACTGGTACGCCGAGCTGGAGCGGGCCTTCGAGAACCTCAGGGGCCGCTGCGCCGAGGTGTTCGTCATGGGGCTGTCCATGGGCGGGTGCATGGCGCTGCGGCTGGCGGAGGTCCACGGCCGGGCGGTGCGGGGCGTGGTGGTGGTCAACCCCTCCATCGTCAACGACGTGCCCCTGCTGAAGCTGGCCCCGGTGCTGAAGTTGGTGGTGTCCTCGGTCGCCGGGGTGGCCAACGACATCAAACGCGAGGGGGTGACCGAGCTGGGCTACACCCGCACGCCGGTCAGGGCGGCGGCCACGCTGCCCAAGCTGTGGTCGCTGGTGCAGTCGGAGCTCGGCCGCGTCACCCAGCCGGTGCTGGTCTACCACAGCCCCGAGGACCACGTGGTGAAGCCGGCCAGTGTCGAGTTGTTGCGCAAAGTGCTCGGCGCGAACCTGACCGTGCGCGAATGCGCCGACAGTTACCACGTCGCCACACTGGACAACGATGCGCCTCTGATATTCGAGGGGAGCCTGGACTTCATCAGGGCCCACGCGTCGGTACCCTTGCAGAGAGACTGATCCGGCCCCCTGCCCCGGCCCGCGTCAGGCGGCGAGACGTGGCGGCGGCCCCGAGCGATGCGATCCAGGAGCCACCCACCGAGCAACGGTCAGCAGCACGAGCAATCCAGCGAGCGCGCCCATGAGCATTGGAACGAATCGAAGTGACCGGTGACGCCACAGAGCGATGAGGACGAGGTCTGGCGTCAGATCGTCGCCTCCTTCAACGAGACCGCCGAACCGACCTCGGGCGCGCAGCCGTGGCCGGATCGTGAGAACGTCCCCGTCGACGACGCCCCCCAGGCGGTGAAGGCCGAGGTCCCCGCGGAGGTCCGTGAGGACGAGCGGGACGACGCCGTCGCCGAGGACGACGACGGCGACCATTACGTTCCCCCGCCCCCTCCCCCGCTGCCGAAGATGGACTCCGGCACCAAGATCGCCTGGCTGGCGCTCTTCGGCGGCCCGGCCTATCTCCTGCTGGCCGCGCTCCTGTCGTGGCCGATGGAGGGGTGGATCATCTTCGCCGCCATCTCGGCGTTCATCGGCGGCTTCGTCGCGCTGATCGTCCGCATGGGCGACGGCTCACCGCCCGACTCCGGCTGGGACGACGGCGCGGTCATCTGAGCGGCCCCTGCCGGGTGGTGCCGCGCGGCGCCGGTCACCGCGCCGTGGGAGCACCGGTGGTGCGGACCGGCGCGGCGGCGTCGCTCTTGGCCTCCGCGGGCTGGAAGCGCTCGATCACGTCGGTGTAGCGGTCGGCCGCGTCCACGACGTGCCCGACGGCCATGGTGAGGTCGCCGACGTGGGTGACCGCCTGCAGGCGCATCGTGCGCGGCCGGGCGGACTCCTCCCCGCGGACGACCCGCCAGCCGGACCCGCCGCGCAGCAGATAGGCCTCGCCCGGGTGCGCGGGGTCGAACCCCGACACCCAGAAGTGGCCCTTGCCGTCGCCGGTGACGCCGTAGAGCTCGGCGTAGCGGTCGGGCGCCTCGGCCCGCCGCCAGCGCTTGCCGTTCCACTCGAGGATCAGCGGGGAGATCTTGCCGCCGTCGTGGTAGACCCCGCCCACGGCGACGGCCTTCTTCGGCCCTTGCATGGAGACGTCGCGCAGGTAGCCGCCGGCGATCGAGGGCGTGGGGACGCTCTTCCACGCGCCGTCCGACAGCCGCATGACCAGCGGCTGGGACCCGCCGTCGCCGACGGCCCAGCCGTCGCCCTTGCGGGTCAGCGCGACCCCGTACAGCATGCCCTTGCTCTTGCCCTTGACGGTGGTCCAGCCCTTGGCCGTGGAGGTGGCGATCAGCGGCTGGCCGCCGCGTCCGCCCACGGCGACCATGCGGCCCGGGACGGCGTCCACCCCGCCGAGCCAGTCGCCCGTGCCGAGCTGCGGCACGCTCACGCGGTCGAACACCGAGCCGTCGCCCCGCACCACGTAGGGCAGGCCGTCGTGGCCCTCGCCGACCGCCCAGATCTCGCGCGGCGTGGCCGCGGCCACCGACCTCAGGTGACCGGCGCTGGAGGCGTCGTTGCGGATGCCCACCTCGGTCCAGGCGGCGCCGTCCCAGTGGGTGATGACGCCGCGGTTCTGCCAGGCCTCCCAGACGTCCTCCTGGCCGACGGCCCAGATGTCGGTCTTGGACAGCCCTGCCACGTCGGACAGCGAGCCGTCGCTCTGGAGCCGCGCGGTGGCCGACTCCTGGAACATGCCGACCGGCCCGCGCTCGGCGGCACGCGGGCGGGGCGGTTCGGCGTGCGCGTGGGCCGCGGGCATGGTGCGGACGAGCGCACCGGTCAGCACTCCGGTCAGCAGCACGCACAACGGCAACGCACGCCTCGGCAGGCGGCGGGACATGACCAAATCGTACGTCTCCCGCCATCCCGCGCGCGGAAGCTACCCGAGTGTTGACCAAACGGTCACCTGAACACAGTCCGCCCGTCGACGCGATCACACCGCCAGGCCCCCGCTGCCCTCGCCCACGGGCCACGGCGGCGCGGTCATCCCCGGCGTTCGCCATCGGGCCGGGTGACGCGCGGTCATCCGGCGTTCGCCGCCGGGCCGGGGTGGCGCGCGGTCATCCCGCCAGGCGTTCGCCGCCGGGCGGGGCCGCGAGGAGCTCGGCCAGGACGGGCAGGTGGTCGGTGGCCGCCCGCAGGTCGGCGGCGGCGGCGTCCACTCCCCCGCACGAGCGCACGGCGACGCCGGGCGCGGCCAGCACGGCGTCCAGGCGCTTGCCCGGCCGCCGGGCGGTGAAGGTCAGACCATCGCCCCGGGGCGCCAAGGGGTAGCAGTCGGCCAGCGTGCGGGTCAGGTAGTCCCAGGTGGGCCCCCCGGGCTGCTCGTTGACGTCGCCGGCGAGCACCAGCGGCGCGCCGAAGCGGCGGGAGACGTCCTGGGCCAGGCCCATGATCTCCACCGCGTGGCACAGCCGGGCGGCGGCGCGCAGGTCCAGGTGGACCGAGGCGACGGTGAGCGCCACGCCGTCGCGCTCGACCACCGCGATGGCGACCCCGCGCCGTTCGAGCCCGGCGAACGGCCGCAGCAGGTGGCTCTCGGCGTGGACGGCCCGCGTGCCGGGGCCGGCCATCACGGCCACGCCGCCCCAGCGCCGCCCGGTGACGATGCGCAGGCCTGCGGCGCGGGCCAGCCACGCCCGCCTGCGGCGCCATCGCAGCAGGCGGGGGGCCTCCTGGACGCACAGGACGTCGGGCGCCATGGCCCTGACGACCCTCGCCAGAGCGGCGTTGTCGTCGTACATGGAACGCACGTTGTAGGTGCCGACGCGGATCACCATGGAGCGCGGACGCCTCCGGAACGGGTCTGACGGACCGGGCGGGCGGGGATGGCACCCGGCCGCGCGGGAGGCGGCCGGGTGGCGTGGTCAGGGGTGGCGGGCGAGGTCGGCGGCGCCGACCAGGCCGGCGGAGGGCCCGAGCTCGGCGGGGCGGATGTCGGCGTGCGGGCGGTGCTCGCGCCCGGTGAGCGCGCGCCGGAACGCCGCGCGGGCGTGGTCGATCCACAGGTCGGCGGCGCGGGAGACGCCGCCGCCCAGGATGAACCGGCCCGGGTCGAGGACGGCGGCGAGGTCGGCCATGCCCTGGCCGAGCCACTCGGCCATCGTCGAGAACGCCGTGAGCGCCGCGTCGTCGCCGTCCCTGGCGGCCTGGGTGATGTGCGTGCCCTCGATGCCGTCCACCGACCCGCCGGCCAGCTCGAGCAGCCGCCGGGCGCGCCCGGGCTCGGCCTCGGCGAGCAGCCGGGCCTCGTGCACCAGGGCGTTGCCGCTGGCGTACTGCTCCCAGCAGCCGAGGTTGCCACAGCCGCACAGCCGCCCCTCGGGGACGACCTGCATGTGGCCCATCTCGGCGCCCATGCCCCACCGGCCGCGGTACAGGGCGCCGCCGAAGACCAGGCCGCCGCCGATGCCGGTGCCGACGGTCACGCACACCACGTGGCTCTCGCCGCGCCCGGCCCCGAAGCGGTATTCGCCCCAGGCCATCGCGTTGGCGTCGTTCTCCACCACGACGGGGAGGCTCACCCGCTCGGCGACGGCCTTCTGCAAGGGCTCCTCGCGCCAGGCGAGATTAGGGGCGAACCGGACGATCGACCTGGTCTCGTCGACGAACCCCGCCGCTCCCAGCCCCACGGCCTCGACGTCGTGGCGGCCGGCGAGCTCGAGGACGGCCTCGGCGATCGTCTCGGCCACCTTGTCGGGGTCGTCGGCGGGGGTGGGTCGCAGGAGGTTCTCCACGATGTGGCCGTCCTCGTCCACGACCCCGGCGGCGATCTTCGTGCCACCGACGTCAACGCCGATCGTCAGCGCCATTTCTCATCCCTTCACCTCAGCCCAGGTCGATGTGCTGAACCCGGGTGTCCGTGTCGCCGGCGCCCCTCGGCGAGGCCGGTCGCGACACGGCGTCCACCGCCTGGCGGAACGCGGCGAGAAGCTCCCCGCCCGCGGTGATCAGGTGGTCGGTGACGTCGCCGCCGGCCTCGCGGCGGGCGGCCTTGAGCCGGCAGACGGGGCAGGCACGGCAGATGTACTCATCGTCATCGTGCCCCGACACCGCCTCGGCCCACACATCACCGGACGCGCGGCCGGAGCCGCCGCCGAGGGCCTGCCCGAGGCCGTGGCCGAGCCCGGCCACCGAGCCCTTGACCAGCCCCTTGCCGACCTCGCGGCCGACCCGCTGCTGCAGCGCGTCGAAGAGCTTGCGCGCCTCCTCGGCCACCGAGCCCAGCGGGTCGGCGGTCTGGCCGCGCGCGTCGCGGGAGTCCCGCGGCCGGTCGCCTTCGCGCCGCCGGAACCACTCGTCGCGCACGGCGTCGCGCCGCTCGTCCTCGCGCTCTCGCTCACGCCGCTGGAACCACTCGTCCCGCGGCACGGCGCGCGGGCCGGCGTCCTCGCCTCCGGCGGGACGCGGCCGGTCCTGTCCGCCGGGCGCGGCGGGACGCGCCTTCCGGGCGTCGCTGTCGTTCACTTCGATGCCGTCGGCCGGCGTGCCGGCGTCGCGGTCGTTCATTTCGGTCATCAGGCCCCTCCTGCCTCGAACCGTACCCGGAGGCGCCCGTCGAGGAGCACGGCGTCGCTCACGGATCTGCGGGCGAGTGCGGCGGGGAGGGCGAGGACCCTGCGGTAGGAGCCCGCGGTGATGATCAGCTCGTCGCCCTTGCGGGCCAGGCCGACCTCCGACCGGTCGGCGAGGGGCAGCGCGAGGGTGAGCTCGTGGAGATCGTCTTTGGAGCGGACGGTCAGCGGCGGCTCGCCGGAGGGCGGCGCGAACGGGTCGGTGCCGGCGTACAGCCGTTCGGCCAGGCCCGCGAGCGCCTCGGCGCCGACCGGCTCGGCGGGCAGGTAGGGGACGGTGTGGACCGGCAGCGGCGCGAACGACTCTCCGACGGCCGCCAGATGGCGGGCCTGCGCCGCCACCCAGCCGCTGCGCCAGGCGTCGCCGCCGTCCTCGGGGAACACCCGGTTGGCCACGACGCCGTCGACGCGGTAGCCGTACAGGCTGAGGGAGGTGAAGGTGCGCCGCGCCTCGGCGACGACGACCGCCTCGGGGGTCAGCACCAGGCGGACCGAGGCGCCGCCGCCGCTCAGCAGCTCGCGCACCTCCATGAGCCCGGCGTGCAGCCGCTCGCCGGCGCTGACGACGGCGTCCTCGGGCAGGCTGAGCCGGGCGACGTGCCGGACGAGCGGGGCGAGGGCGCGCAGCAGCCGGCGGCCGGCGGGGAGCAGGCGGTGGACATGCCAGTCGAGGGCCTCGGGAAGGGCCAGCAGCCTCAGGGTCTCGGCGGTGGGGGCGCAGTCGACGACCACCACGTCCCATCGGCCGGTGCGCACCTGGTCGCACAGCTCGAGCAGGGCGATGACCTCCTCGGCGCCGGGCAGCACCGTGAGCTCCTCGGAGGTGACCCCGTCCAGGCCGAGCTCGGCGAGCAGGCCCCGCGCGTACTCGCGCAGCTCGCCCCAGTGGCGCTCCAGCGCCCGCTGGGTGTCGACCTGCTGCAGGTACAGGCCGGGCTCGACCTCCGACGGCTCGCCCGAGCCGGGCACGCCGAGGGCGTCGGCCAGGGAGTGGGCGGTGTCGGTGGAGACAACGAGCGTCTTGAGCCCCCGGCGGGCGGCGAGCGTGGCGGTGGCCGCGGCGACGGTGGTCTTGCCCACTCCTCCCTTGCCGGTGAAGAGCAGGATGCGCGGCGCCTCGGCGCTCATCGGCCCTCGACGCGCTTCTTCAGACCCTTAAGAGCGGTGTCGACGATGACCTTCTCGGCCTTGCGCTTGACCATGCCGATCATGGGCACCTTGAGGTCCACGGCCAGCTCGTAGGTCACCTCGGTGGCCTCGCCCGCGCCGGCCAGGCGGTAGCTGCCGGTCAGCCCGGACAGCATCTTGCCCGACTCGACCATCTCCCAGTCGACGGCCTGGTCGCCGTGCCAGCGGTAGCCGAGGGTGTACTCGTCGGTGATCACCCCCGCGTCCAGGGCGAACCGGACGGTGTCGGGGCGGCCGTCCTCGCCCACGGACAGGACCTCGGCGGACCTCACCTGACCGGCCCACTCGGGGTAGGCGGCGAAGTCGGCGATGACGGCCGTGATCGCCGCCGGGGCGGCGCCGATCGTGATGCTGGACGTGGTGCGATCAGCCATGGGCTTACCGTACTCGTTCGCCGTTCCCCAGCGAACGCCCGAGGGGGTGATCTTCGCGGCGGCCGGGAACGCTCCCGCCCGGCGGCGCCCGGAAGCGGGACGGCGCCCCTTTCGAGGGGGCCGTCGCGCCGGTCACAGGTCGAGGGCGAAGGGGCGCCCCCGGCCGCGGAAGTGGCCGACGTTCACGCACTCGGTGCGGCCGATGCGGGTGCGCGCGGCCAGCGGCTGGTGCACGTGCCCGAACAGGGCGTACCGGGGCTGGGTCGCCCTGATCGCCTCCAGCGTGGCCTCGCTCCCCCGCTCGAAGCGCCGCGCCACCACGTCGTACAGCAGGTCGGGCACCGCGGGCGGGATGTGGCAGCACAGCACGTCGACCGCGCCGACCGCCTCGACCTTGCGGGCGAACTCCTCGTCGTCGACCTCGTTCGGGGTGCGGTAGCGCGTGCGCAGGCCGCCTCCGACGAACCCGAAGGTGAGCCCGCCGATCTCGGCGGTCTGGCCGTCGAGCACGTGGTGGCCTTCCCTGAGGTGCTCGCCCCACAGACGGGGCACGTCGACGTTGCCGTAGGTGAGGTAGGCGGGCGTCGGCATGGCGGCGAAGATGCGGGCGTACTGGGCGCGGACCGCCCGCTCGATGTGCTCGCGCGGCTCGCCTCCGAGCGCCTCCCACAGGCGGGCCGACATGCCGCGCGCCTCGTCGAAGCGACCGGCCGTGCGCAGCGCGATGAACTCGGTGGCGCGCTCGTGGCCGAACAGCTCGGCGAAGATCCCCTGGGAGTGGTCGGCGTAGTCGACGAACAGCAGCAGGTCGCCGAGGCAGACCAGCGCGTCGGCGCCGTCGGCGGCGCGGGTGAGGGCGTCGATGCGCCCGTGGACGTCGCTGACGACATGGACCCGCATGACGCACATAGTAAACGGGGCGCCCCCGGGCCGGCCGCCGCGTGGGGGGCCGCCGCGTGGGAGGCGGGCGCGGGCGACACGCCGGACGCGCCGTGCGGGCACCGGGTCCGGGGCCGCGGCCCTGATAGCGTGGTCGGGCCCTTCGGAACGCCGTCTACCGCACCGTCGGCCCGACGCGATAGCGTCCAGGGCGACCACCGGGAAACACCGCCTCCCGGCATGCGTTCGAAGGAGTGACCGTGCGCGAGTACAGCGTTCCCGTGCTGGTGGACGTCCCGCTGTCGGACAACTGCGCCGACATCGTCTTCGAGCGGGGCGAGCAGGAGCCGGGCACGGTGGTGATCAACCGTAAGTCCGGCGAGTCCTGGACGCCCGTCACCGCCGCCGAGCTGCGCGACCAGGTCGCGGGCGTGGCCAGGGGGCTCATCGACGCCGGCGTCGAGCCGGGCGACCGGGTGGCGCTGATGTCGCGCACCCGCTACGAGTGGACGGTCGTCGACTACGCCATCTGGGCCGCGGGCGGGGTGAGCGTGCCCATCTACGAGACCTCCTCCCCCGAGCAGGTGCGCTGGATCCTCACCGACAGCGGCGCCAAGGCCGTCATCGTCGAGTCCGAGGCGCACGAGCGCACGGTCCGCGAGGCGCTTTCCGGCATCGCCGGGGAGCCGTCGGTGTGGTGCCTGGACAACGGCGCGCTCGCCGAGCTGACCGCGGGCGGCGCGGACGTCTCCGAGGAGACGCTCAAGGAGCGCCGGCTGGCGCGGGGCGGCCTCGACCTGGCCACCCTCATCTACACCTCCGGCACGACCGGGCAGCCGAAGGGCTGCCGCCTCACCCACGACAACCTGCTGTTCACCGCGCGCAACGTGGCATGGGGCCCGCTGGAGGCGCTGTTCGAGCTCGACGGCCGGGCCGCGCTGCTGTTCCTGCCGCTGGCCCACAGCCTGGCCCGCATCATCGAGATCGTGCTGATCGAGACGGCCACCGTCCTCGCCCACACCCCCAACATGAAGAACGTCGCGCCCGACCTGCAGGAGTTCAGGCCCACCTTCCTGCTGGGCGTGCCGCGGGTGTTCGAGAAGGTCTACAACGCCGCCGAGCAGAAGGCCTCCTCCAGCGGCGCGCTCACCGGCAAGATCTTCCACCGGGCGGTGCAGGTCGCGGTGGCGTGGAGCCGCGCCGAGAGCGCCGGCGGGGCGGGCGCGGGCCTGCGGCTGCAGCGGGCGGTGTTCGACCGGCTCGTGTACGCCAAGCTGCGCGCGGCCACCGGCGGCCGGCTCAGCGCCGCGGTGTGCGGCGGCTCGGCCCTGGGCGAGCGGCTCAGCCACTTCTTCAGGGGCGCCGGCATCGAGATCTTCGAGGGTTACGGGCTCACCGAGACCTCGGCTCCCTCGGCGGTCAACATCCCCGGGGCCAACAAGATCGGCACGGTCGGCAAGCCGTTCCCCGGCGTGACGATCGCCGTGGCCGACGACGGCGAAGTGCTGGTCAAGGGCCGCCACGTCTTCGACGGCTACTGGAACAACCCCGAGGCGACCGCCGAGGCCATCGACGAGGACGGCTGGTTCCACACCGGCGACGTCGGCTCGCTGGACGCCGACGGCTACCTGCGCATCACCGGCAGGAAGAAGGAGATCATCGTCACCGCCGGCGGCAAGAACGTCGCCCCGGCCCCCATGGAAGACCGCATCCGCGCCCACCCGCTGGTCAGCCAGGCCATGGTGATCGGCGACGACCGGCCGTTCGTGGCGGCGCTGGTGACGCTGGACCCCGAGGCCCTCGGGCCGTGGAAGCAGGCCAACGGCAAGGCGGGCGTCTCCGACGCCGACCTGTGCGCCGACCCCGACGTCCTGGCCGCCGTGCAGAAGGCCGTGGACGAGGCGAACATCCTGGTCTCCAAGCCCGAGCAGGTGAAGAAGTTCGCCATCCTCCCCACCGACCTCACCGAGGAGAGCGGTCATCTGACTCCGTCGCTCAAGGTCAAGCGCAACGTGGTCGCGCGCGACTTCGCCAAGGACATCGAGGCCATCTACGGCTGAGCCGGGCACTCGTCGCCGCGTTCGGGCCACTTTGCCCTACCGGCGGTTGTTCTCGCTGATGAGGGCCGCTCTATACGATGGTTTGGCCCGGCACTGGACGCGAACTTAAGGGTGGACATGGTTGAGAGCGTCGGCACCGCCAAGCGCGCAAGGACCACCCGCGCGACGGCGGGCGGCCCAGAAGTGGACCTGCGGCAACTGCTGGCGGGCCTGACCGCCGTCCGCGACGGCGACTTCGGGACGCGGCTGCCCGAGGAGGGCGACGGCCTCTACAAGGAGATCGCCACCGTCTTCAACGGCATGGTCGACCAGCTCTCGCTGTTCACCAGCGAGGTCACCCGCGTCGCCCGCGAGGTCGGCACCGAGGGCCAGCTCGGCGGCCAGGCGGCCGTGCCGGGCGTGTACGGCACCTGGAAAGACCTGACCGACTCGGTGAACGCCATGGCGGGCAACCTCACCGACCAGGTGCGCAGCATCGCCCAGGTCACCACCGCGGTCGCCAAGGGCGACCTCTCGCAGAAGATCACCGTCTCGGCGCGCGGCGAGATCCTCGAGCTGAAGAACACCATCAACACGATGGTCGACCAGCTGTCCTCCTTCGCCGACGAGGTCACCCGCGTGGCCCGCGAGGTCGGCACCGACGGCCGTCTCGGCGGCCAGGCGCAGGTCACCGAGGTCGCCGGCACCTGGCGCGACCTGACCGACTCGGTGAACTCCATGGCCGGCAACCTCACCGACCAGGTGCGCAACATCTCGCAGGTGGCGACGGCGGTGGCGCGCGGCGACCTGTCGCAGAAGATCACCGTCTCGGCGCGCGGCGAGATCCTCGAGCTGAAGAACACGCTGAACACCATGGTCGACCAGCTGTCGTCCTTCGCCGACGAGGTCACCCGCGTGGCCCGCGAGGTCGGCACCGAGGGGCGCCTGGGCGGCCAGGCGGACGTCAAGGGCGTCTCGGGCACCTGGAAGGCGCTCACCGAGTCGGTGAACGTCATGGCCGACAACCTCACCGCCCAGGTGCGCAGCATCGCCGAGGTCACCACGGCGGTCGCCAAGGGCGACCTGTCGCAGAAGATCCGCGTCGACGCGCGCGGCGAGATCCTGGAGCTCAAGGAGACCATCAACACGATGGTCGACCAGCTCTCGGCGTTCGCCGACGAGGTGACCCGCGTGGCCCGCGAGGTCGGCACCGAGGGCAACCTGGGCGGCCAGGCGACCGTGCGCGGCGTGTCGGGCACCTGGAAGGACCTCACCGACAACGTCAACGTGATGGGGTCCAACCTCACCAGCCAGGTGCGCTCGATCGCGCAGGTCGCGACGGCGGTGGCCAGGGGCGACCTGTCGCAGAAGATCACCGTCGAGGCCAAGGGCGAGGTGGCCGCGCTCGCCCAGACGATCAACACGATGGTCGAGACGCTGAGCGCGTTCGCCGACGAGGTCACCCGCGTGGCCCGCGAGGTCGGCACCGAGGGCCAGCTCGGCGGCCAGGCGCGGGTGCCGAACGTCGCCGGCACCTGGAAGGACCTCACCGACAACGTCAACTCCATGGCCAACAACCTGACCAGCCAGGTGCGCAACATCGCCCAGGTCACCACGGCCGTGGCCCAGGGCGACCTGACCAAGAAGATCGACGTCGACGCCCGCGGCGAGATCCTCGAGCTCAAGACCACCATCAACACGATGGTCGACCAGCTGTCCTCCTTCGCCGCGGAGGTCACCCGCGTGGCCCGCGAGGTGGGCAGCGAGGGCCGCCTGGGCGGCCAGGCCGAGGTGGAGGGCGTCTCGGGCACCTGGAAGCGCCTGACCGAGAACGTCAACGAGCTGGCCGGCAACCTCACCCGTCAGGTGCGGGCCATCGCCGAGGTGACCAGCGCGGTGACCTCGGGCGACCTCACCCGCTCGATCACCGTCGACGCCTCCGGCGAGGTCGCCGAGCTCAAGGACAACATCAACTCCATGGTGAAGTCCCTGCGCGAGACCACCAGGGCCAACCAGGAGCAAGACTGGCTGAAGACCAACCTCGCCCGCATCTCCGGCCTGATGCAGGGCCACCGCGACCTGTCGGTGGTCGCCGAGCTGGTCATGAACGAGCTGGCGCCGCTGGTCAGCGCGCAGCACGGCACGTTCCTGCTGGCCGAGGAGACCCCCCGCGGCACCGAGCTGCGGCTGGTCGGCGGCTACGGCCACCGGGAGGACTCCCGCCGCTACGCCCTGGGCGACTCCCTGGTCGGGCAGGCGGCGCTGGCCAAGCGCACCATCCTCGTCGAGGACGTCCCGCACGGCTACCTCAAGATCGCCTCAAGCCTGGGCGAGGCGGGGCCGGTGAACCTCATGGTGCTGCCCATCGTCTTCGAGGACCAGGTGCTCGGCGTCATCGAGCTGGCCAGCCTCAACCGCTTCACCCAGATCCACCGCGACTTCCTCGAACTGCTCGTCGAGACCATCGGCGTCAACGTCAACACGATCGTGGCCAACGCCCGCACCGACGCCCTGCTCACCGAGTCGCAGCGCCTGGCCACCGAACTGCAGGTCGGCCAGGAGGAGCTTCAGCGCTCCAACGCCGAGCTGGAGGAGAAGGCCGAGCTGCTCGCCCGGCAGAACCGCGACATCGAGACCAAGAACATCGAGATCGAGCAGGCCAGCCAGGAGCTGGAGGACCGCGCCCAGCAGCTCGCGCTCGCCTCCAAGTACAAGAGCGAGTTCCTGGCCAACATGAGCCACGAACTGCGCACCCCGCTCAACTCGCTGCTCATCCTGGCCCAGTTGCTGGCCCAGAACCCCGCGCGCAACCTCACCGCCAAGCAGGTGGAGTACGCCAACGTCATCCACTCGGCCGGCACCGACCTGCTCCAGCTCATCAACGACATCCTCGACCTGTCCAAGATCGAGGCCGGCAAGATGGACCTCACGCTGGAGCCGTTCCACATCCGCCAGCTGCTGGACTACGTCGAGGCCACCTTCCGGCCGCTGACCACCGAGAAGGGGCTGCGGTTCGACGTGCAGGTCGCCCCGGACGTGCCCACCCAGCTGCTGATGGACGAGCAGCGCCTGCGCCAGGTGCTGCGCAACCTGCTGTCCAACGCGGTGAAGTTCACCGAGCGGGGCACCGTCGCGCTGCGCGTCGAGCGCACCACGATGGACCTGCCGAGCGGCGCCGGCCAGGAGGTCCTGGCCTTCCACGTGTCCGACACCGGCATCGGCATCGCCGAGGAGAACCTCTCCCAGATCTTCGACGCCTTCCAGCAGGCCGACGGCACCACCAGCCGCAAGTACGGCGGCACCGGCCTCGGCCTGTCCATCAGCCGCGAGATCGCCACGCTGTTCCACGGCGAGATCCGCGCGGACAGCACGCTCGGCGAGGGCAGCACGTTCAGCCTCTACCTGCCGATGGACGGCTTCTCCGAGGAGGAGCTGACGGTCCCCGGCACGGGCCGCCCGGCCCTCCGGCAGGCCGAGCCGGTGGAGGCGGTGGAGCCCGTCGAGTTGCCGGCCCCCTCGCCCCTGCAGGGCGAGGACCTCGACGGCCGTCGCCTGCTGGTCGTCGAGGCGCGGCCGAACGGGCTGCTGTCGCTGCTGGCGCAGAGTGTCGTGGCCGACCTGTCGCAGACGCACGGCCCGGTGCGGGTCACCACGGCGAGCAACCCCGACACCGCCATGGCCGCGCTCACGCGCGACGGCTACCACTGCATCGTGCTCGACCTCGGCATGCCGCAGGACGCCGCGGCGGAGTTCCTGCGCCGGCTGGACGACGACCCGGCGCTGCGGTCGCTGCCGGTGCTCGCCCACCACACCCGCAAGCTCACCCGGCCGCAGGAGAACCTCCTGCAGGGGCGCTCGCGCACCCAGCCGCTGGAGCGCCTGCCCAGCCTGGACGAGCTGCGCGAGCGCATCACGCTGCACCTGTCGGCCGAGGGCCCTGGTGACGTGCTGCCGCTGGTGCAGGCCAGCCCCGAGGAGACGCCCCAGGACGTCGAGAAGGTCGACAGCGGCCTGCTCGGCCGCAAGGTGCTGGTGATCGACGACGACGTGCGCAACGTCTTCGCGCTCACCAACATCCTGGAGCTGCACGGCATGCAGGTGCTCTACGCCGAGAACGGCCGCAAGGGCATCGACGTGCTGATGCGCAACGACGACGTCGACCTGGTGCTGATGGACATCATGATGCCCGAGATGGACGGCTACGCCGCCACGGCCGCGATCCGCGAGATGCCGCGCTTCGCCAACCTGCCGATCATCGCGGTCACCGCCAAGGCCATGCACGGCGACCGCGAGAAGACCCTCTCGTCGGGCGCCAGCGACTACGTCACCAAGCCGGTGGACTCCGAGGAGCTCATCGACCGCATGCAGCGCTGGCTAGAGCTCTGACCTCGTCCCTCAGACGAAGACCTCAACCCGGCGGCGGGCCCCCGTCGCCGTGCGACCCGGCGTTCATGCGCCGCTGGTGAGGTGGTTGGCGGCCCAGGAGGCGATGCCGGCGCGGGAGCGGGCGCCGAGTTTGTTCATTATCCGGTCGACGTGCCCCTCGGCGGTCCGCTGGGAGATGACCAGCCGCGCCGCGATCTCCCTGTTCGAGCGGCCCTCGGCGACGAGCGCGGCGACCTGCCGCTCGCGGGGCGTCAGCCGCAGCAGCGAGTCGCCCGGGGCGGACGGGGCCGGGACGCCGGGAAGGGTGCCGGCCGGCACTCCGGGGCGGGCCGCGCCGCCGGACGGCCGGCGCGTCTCGCCGAGGGCGTAGGCCACGGCGGCGTCGAAGGGGATCTCCGCGGCCCGCCGGCGCGCGGCCTCCACGGTGTCCTTGCCCAGCGTCCGCTCGGCCCGCTCCCGGCAGTGGACGCTCCACCCGCGCAGGGTGCCCCAGCCGAACAGCGGCGCGCCGATCGGCTCCCACATCCTCTCGCTCATGGCGAGCATGAGCGAGGCGGCCTCGGCGTCGCCGTTCGCCATGGCGATCCAGGCCAGGAACTCCACGCAGAACGGGATGCCGAGCCGGTCGGTGATGCGCCGCTTGACGCGCAGCGACTCCCGCGCGTACCTCTCGGCCGACCGCAGGTCGCCGCGGCTCCACCAGGTGACGGCGAGGTTCCACAGGGCCCATGACCGCGTCCAGCACTCCCCGTGGGCCTCGCACAGCGCCACGCAGTCCTTGCACAGCGCCATGGCGCGCTCCACGTCCCCGAGCAGGCCGACGACCATGCCGAGCTGGCAGGACACGACGGTGGTCACGGAGGTGAGCTCCCCTGTGGCCCGGTGGTGGTCCAGCGCCCGCTCCAGGTACAGCGCCGCCTCCTCCAGCCGGTCCTGGATCCACATCGCCGTTCCGATCCACTGGGTGGCGTGGGCGAGCGCGGTGTCGTCCCCGAGGCGCCGCGCGAGGTCGGCGCACTCGGTGAGCGCCCCGAGCGCGCGCTGGACGTCACCCTGTCCGGTGGCCACCCAGCCGTCCACCCACAGCGCCTTGGCGCGCTCGCCGCTGGGCGCGGTGTCCAGGGCCAGCGCCCGGTCCAGCCAGTGGCGGCCGTCCCGGACGGCGGAGCCGATCCAGTACCACCAGAGCGCGCCGGCCATCCGCAGCCCGGTGCGGGCCTCGCCGGGTTCGGTGAGGCAGAACTCCAGCGCCGTCCACACGTCGGGCTCGTCGGCCCGCGTGCGGTCCAGCCAGGCGGGCTGGCGCGGCCCGAACCAGTCGGCCTCGGCCCGCTCGGCCAGGCGCAGGTAGTGGTCGCGGTGCCGGCGGCGCACGGCGGTCTCCTCGCCGCTCTCGGCCAGCCGTTCCTTCCCGTAGTCGCGGATCGTCTCCAGCATGGAGTACCGGACGTGGGCGCCATGGCCGATGCGGCAGACCACGGACTTGCCGACCAGGCTCGCGATGCCCGACAGCACCTGCTCGCGCGTGAGGCCCGCGCCGGAGCACACATCCTGGACGGCCTCCTGGCCGGCCTGGCCGGCGAACACCGAGAGCCTCGCCCACAGGGTCTGCTCCAGGCCGGTGCACAGGTCGAAGCTCCACCCGATCGCCGCGCGCAGCGTCCGGTGGCGCGGCTGGTCGTCGCGGTACCCGGTGGCCAGCAGGCGGTAGCGGTCCTCCAGCCGGGTCAGCATCTGGTCCACCGACAGCGCCGGCAGCCGCACCGCCGCCAGCTCGATGGCCAGCGGCAGCCCGTCCAGCCGGCGGCACAGCGTGGCCACGGCGTTCTCGTTGCCCTTGTCCACGACGAACCCCGACACCGCGGCCGACGCGCGGTCCTCGAACAGCGCCAGCGCCTCGTACCCGGTGCCGGCGTCCTCGGCCCCGGCGGCCGGCTCCTGCGTGCCGGGCAGGGTGAGCGGCAGGACGCGCCAGACGTGCTCCCCGGGCAGCCCGAGCGGTTCGCGACTGGTGGCCAGCACCCGCAGCCCAGGCGCCGCCCGCAGCAACGCGGCCACCAGGTCGGCACAGGCCTCGCGCACGTGTTCGCAGTTGTCCAGGACCAGCAGCAGGCGGCGGCCGGCCAGGTGGTCGGCCAGGACGCGCACCGGGTCGCGGGTGGAGACGGTGTCGGGCGCCTCGACCGCCGCGGCCACCGCGCTCGCGACCAGCGAGGCGGTGTGCACCTTGGCCAGTTCGGCGAGGCGGACACCGTCGGGGAAGGTCCGCTGGAGCCGGCGGGCGACGTGGAGCGCCAGCCGGGTCTTGCCGACCCCGCCGACGCCCGTGAGCGTGACCAGCCGCCACCGGCACAGGCATTTCCCGATGTCCGCGGTCGCCTGCCGGCGGCCGACGAAGCTGGTGATCTCGCGGGGCAGGGTCCCCGCCTTCCGCTTTACCGCATGCACTGGCACCACGCCCGCCGGGCCCGAGGGGCTCCTGAGATGGTTCACGGCCATCTGTCGCGCGCAAGACGTCATCACGCGCCCACTGTCCGTATTATCCCATATGTCAGGTTCGCGCGGTCGGGGAGCCCGAGCCGTCCAGCAGTTCGGCGAAGCGCTCGGCGACCAGGTCCCAGCGCCACTCGCGCTCGATCCACTCCCGGCCCCGCTCCCCCATGCGCCGGGCGCGCTCCGGGTCGCGCAGCAGCCCCGTCAGGGCCGCCGCCACCTCGGCCGGGTCGCGGCCGTCGACCACCAGCCCGGTCTCCCCGGGCAGGACCGCGTCGGGCGCGCCCCCGGAGGCCCCGGCGACGATCGGCAGCCCGGTCGCGGACGCCTCCAGGTACACGATGCCCAGACCCTCCACGTCCATGCCGCCAAGGCGCGTGCGGCACGGCATCGCGAACACGTCCCCGGCGTCGTAGTAGGCCGGCAGGCTGCTCCAGGGCACCGACCCGGTGACCACCACCGACCCCGCCAGCCCCCGCTCGCCGATCGCCCGCTCGATCGCCGGACGGGACGGCCCCCCGCCCACCAGCAGCAGGACGGCGTCCGGCACCTCGCGCAGCACCGACGGCCAGCAGCGGACCAGCGTGTCCTGCCCCTTGCGCGGCACCAGGCGCGACACGCACACGACCACGGGCCGCTCGCCGATGCCCAGCGACGCCCGCACCCCCGCGCCGCCGGACCCGGGACGGAACACACCGGTGTCCACGCCGGGCGTCAGCCGCACGAGCCGGCCGGAGGGCACCACGCGCACCAGCCGCTCACGGGTGTACTCGCCCAGGTAGGTGACCACGTCCGCGCGGGCGCCGATGCGCGCGAGCAGGCCGCGCGCCACCGGGACGCCCGCCCAGGCGGCCTCGTGCCCGTGGGTCAGCATGACCACCCGCCGTGCCCCCGCCGCGCGAAGGGCGGGCGCGAGCAGACCGAGCGGGGCCGCCGCGCCGAACACGACGGTGTCGCACCCCTCCGACCGCACCAGAGCGGCCGCCCGCCGCGCCACCTCCGGGACCGGCAGCATCAGCGACCCCCCGTGCCGCACCACGCGGTACGGCTGCCGCGCGTCGAACTCCTCCCACCCGCGCCAGCGCGAGGCGTACACCACCACCGACCCGGGCGGCCGCCGGAGGGCGAGCGCGTGCACGAACGCCTGGATGCCGCCGGGCCGCGGCGGGAAGTCGTTGGTGACGAACAGCGTCCTGGCGTGCCCGGGGCCGCGCCCGTCGGGGATCACGGCTCGGGCAGGCCGTTCAGGCGGGCCCAGGAGCGCGCCAGAGCCAGACGCTGCGGAGCGGTGGGGTGGGAGGCGTACATCAGGTAGTCGAAGCCGCTCGGCGTCAGATCGGAGATGTTGGTCAGCGCCAGCCGCTTCTGCATCGCGGCGAACGTGGCGGCGTCACGGGTCAGATCCAGCGCGTGGACGTCGGCCCTGGCCTCGATCCGCCGGCTGACGAGGTTCTCGGCCGGCCCCGACAGCACGGTCGCCAGGCTCATCAGCCCCAGAAGCACGCCGACCGCCCTCGGGTCGGCCACCGAGGCGACGCCCGTGCGCCGCCTGAGCGCGGGCAGGGACACCACCAGGTACAGCAGGCAGGCCCCCGCGGCGGCGCCGAGCGCGCCGACCATCGTCCCGTACAGGACGTCCCCGCGCTTGGCGTGCCCCAGCTCGTGCGCGACGACCAGCCTCACCTCACCGGCCGGGGCGCGCAGCAGCGTGTCGTAGACGACGATGCGGCGGGTGGCGCCGAAGCCGGAGACGTAGGCGTTGAGCGCCGTGGTCCGGCGGGAGGCGTCGGCGACCAGCACGTCCTGGACGGGGACGCCGTCGCGGCGGGCCATGGCGACCAGATCGTCGCGCAGCCGCCCGGCGGGCAGCGGCGTGAAGTCGTTGAACAACGGCTCGACGACCAGGGGGTAGACGAACGACGCCGCGACGGTGAGCAGGAACGCCCCGGCCGCGGCGGGCGCCCACCAGCGGCGGGGGGCGCGGCGGGCCAGCCAGACCACCGCGAGCACCATGATCGCGATGATCACGGTCTGGACGGCGAAGCTCTTGAGCCGGTCGGCCGACCACGCGGGCCACTGCTGGGTGGACAGGCCGTAGGCGCGCAGCCGCGTCTCGTACCACATGCCGAGCGGCCACTTGATCGCCAGGCTCACCGCCGAGAGCGCGACGACGCCGAGCAGGGCGCGAGCCCACCACGGGCCCGGGAGCCGTCCCACCAGCCAGGCGCCCACAGGCGTCAGGACCAGCACGCCCGCGACGGCGAGCGTCACGGCCAGCGACAGGTACACCGGCACGTTCACGGCCGCGTCGAAGGCGTCGGCGCGCGCGATCTGCGCCGCGGTGAAGTCGCGCGCGGGATCGGGCGCCACGGCGGGCGCGGAGCCCGGCAGCGGGCGCCACGGCGTGCTCACCGCCACCACGGCGGCCAGCGCCACCCCCAGGCCCACCAGCGCGCCCCCCGCCGCCCGCACCCCGCTCACCGCTCGCTCCGAGCCGGCGCCTGGACCGTCGGATGGGCCCGTGCGGGTGTGCGCGTCCGCGCCGGCGCGTGCCCCGGCGTCGCCCGCCGGGCCGGCCACGCGGCCGGTCTCGTCACTTCGCTCCATGCTCTCCCCTGCGCCGCGCCGCCACCGTGGTCATGCGAGCTCGTCTCGGACGTACTCGCGCCAGGCGGCGGTGAACCGCTCCAGGCTCATGCGGAGCGTGCGGGACAGCGCCGCCCGCACGTCCCCGTGCCTGGACTCACGGTAGAGGCTCACCAGAGCGCGTTCGCCGAAGCGCCCCGCGACATACCGGCAGGCGAGCCAGGCCTCCTCGTACGCCTGGGCCTGCCGCGCGGAGCCGGCGGCGAACGCCTCCGGCCCGGGCAGCCGTTCGGGCGTCCGTCCGGCGCGCACCTCATCGGCCAGTTCGGCCGCGGCCCGGCGTGCCGGGATGCCGGCGTCGAGATAGCCGACGTAGTCCGCGAACCCCTCGACCAGCCATTTGGGCGTGCTCCCGTCGAGCGCCGCCCCGGTGGCGATGTGCGTGATCTCGTGGGCGAGGACGACGTCGCGGCCGGCGGCGGTCAGGCGGGCGAACGACCGCGGCTCCACGATCACCCGGTCGGCGCCCGCCACCGCGGCCAGGCCGTTCACCTGCGCTGGGGCGGCCAGCACGGCCGCCTGCTCGGTCGTGGCGGGAACGGCGATCAGCGGACGCACCGGGCCCACGACGCGGGCGACCAGCCGGCTCGCCCGGTCGGCCCGGCGCGCGAGGTCGGCGAACGCGGCTCCGGGGGCCGCGGCGGCGGCCCCGCTTCCGAGAACGGGCCCGGTCGCGGAGGTTTTCGCAGCCTGCGGGGCCGCGGTTCCAGAAGCCGTGAGGGCTCCAGGGGCGGTGAGGGCACCGGGAGCCGCGACCACGAGGGAGAGGTCGCCGCGGAAGGTCCGCGCGCCGGACCAGATCTCCGGATGCTCGCCGATCAGCGTCCGCGCCCGCCGTCCGAGATCGTCCTCGACGGCGGAGGGCCCCGTCAGCACGGTCAGCACCCCCGCCAGGACGGCCCAGAGCCACACGACGCGCATGCGGGAAATCTACCTGCTCGTCCTTCCCGGCCACATCGGCGTCCCATGGGCGGACTCACATCAGCGTCCCGGCGGCGGCCCCGTATCGCCTTCCAAGCGGTGGACCCGTATCGACGTCCCGGCGGCGGACGTGTCTCGGCTTCCCGGCGGCGGATCCGGTTCGACGTCGCGGCGGCGGACCCGCGGAGGTCGAACTCGCTCCATCCGGCCACGTCGGCCTTGCGGGACGCGGACGTGCGAAGGCCCCGTCCGCTCCGAGGGGGGAGGAGCGGACGGGGCCTTCACGACCGGCGCGAGGGGCATGTGCACCACCCGGAAACGTCTTCGAGGAGCGGGGGCACCTCTCGGAGACGCTCTCCCGGAGGAGTCCCTCGCGCCGATCGGCCTCCGGAACGGCAGATCGTCTTCCGGAACCGCCGGTCAGCTTTCGAACCGCCGGTCAGGATCCGGAACCGCCGGTCGGCTTCCGGAACCGCCGGTCAGGGTCCGGAATCGCCGGCCGGCATCCCGGGACGGCCCGGAAACCGGACCGGCCCATCGTGGGAACCGGGAGCGGATCGGCACGGGCGACCGGCGCACCGGACCCAGCGGAGCCCTGGATGGGCGGGGGTGGTTCCGCGGGTCAAGCGGGGGTCCAGCGCCAACCTGGAGCGGCAGGCGGAGCCCGGCCTGGTCATCCGATCGCTGGATGGCAGCGCCGACGCCGCGACGGTCCCGCCGGTCAGGCGCCGGGGCGGACGGCGCCGACGAAGGACGCCTTCCGGTAGCCCGACAGCTTGTCGATGCGCACCCGCGCGCCGGTGTGCGGCGAGTGGATCATCTTGCCGTGCCCGACGTACATGCCGACGTGGCCGAGTCCGTAGAAGAACATCAGGTCACCCTGCTTGAGGTTCTTCCAGGACACCTTCTTCCGCACCGTGCGGAACTGGCTGGCGGCGATGCGGGGCAGCTTCACGCCGGCCTTGCGCCAGGCGTACAGCATCAGGCCGGAGCAGTCGAAGGCCCCCGGGCCGCTGGCGCCCCAGCGGTAGGGGTCGCCGATCTGCTTCTTCGCCACCGCGACGGCCGTGTGCGCCTTGAGCTGCTGCCGGACGGCCCTGCTCACTTTGGCCTTGCTCTTGGATGTGCGGGAGGTGCTGGATGTGCTCGCCTCGCTCACCGCGGCCGTGCCGGTGGGCTCGGAGGCCCCGGTGATGCTCGGTGTCTCGATCAGCCCGGCCGGGCCGTAGACGGACGGCTCTGAGGGTCCCTGAGCCGGTGCCGCCGTGGCGGCGTCAGCCGCCGTCGCCTGCGTCGCCACGGCTCCCACGGAGGCCGTCATGGTGAGCACCACACCGCCGAGAGAGAAGCGGGCAATGCGCGACAGACGAGGGTTCTGGGTGGTGCTGGACAGGATCGCTCCTTGATTCTTCCACTCACGCCTACCGGGTTAGCTGACGGATTCGGGCATGGAAGTAGCCCTACGACGCCAAGGCGTCGATTCACCCCCTGATCCCGCGTTTAGGATCAATTGGGTCCCCGGTTCCGTGCTCCTTGCCGCACGGATTCGGCAGGTCACCGCCCCTTTGGGGTCCTGGCTCGCGCCTTACTGGGGCGACGGCGACCGCTGGATTGTCATGCGTGGAGCCGGTCGGAAGACCGGCTCCGTTCGCGACGGCATGGCGTGCTCGCCGCGGGCCAGAAGTTACACAGAACCCCAAATCGAGGCAAAGTCGCGACCAAGTCACATAGATCAAATAAGGGGCTTCTTAATCAGGAAACCCCTGCACAACAAGCGCATCCGTTACCCGTATGTGATTCCCCTCACATATCCCGAAACGGCACCTGACGCGAGTCACACAAGTCACATCAGTCACACCCGTTCAGGGATCTTGGAGAGGGAACGGTCCACCTAACCCCGCCCGGCGGACCGGGATTCGCCCCCGCATGTCACGTTCCGCACCCGAGACCCGTTACCCACGACGTCTGTTCCACAACGATCCTTCAGCAACAGTGCTTCCACAATGAGAATTACGCAATATCTGTTGTGCAATGTCCGTTGCTCATGTCAAAGTGGGCGCATGGCCGACGAAGACGTACGCACGATCACCGACTCACGGGTGCTGGCCGCCCTGTCGCATCCCACGAGGCGGCGCCTCATGGACGCGCTGAAGGTCTACGGTCCCTGCACCGCCAGCATGCTGGCCGAGCACACCGGGCAGGCCGTCGCCAACGCCAGCCACCACCTGCGCGTCCTGGCCGGCAGCGAGCTCATCGAGGAGGCCCCAGAGCTCGCCCGCGACCGGCGCGAACGCTGGTGGCGGCTGTCCTCGGCCGAGCTGCGCTGGAGCGAGTCCGACTTCGGCGGCGACCCCGCGACCGCCGCCATCGCCAGCGCGGCGGCGTCCCTCAACCTCGAACACCACGTCAGCATGGTCCGCGCCTGGTACGCCGCGAGCGAGGACGAGCGGGCGGCCTGGCAGGACGCTCCCTTCTCCACCGACAAGTGGCTGCGGCTCACCCCCGACGAGCTGCACGAGTTCGAGGCGCAGTTCCTGGAGCTCCTCAGCCGGTGGGCCACCCGGGAGATCCCCGACGACGGGCGGTCCCGCGAGCCGGTGTTCGTCTTCGCCTTCGGCGTCCCGGGCCGGCCGTGAACGGCCTCACCGCGGCGGCCGCGCCCGCCGCGTCCCGTTCCCGGGGCCGCTGGGGGCTGCTGCGCGACCGCGACTTCCGGCTGCTGTGGGTCGGCGAGACCACCAGCGGCTTCGGCAGCTCTCTCACCTCGGTGGCCCTGCCCCTGGTCGCGATCACCGCGCTCCACGCGACCACGCTCGAGGTCGCTCTGCTCACCGCCGCGGCGTGGGTGCCGTGGGTGATCATCGGCCTGCCCGCCGGAGCCTGGGTCGACCGCCTGCCCCGCAGGCCCGTGATGCTGACCTGCGACGCCGTGTCGTTCCTGCTGTTCCTCAGCATCCCGGTGGCCGCGTGGCAGGGCGTGCTGACCGTCGGCCACCTGCTGGCCGTCGCGCTGCTCACGGGCACCGCCAAGGTGTTCTTCCAGACCTCCTACCAGGTGTACCTCCCCTCGATCGTCGTCCCCGCCGACCTGCCCGAGGGCAACGCCAAGCTCCAGGGCGGCGAGTCGGCCGTCGAAGTGGTGGGCCCGGGAGCCGCCGGTCTGGTCGCCCAGGTGTTCGGCGCGGTCACCGCGCTGCTCGCCGACGCGGCGAGCTTCGTGGTCTCGGCGCTGTGCCTGCTCGGCATCAGGGCCCGCGAGGCCCCGGTGTCGCGCGAGCGGCGGGCCACGACGCTTCGACGCGAGATCGGCGAGGGCCTGCGCTTCGTCGCCCGCGACCCCTACCTGCGGGTGCTCACGGTGTTCGGGGCGGCCAGCAACCTCGGGCTCATGGGATACCAGGCCATCCTGGTCGTCTTCCTGGTGCGCGACGTCGGCGTCGGCCCCGGCGCGGTCGGCGGGCTGATGGCGGTCATGAGCGTCGGCGGCCTGGCGGGCGCGGCGAGCGCCACCTGGGTGTCCAGGCGGCTCGGCAGCGCCCGCGCCATGATCGTGTTCGAGGCGCTCGGCGCGCCGTTCGGCCTGCTCATTCCGCTGGCCCACCGGGGCCCGTGGCTGGCGGTCGCGGTGGCCGGCGGGTTCGTCCTGGTCACGGGCGTGGTGGCGGGCAACATCATCAAGGCGGGCTTCCGCCAGACCTACGTCCCCCGGCACCTGCTCGGCCGGGTCTCCGTGAGCATGCAGTTCGTCAACTACGGCACCATCCCGCTCGGCGCCCTCCTCGGCGGAGCGCTCGGCGGCACCATCGGCACCCGTCCGTCGATGTGGGTCGTCACGGCCGGGCTCGCCCTGACCGGCCTGATCCTCCTCATCGGCCCCCTCAGGCACCGCCGCGACCTCCCCGCCTCCCCCGACCACCCCTGACCGACCCCACCCACCACCGGACCAGCCCGCACACCGAGCCAGACCCGTTCAAGCGCGCCTTTCCCGCCTCCCCCGACCACCCCCTGACCCCGCGACCCCACCCACCACCAGACCAGCCCGCACACCGAGCCAAACCCGTTCGAGCGCGCTTTTCCCGGCGCCGGGTCGGCGGGACGAGGAACGGCCGATCCGGCGCCGTGTGCGGCGGGCGACCCGGTGGACCCTCGGCTCACGGCCCCGGCCGTTCGCCAGGCCACCGGTGGGCGGGCGTCCTTGCCATGTCGGCAAGAGGGTGTGCTCATTCGCGCCGCGAGCGCCTAGCCTGCCGGCCATGATGTCGCATTCACAGCACCATGATCACCTTGACCATGAAGATCAACGTGACCGCCATGACCACGATGGCGAGGGTCACGCGCACCATGACGAGGCCGGCCTGGCGGACCTGCTCGACCTGGACGCGGTGGTGCTCGGCGCCTACCTGGAGAAGGTGACCGAGTGGGCCGGGCGGCACGCCCCCGACGCGCCCCGGACCATCGTCGACGTGGGCGCCGGGACGGGCACCGGCGGGCTGGCCTTCGCACGCCGCTTCGCGACCGCCGAGGTCGTCGCCGTCGACAGGTCCCCCTTGATGCTCGGACGCCTCCAGGCCACGGCGCGCGAGCGCGGGCTGGCCGACCGGCTGCGCGTCGTACAGGCCGACCTGGACCTCGCCTGGCCCTCGGTCGGCGGAGTGGACCTCGCGTGGGCGTCCTCGTCCTTGCACGAGGTCGCCGACCCGCACCGCGTGCTCACCGACCTGCACGCCGCGCTGAACCCCGGCGGCCTGCTGGTGGTCGTCGAGATGGACGGTCCGCCGCGCTTCCTGCCCGACGACATCGGGTTCGGCCGGCCGGGCCTGGAGTCGCGCTGCCACGAGGCGATGGCGCGGGCGGGCTGGAACGCGCACCCGGACTGGCGTCCGTACCTGGAGCGGGCCGGCTTCCAGATCGCCGCCGAGCACCGATTCGGCATCGAGGTGACTCCGGCGCCGCCGGAGACCGGACGCTACGCGCATGCCTACCTGAGCCACATCCGCCGCGGCCTCGACGGCCGGCTGCCCGCCGACGACCTCGACGCCCTGGACCGCCTGCTCGCGCAGGACGACCCCGGGGCCCTCTTGCACCGCGGCGACCTGACCGTCCGGGGCACCCGCACCGCCTGGGCGGCCCGCCGCCCCTGACCGGCTCCCCTGACCGGCTCCCCTGACCGGCTCCCCGCGCCGGCCACAGACCGCGCTCCGGGTCGTAGAACGCGCTGACTCGTAGAACGTGCTGGGCCGTAAAACACGCTCGGCCGCAGAACGTGCTCGGCCGTAGAACGCGAACGCCCCCGGGCCGGAAGTCCCGGCCGGGGGCGTGGCGTGGTCCGTGCGGTGCGTCAGGGGCGGACGGCGCCGATGATCCCCCTGTAGCTGGAGAGGGGGACGACCTTGACGACGTCTCCGGTGCGGGGCGCGTGCACCATCTTGCCGCCGCCCGCGTACATGCCGACGTGACCGAGGCCCGCGGCGAACAGCAGGTCGCCCGGCTGCAGGGCGTTCAGGGAGACCCGGCGGGAGGCGCCCCAGGAGTACTGCTGGGCGGCGGTGCGCGGCAGGCTGACCCCGGCCGCCCGCCAGGACGCCTGGGTGAGCCCCGAGCAGTCCCAGGCTCCCGGCCCGGTGCCGCCGTAGCGGTAGGGCTTGCCGACCTGCGCGAAGGCGAACTGCAGCGCCGCGCGGGCGTTGCCGGAGGCGGCCCCGGTGTACTTGATGCCTGGGCTGTTCGGATTGCCGGGGTTGTAGGCGTTCAGCTTGCGCAGGAGCCGCTCCTGCTCCCCGACCAGCTTCTCGACGTCCTTCTTCTGCCGGCGCAGGTCGTCCAGCAGCTTGACGGCCTTGTCGTAGGCGCCCTTGGCCTTGTCGCGCTGACCCTTGAGCGACCGGGTGGCCTGCTCGTACGCGCTGATCGTGCGTGACTGGCCCGCCGACATCTGGTCGATGGAGGCCAGCCCGGCCAGCAGCGCCTCGGGGTCGGGCTGGGTGATCAGGTTGGACCAGGACAGGACGTCACCGGACTGGTAGGTGCTGATCGCGACCGACACCAGGCCGACGCGCAGGTCATCGACGCGGCCGAGCTCGCCCTTCAGACGGCCGTTGAGGGAGTTGTACTCCTTCCTGGCCTTCTTCCACTGCTCGCCGGCCAGGTTGTAGCGGTCCACCACCTTGTCGGCCTGGTCGTTGAGCTTGGCCAGCCGCGCCTTCGTCTGGGCGATCGTCGGCTTCGGCTTGGCCTCCGCTCCGCCCGTCTGGGTCGCCATGACGGCGACGATCAGACCGGCGGCCAAAGGTATCCGCCCTATCGCCCGGATCCCACGCACGACCACTGGGACGCCAGCTCCCTCTGCGAGACAAGTGAGACAACCTGGGCGGTGATCCTACAGAAAAGGCATGGATACCTGCACCTCTTCGCCAGTAAATGGTTTGAGAACAGTCAAGCGATGGGAAATCGCGTCGCCACGACAGTCGCGGGCGCCGGGCGCCATGGGACCACGGCCCGTCCGCGGCGGGCGGACGGGCGTCGTCACGGATGGGCGTCGCCAGGAACGGGCGTCGTCAGGAACGGCCGAGGCGGCGCAGCAGCAGCGTGGAGGGCACGGGACGGGCGCCCATGCGCCGCACCGAGTCGGCGACCTCGCGGTCGGAGGACACCACCGCGACGGCCCGGCCGGGCGGCTCGGCGCGCACGAGCTGCCGGATGAGGTCGTCGGCGATCTCCCCCGGCGCGCTGAACAGCACCCGCACGCCGCGCGGCGCCGACACCTGGACCGGGCCGTTCAGCTCGGCGCCGTCGAACACGCAGGTGACCTCGACCCTGGTCTGCACGGCCAGCCCGCCGAGGCCGGTGAGCAGCCGCGACCGCTGGTCCAGCAGGGTGAGCGACGGGTAGCCGGTCTTGGTGACGTTGTAGCCGTCCACGACGAGGTGCAGGTGCGGGATGGCCAGCAGCTGGTCCAGCAGCACCGGGTCGTCATCGGCCAGGGCACGGGCCGGCACGGCGCGCACCGAGGGCGTGCCGGGGGTCACGGCGCTCACCGAGTCGGCCGGCTTGCTGATCGCCACGGGCAGCGCGAGCTCGCTGCGCAGGCCGGCGGCCGCGTCCTGCAAGGTGTCCAGCAGGACGCGGATGCGGGCGTCCTCGATGCTGCGGCCCTCGCGCGCGGCGCGGCGGCTGGCCTCGAGGGCTCGCTCGGCGTCGGACAGGCGTTCGCGGAGTTTGCGAAGCTCGCTTTCGGCCGCGCTGGTCGCGGAGGACACCGCCGTGCGGACCTCCTGCTCGAGCGCCCGCAGCTCGGCGGCCCGCTCCTCGGCCAGCCTGCCCCGTTCGCGGGCGTCGTGCAGCTTGCGCCGCAGGTCGGCCACCTCGGCGCGGGACGCCTTGAGCTGGTCGCGCAGCCGCTCGGCCTCCTCCTTGGCGGCGGCCTTCTGCGCGGCGAGCTGCTCGCGCAGGCGCACGACGGTCTGCTCCTGGGCGCTGCCCTCGGCGACGGCCGCCGCCTGCTCCAGGTCGGAGCGGGCGGTCTCCACCAGGTCGGGCCAGCCGGGAGGGCGCGTCAGGTAGGCCGCGGCGGCGACGAGCACCGGCTCGGCCGCCGGCGGCACCGTGCCCTCCTCCAGGCTGGCCACCAGCTCGGGCCACGCCTCCTTGAGGCTCTCGGCGACGGTCTCGCGGAACTCCTTGTCGGTCTCGAGTTGCGCGGCGATCGGCGCGCTGCCCAGGCGGGCGCGCTTGCGCGGATCGAACCTCGCGATGCCCTTCAACGGAGCGGGGATCATCGCGGGCTGCATCGTGCCGAGCACCTGGGCGGCGAGCTCGACGACGTGTAAGCGGACCTGCTCGGGCAGCGGGCGAGACAGGCCTTCTCCGGCTGAACTCATCCGTCGTCCCCTAGCTGACTGGCCATTCAAATTTCGTCTATCCGACAAGGGTACGGCTGGCACGTTCGTGGTCAGCGCCGTTCCCACCCGGTTCCTGGCTCACGGCCGCCCCACAAGTGCCGTGTCAGACCCCCTTGCGCCGGACCGCCGACCGGCGAACGGCGCGTTGACGGAGTGTCGCCGCAGGTGCGCGCGGCGGTGAAGGCCGCCCGCCGCGGGGCGGCGAACCCACGGGCCGGTGCGATCGGGCATGGCCGGTGCGGAACTGTCGGACCGCGATCGTATGGTCATGGGCGTGGAGATCGGTGTTCAAGGAACTCTGGACGATCTGGGCACGCCCCTCGACCAGGTGACCTTCGTCGTGTTCGACCTGGAGACGACGGGTGGTTCGTCCGCCGAGCACGCCATCACCGAGATCGGCGCGGTCAAGGTGCGCGGTGGCGAGGTGCTCGGCGAGTTCGCCACGCTCGTCGACCCCGGCCGTCCCATCCCGCCGTTCATCGCCGTGCTCACCGGCATCACCGACGTGATGGTCATGGCCGCGCCGCGCATCGAGCAGGTCCTGCCCGCGTTCCTGGAGTTCACGCGCGGCGCCACGCTGGTCGCGCACAACGCCCCCTTCGACGTCGGCTTCATCAAGGCCAACTGCCAGGCCCACGGCTACCCTCCCCCGGCCAACCCGGTGGTCGACACCGCCGACCTGGCCCGGCGCGTCCTGACGCGCGACGAGGTGCCCAACTGCAAGCTCTCCACGCTGGCCCGGGTCTTCCGCAGCGGCACCGAGCCGTGTCACCGCGCCCTGGCCGACGCCAAGGCGACCGTCGACGTCCTGCACGCGCTCATCGAACGCGTCGGGGCCTACGGCGTGCAGACCCTCGAAGAGCTCAAGGGCTTCGTCAGGGCCCCCACCCCCGAGCAGAAGCGCAAGCGTCACCTGGCCGCGAGCATCCCGAGCGCCCCCGGCGTCTACGTCTTCGAGGACGAACGCGGCGAGGCCCTGTACGTCGGCAAGAGCGGCGACCTGCGCCAGCGGGTCAAGTCCTACTTCACCGCCAGCGAGACCCGGCCGCGCATCCGCGAGATGATCGGCATCGCCGAGCGGGTGCGGCCGATCGTCTGCGCCACCGGCCTGGAGGCCGAGGTGCGCGAGCTGCGGCTGATCGGGGCGACCAAGCCCCGCTACAACCGCCGGTCGCGGTTCCCCGAGAAGGTCGTCTGGCTCAAACTGACCGACGAGCCGTTCCCCCGCCTGTCCGTCGTCCGCGAGGTCAAGGCCGACCAGGGCACTTACCTCGGCCCCTTCACCTCCGCGCGCGGCGCCGAGGACGCCAAGTCGGCGCTGCACGAGGCCGTGCCGCTGCGGCAGTGCACCGAGCGCATCTCCACGCGCACCAGCCGTCCCGCGTGCGTGCTGGCCGAGATGGGCCGCTGCGGGGCGCCGTGCGAGGGCCGCCAGGGGGTCGACGAGTACCGGCGCCACGCCGACGAGGCCCGCGCCGCCATGGAACACGACCCGGGCCCGGTGTTCTCGGCGCTGGAGGCCCGCATGCAGCGGCTGGCCGCCGAGCAGCGCTATGAGGAGGCCGCGGTCGACCGCGACCGGCTGGCCGTCTACGTGCGCACGGCGGCGCGCATGCAGCGGCTGCGGTCGCTGACCGGCATACCCGAGCTGATCGCCGCCAGCCCCGCGTTCGACGGCGGCTGGGACATCCACGTCGTGCGGTACGGCCGCCTGACCGCGGCGGGCGTGATGCCCAAGGGCGCCCACCCGACTCCGTACGTCGACGCCTTGGTCGCCACCGCCGAGACCGTCACGCCCGGGCCTGGCCCGCTCCCGGCCGCCATCGCCGAAGAGACCGAGTGCATCCTGCGCTGGCTGGAGTCCCCCGGTGTCCGGCTGGTCCGCGTCGACGGCGGCTGGAGCCTGCCGGCCCGCGGCGCCGCCCGTCTGAAGTCCCGCATCGACCGCGCCTACGACGGCCTGCGCGCCTACGAGAACCTCCACCCCCGCCACCCCCGCGAAGGCCGCCCCCTCCGCTGACAAGATCTTCCCAGCCGACCGATCGGGCGTAGTCGAATTCGTGGGGCATCCGTCCCAGCGATTCGATTTCGAGCGCGGGCTTTCATCGGCCTGCGTGATCAGGCCCTCTACAGTTCGATCAGACGTTCCTTCGACCCCGCGCCGGCACGCAGAATGTCCTCACGATCCGACGTGATCACCACCGCGTCGCGATCCTCCCCGAGGATCGCGACGTGCACATCGATCACGTCCGCGTGACCCGAGTCGCGGATTCTCAGGCCGATCCGCTTGGCGGCATCGCTGTCCAACGGAACCTTGGCGCACTGCTCCGGCTTCAGTCCGAGCAGCGCCGCCAGACGCGCCTGACGTCCATGACCGCCCCTCCACACCTGCGCGAGAACCGCATCGGGCAGAACCAGGCGAGCCTGTCCGCGTCGCACCTGCAACAGGAGCGCCGTCATACGCTCGTCCGCCCTCTCCAGAGCGATCAACGCCCCGGAATCCAGTACGTACTCCGGATAAGGGTTCACGCTGCGTCATCCGCCGCCACGGAAGCCGCACCACGCTTGGCCTCACGGGCCTTGGCCAGCGCCTCATCCGCCCATGCCTTGGCGTCCTCACCCGGTTCACCGGTCTCGGCGACCATGCTGGCGATCAAAAGATCGAGTGGATCGAAGTCCCTAAGGCTTTCAGCGGCTCGCGTCATATAGGAGGACACAGAATCGAAGTGGCCCTGTTGCACCTGCTCCCTGATGTAGGCGACCAGTTCTTCGGGAACGGTAACAGTGATCTTCATGGTGGCCATACTGAGCATCATACCGATCACCATACCGATCCCCAAAGATCGATGTTCACGCTTTGCGATCATCTGATCACAGAAATCGCCATCGAGAGGCCCTCCGGGCGCCGTGCACTGCTCCAGCGCTCGTTGGCAGATCGCCGACACCGGTCACCCCGTTCGCCCCTTTCACAGCGCACCCACATGAGGCTCCCCCACATGGGCCACCGAGCGCCCATTACATGAGCCCACGCGCGCGGCCGGCGCGCGCGAAGGCGGTGGGGCGCCCGACACACGAGCCACCGAACACCCGACACACGAGCTGCCGGGCGTCCGACACATGAGCTGCCGGGCGTCCGACACATGGGCCGCGGGGCCCGGTGGCTCCTCCGGCAGGGGTGTCGGAGGACAGGCGCCGCGGCGGCGGGAAGGGTGTACGGCGATGCCGGCGCCTTCGTACGGCGAAGGCCCGGCTCTGGTGTACGGACGTGCTCAGGCGTTCGAGCGTCCGGACATGATCGCGCCCAGGAAGGCGGACCACTCGGTGGCGGCGATCGCGAGGATCGGACCGGACGGGTTCTTGCTGTCACGGACCCCGACCAGGCCGGGACGAACCCTGGCCACCGCGCTACACTGCCGATTCGTGCAGGAGACGCGCCTCGACACCGCTCGGATTCGGGCGGCTCGCCGGCTGATCGACCCGATGTTCCTCGACACTCCGCTGTATCCCTGCGACGCGCTGGAGCCCGGCCTGGGCTGCGCGGTGAGCATCAAGCTCGAAACGGCGAACCCGGTGCGCAGCTTCAAGGCCCGCGGCACCGAGGTGATCGCGAGCCTGCTCGCCGGCGGTGGCTCGCGAGCCGTGGTGTGCGCCAGCGCGGGCAACCTCGGCCAGGCCCTCGCGTGGTCCGGACGAGGGCGGGGGCTCGACGTCACCGTCGTGGCCTCCCGCTTCGCGCCCGCGGCCAAGCTCGGCCGCATCCGCGCGCTGGGCGCCACGCTGGAGCTGGTGGACGGCGACTTCGACATGGCCCGCGAACGGGCCGCGGACCTCGCGCGGTACGAGGGCATCCGGCTGGTCGAGGACAGCCTGGACATCGAGACCTGTGAGGGCGCGGCGACCATCGGCCTGGAACTGGTGGACTCCAAGCCGTCCTTCGACGCCGTCCTGATCGCTCTTGGCGGCGGGGCACTGGCCACCGGCGTGGGTCATGTGGTCAAGGCCCTGGCGCCCGAGGTCGAGGTGATCTGCGTCCAGCCGCTGGGCGCACCGGCGATGACCCGCTCCTTCCGCGAGCGGCGCGTCGTCACCACCGACTCGACCGACACCATCGCCGACGGCGTCGCCGGCCGTCGTCCCATCCCGGCCGTCCTGGACGATCTGCTCCTGGTCGCCGACGACGCCGTCCTGGTCCAGGAGGCGTCGATCATGGCCGGGATGCGGATGCTCCTCGACCACGCCGGTCTGGTCGTCGAACCATCGGCCGCGCTCGGCATCGCGGCGATCCTCGAAGACCGTGACCGCTTCGCCGGACGGCACGTCGTCACCATCGTGTGCGGCGGCAACGTCGACCTGGCCGCCTACCACCGCTGGGTGGGGGTGGCGCCCGGCCACGGGTCCTGACGACCGCGCCGGCTCCGGCGCACCCGGCCCACCTCCTACGCGGCCCAGGGGGACCGCAGACGGATCTCGCGGCCCGGCCAGCAGGTCACCGGCGCACCTCCCACAGGGCTCAGGGTGACCGCAGGCCGATCTCGCGGCCCGGCCAGCGGGAGCGCAGCCAGCGGTCATGGCTGGCGATCACGACGGCGCCGGGGCCCGTGCCCAGGGCCTCCTCGAGCTCGTCGGACAGGCGGGGCGAGAGGTGGTTCGTCGGCTCGTCGAGCAGCAGCAGTTCGGGCGGGTCCGCGACGAGCAGCGCGAGCGCGAGGCGGCGGCGCTGGCCGACCGACAGTTCTCCGACCCGCTTGCCGCGCTCTCGCGGGCCGAGCAGGCCGAGGGAGCGCAGCGGCACCGACTCGGCGCGCTCGGCCCCGAGCGCCAGCTCGTAGGTTTCCAGAGCGGTGCGGTCCGGTCGGTCGAACACGGTGTCCTGGGCCAGCAGGCCGACTCTCAGCGCGGGCCGCCGCCGCACCGCGCCGGAGGCGTCCAGCCGCCCGGCCAGCACCGCGAGAAGCGTCGACTTTCCCGCTCCGTTGGGCCCGGTGACCAGCAGACGATCGGTCGCCGAGACATCGAGGCGGCCGAGCGTGAGCCGTCCCGGTACGCCGATCCCCCGCATCGACACCAGAAGCCCATCGGCGAGCGGGGCCTCGCCTATGCCCGAGTGGGCGGAGTCGCCGGAGTGGGCGGAGTCGGCCGGGTCGCCGGAGGTGGCGGCGGTGGCAGAGGTGGCGGTGGTGGCGAGGGCGGGGGGATGGAAGCGCAGCGGCGCCGGGGGCGGGGGGACCTGGCTGCGCTCCAGGTCGGCGAGCCTGCGGGCGGCGTCGCGCACGCGGTGCGAGATCTGGTTCTGCACCCGGCCGCTCCGGTGGCCGTAGCCCATCTTGTCCTTGTCGCGCAGCAGACGGTTCGGCGCGACCTGGTGCGCGGCGACGGCGACCGAGCGGCGCAGCTCGGCGAGCTCCTCCTGCTCCTCGGCGAAGCGCCGCCGCCAGCGCTCGCGCTCCGCACGCTTCTCCGCCTGGTAGGCGGTGTAGTTGCCGCCGTACCGGACGGGCCCGTCCACCGCCGGGTCGAGGTCGATCACGTCCGTGCAGACGGCGTCGAGGAACGCCCGGTCGTGGCTGGCCACCACGACGGCGCCGGGCAGGCCGCGCAGCCGTTCCTCCAGGAAGATCGCGGCGTCGTCGTCGAGATGGTTGGTGGGCTCGTCCAGCAGCAGGGCCGCCGGACGCCGCACCAGCAGGGCGGCGAGCGCCAGCCTGGCCCGCCGGCCCCCGGACAGGGATCCCAGCGTGCGGTCGTGCGGCACGCCGCCGAGCCCGAGCCCGGCCAGGACGATCTCGGCACGCCGGTCGGCGTCCCACGCCTCGTCCTGCTGCGCTCGTTCAAGCCGCTCACCATAGGCGGCGAGAAGCCCGGCCGCGGCCGGGGAGTCCGGCGGGGCGTCGGCGAGCGCGCCGGCGAGCCTGTCCAGCTCGGCCAGGTCGTCGCGCGTTTCGCGCAGGGCGTCGTCCAGCACGCCGGCGATCGTGGCGGCGGCGTCGAACGGCATCTCCTGGTGCAGGAAGCCCAGGTCGGGTGGCCGGACGACGCTGCCGGCGTCCGGCTCGTCGGCCCCGGCCAGCAGCCGCAGCAGCGTGGACTTGCCGACGCCGTTCTCGCCGATCAGGCCGATACGGTGCCCGGGCGCCGCGGTGAGGCTGACCCCGTCGAGCACCCGCCTCGTCCCAAGGATGCGCACGAGATCGTGCGCGAGCAGAGCGGTCTCAGACATTCGGTATCACCAGGGGAAGAGTCGCGGGGAGGCGTCAGGCGAGCTCAGGAGCGGCGGTCTCCTGGAGGCGGGCGTCGGCGAGCCGGAGCCAGCGGTCGACCTTGATCTCGGCGAGGAAGCGTTCGTCGTGGCTGACGACCACGAAGGCGCCCTCGTAGGCGTTCAGCGCGCTCTCCAACTGGCCGACGCTGACCAGGTCGAGGTTGTTGGTCGGCTCGTCCAGCAGCAGCAACTGGGGCGCGGGCTCGGCGTACAGAACGCAGGCCAGCGTGGCGCGCAGGCGCTCTCCGCCGGACAGCACGCCGACCGGCAGGTGGACGCGGGAGCCCCGGAACAGGAATCGGGCGAGCAGGTTCATCCGCTGCGCCTCCGGCATCTCGGGCGCGGACGCGGCGAGGTTCTCCGCCACGGTGCGGCCGAGGTTCAGCAGGTCCAGCCGCTGGGACAGGTACGCCACCCGGCCGTCCGCCCGTCTGACCAGGCCGCCCTCCGGCTCCAGGTCGCCGTTGAGCAGACGCAGCAGGGTCGACTTGCCGGCGCCGTTGGAGCCGGTCAGGGCGATGCGCTCGGGCCCCCGGATGGTCAGGTCGAGACCATCGCCCGCGAACAGGGGCCGCTCGCCGTAGCGCACCTGCATCCGCTCGCCGAGGAAGACCGTGCGCCCGGCGGGGACGTTGGTGCCGGGCAGCTCCAGCGTGATCTTCTGCTCGTCGCGCAGAGCCCGGCTCGCCTCGTCCAGCTTGGACTTGGCGTCGCCTACCCGCGCGGCGTGCGTCTCGTTGGACCTGCCCGCCGACTCCTGGGCGCGCCGCTTCAGGCCCCCGGCGATGATCTTCGGTAGGCCGGCGTTGCCCAGGTTGCGCGCGGCGTTGCTCGCCCGGCGTTCGGCCCGCTCACGCGCCTGCTGCATCTCGCGCTTCTCGCGCTTGACCTCCTGCTCGGCGTTGCGGATGTTCTTCTCGGCGACCTCACGGGCGGCGCGGACGGCCTCCTCGTACTCGGTGAAGTTCCCGCCGTAGGAGCGCAGCTCTCCCCCGTCGAGCTCGGCGATGCGGTCCATGCGGTCGAGCAGCGCCCGGTCGTGGCTGACCAGCAGCAGGCAGCCGTTCCAGTCTTCGAGCACCGCGTAGAGCTTGCGGCGCGCGTCGAGGTCGAGGTTGTTGGTCGGCTCGTCGAGCAGCAGGACGTCGGGGCGTCTGAGGAGCTGCGCCGCCAGGCCGAGCGAGACGACCTGGCCGCCGCTGAGGGTGTGCAGGGGGCGGGTGAGGGCGAGGTCGCCGAGGCCGAGCCGGTCGAGCTGGGCCCGGGTGCGTTCCTCGATGTCCCAGTCGTCGCCGATCGTGGTGAAGTGCTCCTCACTGGCGTCACCGGCCTCGATGGCGTCCAGCGCCTCGATCACCGGGGCGACGCCGAGGACCTCGGCCACCGTCGGGTCGCCGAGCAGGGGCAGCGTCTGCGGGAGGTAGCCGAGCACTCCCCCGGCGGACACGCCGCCCGCAGTGGGCTGGAGCTCGCCGGCGATCAGCTTGAGGAGCGTGCTCTTGCCGGCACCGTTCGGCGCGACGAGGCCGGTGCGGCCGCCGCCCACGGTGAAGGACAGATCGTCGAAGACCGGGGTGTCGTCCGGCCAGGAGAAGGAGAGGTTGGAGCAGATGATGAAGGCATCGGACATGGATGAGACCTTGGAGTGTGCCGCTGGCGCGCGCCTCGGCCGCCCAGCGGGGACGGGTATGGGAACGACGAGAAACGGCCACCGCGGCCGCGCTCCCGCGCGCCGTCAGCCGGCCGTCGACCTCCGGAATCACCCGGAGATGTCGTCGTCACCTGCCACGTCTGGTCTCCCTAAGCCGACATACCGTGCCAGGGACTATAGCAGCCTCCCACTGCCATCCCGCTCAGCCGGTTCCACCCCCGCCGGCCCATGTTCTGTGCTCTCCGGCCCACCATGCCGCGAGCGCGGGTGGGCCGTCGTGAGGTCGTCGGTGTCAGACGGGGAATGTGCCGGTTTTGATGCCGGAGAGGAAGGCCGACCACTCAGCGGGCATGAGGGTGAGCATCGCCCCCGACCCGATCTTGCTGTCGCGCACCGCGACCATCCCAGCGGACCAGGCCGAGGCCACTTCCACGCAGTTGTCGCCTTCATCGCCGCTGTAGCTGCTCTTGCGCCACCGCAGAGCCGGAGAGTCAGGAGTCATTTCGCTGCACCACTTCCTCGATGAACCGGAGAGACTGCTGGCACGACAGAGCCTGGAAACTGATCGCGTGATACCGGCGGACCAGCCGGGCCAACGTTGCCCGGTCGTCCACGGTGCGCCCATAGGGCTGCGCGCCTACATAGGCAGCGTAGGCCGATCCGTCGCGTTCGGCGATGATGAATCCGCCGACCAAGCCGCAGTGCACATCCGTGGTGCTGGGGATTAGCTGGATGGTGAGCTGGGGTGGCCGGACCAGTTCCAGCAGGAATCGCAGTTGCTCATTCATGACGGCCACGCCTCCGACCTGGCGGCGGATCACGGCCTCATCCATGATCACATTGATCACGGGCGGCCGCTTGCGCTCCAGGATCATCCGACGGCGCATGCGCCCCGCGACGCGCTCGTCCACCTCCTCCTCGGTGATGCCGGGCGACACTACGATGATTCGCCGGGCGTACGCCTCGGTCTGCAGCAGGCCGGGGATGATCGTCGGCTCCCAGCAACACAGGTCGGCGGCGTCCTGCTCCTCGTCCAGCCACGGCCGGAAGTGCTCGGGCGCCTGCGGCCAGGTGGTCGCGGTGTAGAGCCTCGACATGGTGCCGTCGAGCCCGAGGACCCGGTCGCACAGTTCGGCGAACTGCTGGGACGGCCGGCGCTTGGTCTGCTCCACGAGGTTGACCATGGAGTCGGAGAAGCCGATGCGCTCGGCGAGTTGCCGCTGGCTGAGGTTCGCCCGGCGGCGATGGCGGCGCAACTCGAAGGCGAAGAGGGCGCGGGGGGACTCGCGGGGATCGATATCTTTCCCGGGGAACATTTATCACCTACCTGACTAAAATCGGGCCTATCGGCAACCAACTCGCCTGCTGACAGAACAGTGGGCACGAGGTCGGCCGATTCCGTCGTCGATCGTAGCCTCGGGTCGTCATTCTGATGAGGCGAATCGTCAAGAGGGACGAGATTCGACCGGCGAATGGAAAAGGCGCGCAGATGACGACAGGAAGCCTTCTTGGGGCCATCGATCTGATCGGTTCTCCCGAATCGGTCTCCCTCGCACGTGCGTACGTGCGCGAGAAGCTCGGCCGCGAGCACCCCGCGCTCCACGACGTCACACTCCTGGTATCCGAGGTCGTCACGAACGCCGTCGTCCATTCCGATTCCGGGAACGGCGGCACGGTGACGCTCGTGCTCGCCGACCGCCACGAGTTCATCCATGTCGACGTGGTGGACGCAGGAGGTGGTGACGCTCCCCGCGTGTGCTGTGACCTGTACGGCGAGGGCGGGCGCGGCCTGCTGCTGGTCCAGGAGATCTCACACCGCTGGGACGTTCTCCAGCACCCCGCGGGCCGGACCGTCTGGTTCCAGGTGAAGTACACGCGCGAGAAGTGAAACGTGGCGAGAAACGCCCGGACGATCACTCATTCCCTGTGCGGCCACGAGGGTTCCGTGCGCCGGCGCAATGAATCCCCATGAGCGGAGACGGCGGCTCGGCGAGCGCCTCAAGGATTTGGATTCGGTCTCCTCCTCGGCCGCACCGCCGTCCCGGCACGCACGGAAATCACCTTATGCATATATGAATCCAGTGGGGCTGAACGAATAAGGATCTCGGCTTACTCTCTCCCTCGAGTCCGTCGGCCGCCGATTCGCCGAGGCGGTTCACCTGGCGGAATGATCCCGTCCAGGGGGCACCCCACTCCTTGCCCTGATCTCGCCCGATCGATCATCGGAGGATCCGGCCGCACGAGATGATCGATCAGCGGATCGGCCGCACCTCGGGATCGGCGTCCTGGTCGCCGGGCATACGCTCCCGTCTCGCGCCGGCCCGGCGGTCCCGCGTCCTGCTTCGGGGAGGAAAGACGTTGTTCTACGAGATCCGCCGCTATCAGACTCGGCCCGGCATGCGGGACGAGTGGGTGGAGTACATGGAGGGGACGGTGATCCCCTACATGACCGAACGTGGCATGTCGGTGATCGCCTCCCTCGTCGACGAGGAGGACCCGGACGGCTACGTCACGCTGCGCCGCTTCGCGAGCGAAGCAGAGCACGAGCGGATCTACGCCGCCACCTACCAGACCGACCGCTGGAAGAACGAGATCTATCCGATGGTCGAGAAGTTCCTTGATCTCGAAGCCGTCACCGTCACCAGAGCCTCGCCCACCCACCACGGCCTCCTGCTCTGACAGAGCCGGATGCGGGGGAAGGCGCACGCGGCGCTAGAGTCGGGCCAAGCCGTACTCGAAGGGGAGAGCTCGTATGATCACCGCGATCGTGCACATCAAGGCTGAGGTCGACCGGATTCCCGAAGTCGCGCAGACGATCGCCGAGCTTGACCGGGTCAGCGAGGTGTACTCGATCACCGGTGACTACGACCTGGTGGCGATGGTGCGCGTCTCCGCCTACGAGGAGATCGCCGAGGTGATCCCGGGGCGGATCAACAAGGTGCCCGGCGTCCTCGCCACCGAGACCCACCTGGCGTTCCGCACCTACTCCAAGCACGACCTCGACTCCGCCTTCTCCATCGGCTTCGCCGAAGCCGACTGAGCATCCTCCGGCAGCCGGGATGCAAGATCGAACGAGCGCCGGGGCGCCCGAACGATCTAGCGGTGGGACCAATTTCAGCCGCGCCGGGCGTTCAGACGCAGGCCGCGGCGGATGTGAGCGGCCACCGTTCCTTCGTCCGTCGGTCTCAGGATCGGGTGAAGGCTCGGGCTACGGTGAGGCTGTCTTCGTAGATGTGGAAGCGGGTCACCAAGCCGTCCTGGACCGTGAGGTGGAGGGCGAACGGCGAGGTGTACGCGGCGCCGCCGTCCCGCACGGTCTGCCTGATCTCGCCGAGCACCACGGCGTGCGCACCATCGACCAGAATCCACCGTACGGACGTGCCGTTCAGTTCGGGCACATGGTGGGCTTCCAGGGACCGGAAATGGTCGGCCACGTCGGCCCGGCCGGACCGGGGCCGAATCCACGGCACCGCCGGGTGCCCCTCGGCCGGCCAGGCGAGGCCCCAGTCGACCGGCTCGGCGAACAGCTCCGAGGTGCGGTCGTGATCGCCTTCGGCCATCCGGCGCAGCAGTTCCGCCACGACATCACGGGTGTCATCGCTCATGCCCCGAGCCTCTCGCCTCAGGGCGAGGCCCGTCGATTACCCACCAGGTAAGGCGGAGCCCGCACGAGGCATCATCGGCCCGTCCGCAAAACGAGAACGGCCGGCCCCGAGGCGGGGACGGCCCGGTGCGTGGGGCCAGGCATGGCCGGCGCGGCGCGAAAGGCCGGCCCCAGAGGTGAGGCCGGCCCGTGCGTATGCCGGTCTGCCGCATACGCGGCGTCTGGTGCGTGCGCGGGTCAGGAACGTTGCTTGTACGAGCGGCTGGTCTCGACCCAGCGGGTGAGGGTTTCGGCGGCGCGGCCGGAGTCGACGGCTTCGGCGGCGCGGGTGTAGGCCCTGGTCATCGCGGCCACCAGGGCGTCGCCGGGCGGGCCAGGGTCGGGGGCGGTGGCGCCGGCGTCCAGGCTGACCAGGGCGGCGGCGGCGTTCAGCAACACCGCGTCGCGCACCGGGCCGCCCTTGCCGCCGACCAGGTCGTTGACGGCCCGGGCGTTGAACTCGACGTCCCCGCCGCGCAGCGCGTCGGCCTCGGAGCGCGGCACGCCGATGTCCAGCGGGTCGAAGGCGGTCTCGACGGCCGTTCCGTCACGCACGACCCACACGGTCGAGGTGGTGGCCGTGGAGAGCTCGTCGAGGCCGTCGTCGCCGCGGAACACCAGGGCCGACACGCCGCGCTCGGCGAAGACGCCGGCGACGACGGGCAGCATGCGCGCGTCGTAGACGCCGATGGCCTGCGCCGACGGGCGGGCCGGGTTGGTGAGCGGGCCGAGGAAGTTGAAGAAGGTCGGGATGCCGATCTCTTTGCGGACGGGGCCGGCGAACCGCAGGGCCGGGTGGTAGACCGGCGCGAAGCAGAACGCGATGCCCGCCTCGACGGCCGTGCGCGCGGTGGACTCCGGGGACAGGTCGAGGACGATGCCGAGGTGTTCGAGCACGTCGGCGGCGCCCACCGAGGAGGACGCCGACCGGTTGCCGTGCTTGACGACCCGGGCCCCGGCCGCGGCGGCGACGATCGCGGCCATGGTGGAGACGTTGACGGTGTGCGCGCGGTCGCCGCCGGTGCCCACGATGTCGACGGTGGGGCCGTCGACCGACAGCGGCGTGGCCCGGTCGAGCATGGTGCGCGCCAGCCCGACGACCTCGGCCACCGTCTCGCCCTTGGCCTTCAGCGCCGTGGCGAAGGCGGCGATCTGGGCGGTCGTGGCGGAGCCGGACATGATCTCGCCCATCGCCCAGGCGGTCTCGTCGGCGGTGAGGTGCTCACGGGCGAGCAGGGCCGTGAGCAGCGCGGGCCACGTGGTGCGCGCGTCCATGGGGTCTCCGGGTCAGTGGGAGGTGATGCGGGAGGCCGAACGGCTCCGCATGAGGCCGGCGACCGCCTCGGCGAGCGCCATGGGGTCGATCGGCTGCGCCACGACGGCGTCGGCGCGGGACCAGTCGGCGAGCCAGCGGTCGTCGCGACGCCCGATGATCACACAGATCGGCGGGCAGTCGTACACCTCGTCCTTGGCCTGGCGGCAGATGCCCATGCCGCCCGCGGGGACGGCCTCGCCGTCGAGGACGGCCACGTCGATCTCTCCGGAATCCAGGTGCTTGACGACCGCCGGCTGCGTGGCGCACTCGACGATCTCCACGAGGGGCACGTCGGCGGCGGGACGCCGTCCGATCGCCAGCCGCACCTTCTCGCGGGTGCTTGCGTCGTCGCTGTAGACGAGAACCCTCATGCTCACGGTCGCGCTCACTATCGATTGGGACGAGGTATGGTCACCACGGATGCTACCTGTCCCCGGCGACGGAAACCCAGACCAGTCACACTTAGCGCCGTTCCCGGCTTATGTCTGGTTTATCGGGGTGAGGTGGCCTTACCGGGGGGTCGTGCGCCGACCCGACCCCTCCAGCCGCAATAATGCTGGGCGTGGCGACAGCATCCGCAATTACGACGACAGCAGCACCGTCCCGCCGGCCGAACCTGGTCCAGGTCGGGACGATCGTCTGGCTGTCCTCTGAGCTCATGTTCTTCGCGGCGCTGTTCGCGATGTACTTCACCATCCGGTCGGTCAGCCTCGGCCAGGGCAAACCCTGGCCCACGCTGCCTGAAGGCGTCCACCTGGACATCCCGTACGCGCTGGTCAACACGATCGTGCTGGTGCTGTCGAGTGTGACGTGCCAGCTCGGCGTGTGGGCCGCTGAGAAGGGTCAGGTCAGGAAGCTCCGGTTCTGGTACATCATCAGCTTCCTCATGGGCGCCTGGTTCGTCGGCGGGCAGCTGTACGAGTACCACAACCTCGTGGAAGAGGGCGTGACCCTGTCCTCCAACGCCTACGGTTCGGTCTTCTACCTGACCACGGGCTTCCACGGCCTGCACGTGACCGGTGGTCTGATCGCGTTCCTGTTCATGCTGGGACGCACGTACGCCGCGAAGCGCTTCACACATGAGCAGGCCACCAGCGCGATCGTCGTGTCCTACTACTGGCACTTCGTCGACGTCGTCTGGATCGGCCTCTTCGCGACCATCTACATCATCAAATGATCGGAACGAGGATATCGGTGAACTCGATCACCGCACGGAGGCGGCATCCGCTCGCGCGATACGCCGTCCTCCTCCTTGCCCTGAGCCTCCTCGGTGGGGTGTACGCCCTGGTGGCGCCCGGAGGAGACCGAGCTGACGCGGCGATCGCCTCCGGCAAGGCGGACGACGTGGCGGCGGGCAAGGATCTGTTCGCGGCACACTGCGCGAGCTGCCACGGCCTGAACGGCGAGGGGTCCTACTCCTCCGGCGGTGCATCGGGCCCGAGCCTCGTCGGCGTCGGCGCCGCGGCCGTGGACTTCCAGGTGTCCAGCGGCCGCATGCCGTTCTCCGACCCCGGCCCCCAGGCGCCGCGCAAGCGCCCGCCGGACTGGGTGAACCAGGACACGATCCGGCAGCTGGCCGCGTACGTGCAGTCGCTGGGCGGCGGTCCGACCAAGCCCTCCCTGGAGGCGACCGACCCGTCCAAGGGCGACCCCGCCAAGGGCGGCGAGCTGTTTCGCGCGAACTGCATCCAGTGCCACAACTTCGTCGGGTCGGGCGGCGGCCTGACCTACGGCAAGTACGCACCTCCGCTGAACCCCGCCACCCCCACCCAGATCTACGAGGCGATGGCCACGGGCCCGCAGGCGATGCCGGTCTTCAACGACAGCACGATCACGCCCCAGGAGAAGCGGGACATGATCGCCTACATCGTCAGCGTCCGCCAGCAGCCCGACCCGGGCGGCAGCGGCCTCGGCCGCATCGGCCCGGTGACCGAGGGCCTGGTCGGCTGGATCGTCGGCATCAGCCTCCTCGCCCTCGCCGCCATCTGGATCACCGCGAAGAAGCGTCAGGCCAACCATGACTGAGATCCCGAACGACATCGAGCAGGCCGAAGATCGCGTCCCGAGGCGCGTCATCGGCACGCCCCCTCCGGGGGGTGAGACGTCGGCGCTCGGCGCGCCGGCCGGCGCCCACGAGGAGATCGTGCACGAGGGGGTGACGTTCCCCGACCCGGCCAAGGCCCGCAAGGCCGAGCGCGTCGTCGCCCTGCTGTTCGTGGTGTCCTTCGTCGCCGCGATCGTGTTCATCGTGTCGTACGTCGTCTTCCAGGTCGGCACCATCGACAAGACCCAGACCTCCAACTTCGCCCTCGGAGCCTCGCTGACCGTCGCCCTGCTGTCGCTGGCGGCCGGCATCGTGGTCTGGGTCCGCGGCATCATGCCGAAGTACAACCTGGTCCAGGAGCGCCACCCGATGGCGACCGGGGCGGAGGTCCGCGAGAACGTCAACGCGACGTTCCTGCAGGGCGCCAACGAGAGCGGCTTCGTCAAGCACAAGCTGCTGCGCCGCACGCTCCTGCTCGCCGCGGCCCCGCTCGGCCTGCTGCCGCTGGTGCTGCTGAAGGACCTCGGCCCCCTGCCGGGCACGACGCTGCGGCACACGGTGTGGAAGAAGGGCCTTCGCCTGATGGTGGAGGGCACCAAGCAGCCGATCCGCGCGGCCGACTTCAACTCCCCCGGCGGCATCCTGTCGGTGGTCCCGGAGGGGCACGAGGAGGATCTGAACGCGCTGGCCAAGGCCACGCTGATCCTCATCAAGTTCCGGCCGGAGGACATCAAATCGGGCACCAAGCTCAATTGGACCCACGACGGCATCGTTGCGTACTCTAAAATCTGCACGCACGTGGGCTGCCCCGCGGCGCTTTACGAGCAGACGACGCACCACATCCTCTGCCCCTGCCACCAGTCCACCTTCGACGCCGCCGACGGAGCGAAGGTCATCTTCGGCCCCGCGGCGCGTCCCCTGCCCCAGCTGCCGATCGGCGTCGACGGCGAGGGCTACCTCATCGCACAGAGCGACTTCAACGTCCCGGTCGGCCCCAGCTTCTGGGAGCGCGGGGACGCCGAAGCCGAAGTCAGGGGGAAGGCATGAGCCTGGACAGCACTCCGAAGGCCATCGCAGGACCCGCGAACTTCATCGACGAGCGCATCGGCGCGGGCAACTTCCTCAAGCGCAACCTGCGCAAGGTCTTCCCGGACCACTGGTCGTTCCTGCTCGGTGAGATCGCCCTGTACTCGTTCATCATCCTGCTGCTCACCGGTACGTTCCTGACGTTCTGGTTCAAGCCGAGCATGGGCGAGGTCACCTACAACGGCGCCTACGCGCCGCTGGTGGGCGTGCGCATGTCCGAGGCGTACGCCTCCTCGCTGCACATCAGCTTCGACGTGCGCGGCGGCCTGCTCATCCGGCAGATCCACCACTGGGCGGCGCTGCTGTTCGTGGCGGGCATGATGGTGCACATGCTCCGGGTGTTCTTCACCGGCGCCTACCGCAAGCCGCGCGAGCTCAACTGGATCATCGGCGTCCTGCTGCTCACCCTGGCCCTGCTGGAGGGCCTGACCGGCTACTCCCTGCCCGACGACCTGCTCTCCGGCGCCGGTCTGCGGATCACCGAGGGTGTGGCCATCTCCATCCCGCTGGTGGGCACGTACATCACCTACTTCCTGTTCGGCGGGGAGTATCCGGGCCACGACGTGATCTCGCGGTTCTACAGCATCCACATCCTGCTGATCCCGGGCATCCTGCTGGCGCTGATCTCGGCCCACCTGATCCTCATGTGGGTGCAGAAGCACACCCAGATGCCGGGCAAGGGCCGCACCGAGCAGAACGTGGTCGGCGCGCCGTTCTACCCGTCGTTCATGGCCAAGTCGGGCGCGTACTTCCTGTTCACGTTCGGCGTGGTGGCGCTGCTCGGCACCTTCGCCCAGATCAACCCGATCTGGTTGTTCGGGCCGTACACGCCGGCCGACATCTCGGCCGGCTCGCAGCCCGACTTCTACATGGGCTTCCTAGAAGGCTCGCTGCGGCTCATGCCGTCGTGGGAGATCAACTTCCTGGGGTACACCCTGCCGCTGAGCGTGCTCATCCCGGCGCTGGGGCCGATGGGCCTCATCATGACGGGCCTGGCGCTCTACCCGTTCGCGGAGCAGTGGATCACCGGCGACCGCAGCGAGCACCACCTCGCCGACCGTCCCCGCAACAACCCGCACCGCACCTCGATCGGCATCGCGGCCATCACGTTCTACGGCCTGCTGTGGCTGCTGGGCGCCAACGACTGGATCTCGGCGAAGTTCCACATCTCGCTCTACACCACGACCGAGGTCGGCCGCGTGCTGATCTTCGTCGGGCCGGCGATCGCGTACTTCGTCACCTACCGCATGTGCATCGGCCTTCAGCGCCACGACGCGGACGTGCTGTCGCACGGCGTCGAGTCCGGCGTCATCAAGCGCCTGCCGCACGGCGAGTACATCGAGGTGCACGTGCCGCCGGCCGAGGATATCGCGGCGCACGTGCGCGGCAAGAAGGCCATCCCGGCCATCGCCGCCGCGCCCGACCGCGACGGCATCCCGCCGAAGGGCATGCGCGGCCCGATCGGCCGGCTGCGGGCCCGGCTCAGCGAGACCTACTCGGGCGACACCGAGGCGATCTCCCTGGACGGGCACGACGGTCACCACAACGGGCACGACGGCCACGGGGCGCCGCACGCGGCGGTGGGCGCCGGGCCGGCGGACGAGACGACCAAGTCGATCGGCCACTGACACATCGGCACACCGGCCGCCACGGCGGCCGGCCGCGGAAAGGGGCCCGGGCGCACCACGCGCCCGGGCCCCTTTCCGTTTCGGCTTCCCTGGAGCCTTCCGCGGCCCCGGCACCTCCGTACCGTGCCTCCGTGCGCCGTCAGGAGGTGACGCGCCGCTTGGAGGTGTCGGTCTGCTGGGTCAGGTGGTCGCTGACCGGGACGGCCGACAGGGCCTCGGTGGTGAAGCCCGAGCGCAGCCCGCTCCATCGCAGCCACTGGGGCCAGCTCTCCTGCCAGTGTCCCCATCCGTTGCCCGGGTCCAGCTGGCGCGGCGTGCCGCTCACGATGATCGGGTCGCCGATGAGGGTGACCTCCTTGAACCACTTGGCGTTGGACGGGCTGACGTTGATGCAGCCGTGGCTGACGTTGGAGTTGCCCTGCGAGCCCACCGACCACGGGGCGCCGTGGACGTACTCGCCGGTGTCGGAGATGCGCACGGTGTCGTAGACGGTCAGGCTGTAGTAGCCGGCGCTGCCGGGGCCGGCGTCAGGGGAGGTCATGGTCGTGACGTCCTCCCGCGACATGGCCAGGTGCACGCCGTTGGTCGTGTAGTGGTTCCACTGGCCGCCGTCCCCCGCGCTGAGCGGGACGGTCCTGATGACCTCGCCGTCGCGCTTGACCGTCATCTGGTGGCTGACGGTGTCGGCGTGGCTGATCTGGGCACGGCCCACCTCGAACTCGCGGACGTAGTCCTGGGCGCCGTACATGCCGGGCGCGCCGCGCACCCCGGCGAGCTGCGCGACCAGCTTCACCTTGGTGTGGGCCGGCCACCATTTCTTGGGCCGGAAGCTCACCGACTTGTCGTCGAACCAGTGCCAGGCGCCCTCCACCGGCTTGGAGCTCTGGACCATCAGGTTGCGCTCGACCGACACCCGGTCGGTGATGCCGTGGGTGAAGGTCAGCATGATCGGCATTCCGACGCCCACGGTGAGGCCGGTGATGTCCTTGTTGGGCAGGATCTTGTCGACCGCGAAGGTCTGTGTGGCCTTCTGCGTGGAGAACTCGCTGGTCACCTGCTTGGTGGCGCCCGAGGGGCCGACGGCGACGACGGTGACCTGGTAGGTCTCGCCGGGGGCCGTGCCGCGCTTGCTGCGCCACTGGGTGTGGTCGGCGCTCAGCACGCCCGCGACCAGGGTGTTGCCGGCCTTGCCGCGCACCGTGACGCTCCTGAGAGCGCCGTTGACGGCTCCGACCATGACGGGCAGTTCAGGAGCCACCAGGGCCGCCCCGTTGCCCGGAGAGACGCTCACAGCCACGTCCTGCCGTGAGCCAGAGGTACCTTGTCCTTTCTCGGTTCCGGGGCCCGCGCAACCACCTGCCAGCAGCAGGGCCAGCGCCCCCGTTCCCATGGCGACCACCCGGATCTCGACGTGTCTCACGTTACGTCTCCCCCGCTCCGATGGATCACTCCTTGTGAGTTATTACCCGGTTACAGCGTGTCGTGTACCCGTGCAGAAGGAGAAAGGCCGCAACGACCAGCAAAAAAGCCGCGCGGGCGACCGACGCTCCCTTGACGGAGAGCTCGGCCGCCCGCGCGGCGGAAGTGGGGTGGACGGGGGCCGGACGACGGGCGCGCCGCCGTCCGGGGCCGTCTGTCAGTGCGTGAAGTGACCCCGGTAGTACTGGAAGACGAAGCCGATGGTCGCCATGATCACCGCGAAGACGCCGACGATGAACATCCACCAGCCGATGACGAAGCCCACGGTCATCAGGGCGACCGCGAGGCACAGGAACAGCGGCCACCAGCTGGAGGGGCTGAAGAAGCCCAGCTCGCCGGCGCCGTCGCTGATCTCGGCGTCCTTCCTGTCCTCCGGCTGGTCGCCGATGCGGCGCGCCGTGTAGAGCAGGTAGTAGCCGATCATGAGCGCCAGGCCCACCGAGATGGCGAGCGCGGTGGTGCCGGTGGGCTCCTTGGACCAGAACCAGTAGACCAGGTCCACGGCGGCGAAGAAGACGCCGCAGAGGAGGAACAGCCAGCCCTGAACCTTCATCGGGTTCCCTCCAGCTCCTTCTCCGGCGCCAGCCGGTGCGGGTTCTTCAGGTCGAACGCGGGACGCTCGGACCGGATGCGGGGCAGGCGGGTGAAGTTGTGCCGCGGCGGCGGGCAGGAGGTCGCCCACTCAAGGGAGTTGCCGAAGCCCCACGGGTCGTCGACGGTGACCTTCGGCGCGTGCCGCCAGGTCCGCCACACGTTGTAGAGGAACGGCAGCGTCGAGGCGCCGAGGATGAAGGCTCCCACCGAGGAGACCACGTTCAGGTCGGTGAACCCGTCGGCCGCCGAGTAGTCGGCGTAGCGGCGGGGGAAGCCCTCGGCGCCGAGCCAGTGCTGCACCAGGAAGGTGGTGTGGAAGCCGATGAACAGCGTCCAGAAGTGCCACTTGCCGAGGGTGTCGTTCAGCATCCTGCCGGTGAACTTCGGCCACCAGAAGTAGAAGCCGGAGAACATCGCGAACACCACGGTGCCGAAGACGACGTAGTGGAAGTGGGCCACGACGAAGTAGGAGTCGCTGACCTGGAAGTCCAGCGGAGGCGAGGCCAGGATGATGCCGGTCAGGCCGCCGAACAGGAACGTCACCAGGAAGCCCACCGCGAACAGCATCGGCGAGGCGAAGGTGATGTGGCCGCGCCACATCGTGCCGATCCAGTTGAAGAACTTCACGCCGGTCGGCACCGCGATGAGGAAGGTCATGAACGAGAAGAACGGCAGGAGCACCTGGCCGGTGACGAACATGTGGTGCGCCCACACCGCGGCCGACAGGCCGGCGATGGCGATCGTCGCGCCGATGAGGCTCATGTAACCGAAGATCGGCTTGCGGCTGAACACCGGCAGGACCTCGGTGATGATGCCGAAGAACGGCAGCGCGATGATGTAGACCTCGGGGTGGCCGAAGAACCAGAACAGGTGCTGCCACAGCATGGCGCCGCCGGTCGCCGAGTCGAAGATGTGCGCCCCGAGATGGCGGTCGGCCTCCAGGCCGAGCAGCGCGGCGGCCAGCACCGGGAAGGCCAGCAGCACCAGGATGCTGGTGAGCAGGATGTTCCAGGTGAAGATCGGCATGCGGAACATCGTCATGCCGGGGGCGCGCATGCAGATGATCGTGGTGATGAAGTTGACCGCGCCCAGGATGGTGCCGATGCCGGACATCGACAGGCCCATGATCCACAGGTCGCCGCCGAGCCCCGGGGAGGAGACGGCGTCCGACAGGGGCGTGTAGGCCGTCCAGCCGAAGGAGGCGGCGCCGTCAGGGGTGAAGAAGCCCGAGACGGCGATCGTGCTGCCGAAAAGGTAGAGCCAGTAGCTCACCATGTTCAGCCGGGGGAACGCCACGTCCGGCGCGCCGATCTGCAGCGGCATCAGCTCGTTGGCGAAGCCCGCGAACAGCGGGGTCGCGAACATCAGCAGCATGATCGTGCCGTGCATGGTGAACAGCTGGTTGAACTGCTCGTTGCTGACGAACTCAAGGCCCGGCTGGGCCAGCTCGGCGCGCATGATCAAGGCCATGACGCCGCCGATGAGGAAGAACACGAACGAGGTGATCAGGTAGAGGTGCCCGATCACCTTGTGGTCGGTCGAAGAGAGCCACCGGGCGATGACGGTCCCCTTGCGGGCGCTCCGCGGGGCGACGCCCACTCGGATCGGCTCGTTGATGGCGGTCACTGGGCACTCCCCGCCTGGCTGTTGACGTACTGGTCGTACTCGGCCTGCGGCACGAGTTTCACGGTGAAGAGCATGCGGCTGTGGTCGACGCCGCACAGCTCGGCGCATCGGCCGGCGAAGGTGGCGGGCTTGTCGAGGGTCATGGTGTGGATCTCGAAGACGTTCTTCACGCCCGGGAGCACGTCGCGCTTGAACAGGAACGCGGGCACCCAGAACGAGTGGGCGACGTCCGGCGAGGTCAGCTCGAACTGCACCGACTTGTTCATCGGGAGCACCAGCTCGGGGCGCTTGGCCGGAGTGCCGACGACGCTGACGGTCTTGCCGCCGCTCTCGCTGGTGAAGCGCCAGCTCCACTGGAAGCCCTCGACGTGCACCTTGACGTCGGGATTCTTCGACACCGCGGTGATGGTGCTCTCGTCACGGGCGGTGAAGTAGAAGAACACCGCGACCATGATGATCGGCACCGTGGTGTAGAGGATCTCGATCGGCAGGTTGTAGCGCACCTGCGGCGGCAGAGCGTCCCCGCTGTTCTTGCGCTTGCGGTGGAACGCGCAGGCCCAGAGGATCAAACCCCAGACGACGACACCGACGGCGAGGGAGGCGATCCAGGCACCGTTCCACAGACTCTGGATGATGCCGGCCTCTTTGGTGACGCCTTGGGGGAAGCCGGCACGATCCCACGTGCCAGGGCCCCCACACGCCGTCAGGGAAACCAGCAGCGCCGCCAGGGCGGCGGCGCCCGGCACCCTTCGGGCCAACGGACGCCGTCTAGTACGGCGGGTCGGACTCACGGATCGCCTACCCCACAGATAAAGCCCAAGAGTCCCCCTCCTGGGCGGTCGTTTCCAGGTTCACGTTGTTCGCGTTCTTGGTTGTCTCACGTCACGCTGGGGGACACATTAGCGCGCACAGGGCCCGCCCCCCTTCTCAGCCCCCGCGAACGGCGGCCCCTGGCGCGCTCACCCCGTCACGGCGACCCCGGCCGCGGGTGCGAGCATGAACGCGTGGCGTACTTCGACGCGGCCTCGGCCGAACCCCTGCACCCCGCCGCGCGCGAGGCGCTGATCGCGGCCCTGGACGCCGCCGGCGCCGACCCCGCGCGGCTGTACGGCGCGGCGCGGCAGGCCCGGCTGCTGCTCGAACGCGCCCGCGCCGAGGCCGCCGAGGTGATCGGCGCGCGTGCCGACGAGGTGTCCTTCACCTCCTCAGGAACGCAGGCCGTCCATCTCGGGGTGCTCGGGACGCTGCCCGGCCGCCGCCGCACCGGGCGCCGCGTGGTGGCGAGCGCCGTCGAGCACTCCAGCGTCCTGGCCGCCGCGGCGGCGAACGAGCGCGACGGCGGCTCGGTGGAACTGGTCGGGGTGGGCCGGACCGGCCGGGTGGACCCGGCGGAGTTCGGCGCGGCCGTCGCGGCGGAGGGCACCGCGCTGGCCTGCCTGCAGACCGCCAACCACGAGGTCGGCACCCTGCAGCCGGTCGCGGAGGCCGCCGAGGCGTGCCGGGCGGCGGGGGTCCCGCTGCTGGTGGACGCCGCCCAGACGCTCGGGCGGCTTCCCGTCCCCGAGGGCTGGTCGGTGCTCGCGGCCAGCGCCCATAAGTGGGGTGGCCCGGCCGGGGTCGGGCTGCTGGCCGTGCGCAAGGGCACCCGGTGGCGTTCGCCGCTGCCGGAGGACGAGCGCGAGCGCGGCAGGGTGCCGGGCTTCGAGAACGTCCCGGCGGCCGTGGCCGCGGTGGCAGCGCTGCGCGCCGCCGTCGAGGAGTCCGAGCGGGAGAACGCGCGGCTGTCGGCCCTGGTGGACCGGGTACGCGAGACCGTGCCGCGCGTGGTGCCGGACGTCGAGGTGGTCGGGGAGCCGGCGCTGCGGGCGCCGCATATCGTGACCTTCTCGTGTCTTTACGTCCCTGGCGAAGCGATCCTCACCGAACTGGACAGGGCGGGCTTCTCGGTATCGTCCGGCAGCTCGTGCACGGCGAGTACGCTACGACCATCCCACGTGTTGGAGGCGATGGGGGTGCTCACGCACGGCAACGTCCGGGTGTCGCTGCCCAGAGGCGCCTCCGCCGCGGACGTCGACCGGTTCCTCGCCGTCCTGCCGGACATCGTCCGGCGCGTGCGCGAGAGCGTGGGAGTGAGGTCGTAGAGATGCGCGGCGCGCCGCGGGACCTGGTCTCGAAGGCGGGCCGGCTTCCCGGCGGGACGCGCCGGGGCCGCGACGGCGAAGGTGGATCACTGATGGCAGGCTCGCAGCAGCAGGCGTCCGCCGGGGCGCCCCAGCCCCCGGCCGCGCTCACGATCGACGCCCTGGGGCGCAAGTGCCCCATCCCGATCATCATGCTGGCCGAGCAGATCAACTCGGTGCCGCTCAACGCGACGGTGGCCGTGCTCGCCGACGACCCGGCGGCCTTCACCGACGTCCCCGCGTGGTGCCGGCTGAAGTCGCACCACCACGTGGGCACCTACGAGCTGCCGCAGGGCGGCTGGGCCATCCACGTGCGCCGCAACTACTGACCGCCCCCGGCCACCGCGGCCGGCCCGCGGAGAACACGGGCGGATCGCGAAGGCCGGAAAGCGCGGAGGGCCGGACGCCGTGGGGAGGTCAGACGGCGCGGCAGGTCAGACGCGGCGGGTCAGACGTAGTGGCACGACAGCCGCGGCTCGACCTCGGCGGCGGCGTCGGCGCCGTAGGCGGCGGTGAAGCGGTCCATGAACGCCTGCTTGCCGAGCTGGTACTCCTGCCCGCCGACGTGCTCGAGGACGTAAGTGGCGGTGAGGTTGCCGATCTGGCCGCAGCGCTCGAGCGACAGGCCCCAGGACAGGCCGGACAGGAAGCCCGAGCGGAAGGCGTCGCCGACGCCGGTGGGGTCGACCTTGCGCAGCTCGGGGGTCGGCGGGACGTGCACGCTCGGCTCGCTCTCGCGGTCGATGCGGGCGCCCTTCGGACCGAGGGTGGTCACCCGCACCCCGACCCTGGACAGCACCTCTTCGTCCGACCAGCCGGTCTTCTGCTCGACGAGGGCCTTCTCGTAGTCGTTGGTGAAAAGGTAGGCCGCGCCGTCGACCAAGGCCCGGATCTCCTCGCCGTCCATGCGGGCGAGCTGCTGGGAGATGTCGGCGCCGAACGGGATGCCGCGCTGGCGGCACTCGCCGGTGTGGCGCAGCATCGCCTCGGGGTCGTTCGGGCTGATCATCACCAGGTCGAGGCCGCCGACGCGCTCGGCGACCGGGTGCAGCTCGATGTACCGGGCCTCGGCCATCGCCCCGGTGTAGAAGGAGGCGATCTGGTTGTGGTGCTCGTCGGTCGTGCACAGGAAGCGGGCCGTGTGGTGCAGGTCGGAGACGTGCACCGAGCCGCAGTCGACGCCGTGGCGCTCCAGCCACGAGCGGTAGTCGGTGAAGTCGTCGCCGACGGCGCCCACCAGGACCGGCGAGAGGCCCAGGCAGCCCATGCCGAAGCTGATGTTGGCCGCGGTGCCCCCGCGCCGGATCTGCAGGTCGTCGACCAGGAAGGACAGCGACACGCGGTCGAGCTGCTCGGCGATGAGCTGGTCCCCGAAGCTTCCCGGGAAGGTCATCAGATGATCGGTCGCGATGGATCCGGTGACGGCGATGCGCACGGGGTCGCTCTCCTCGTTGTCAGCCTCGATGAGCCCGCCAAGAATACGGCAAGGAACTCGAGCCCGAACCGAGAACCGCCGTGGATGATCTTCTCCGCGCGGGGGCCGGGCAGGGAGCCGGCGGCCTGGGCGGCGCGAGGTCCGGGCGGCGCCCCGTGTGACCTGCGGCGCGGCCCGGCGGCCCCGCCGCACCCCTACAGGTCCACGCCGCGACGCCGCTCCGCCCCGGCGCGCGCGGGACCGGCTGCGTCCGGGCTACCGAACACTGACGGCCAGGTGACACCCAAGGAGGGCGGGCAGGCCGAAACCCCGTCTGGCGGGACCGCCGGACGGGGTGGGGGCCGGCCTGCCTAGTTGAACGAGTCGCCGCAGGCGCAGGAGCCCGTGGCGTTCGGGTTGTCGATCGTGAAGCCCTGCTTCTCGATGGTGTCGACGAAGTCCACCGTGGCACCCATGAGGTAGGGGGCGCTCATGCGGTCGGTGACGACGCTGACCCCGCCGAAGTCGGAGACGACGTCCCCGTCCATCGAGCGGTCATCGAAGAAGAGCTGGTAGCGCAGGCCGGAACAACCGCCGGGCTGCACCGCCACGCGCAACTGAAGGCCCTCTTCGCCCTGCTGCTCGAGCAGGCTGCGCACTTTGGCCGCCGCCGCGTCGGTCAGGACTAGGCCCTGCTGCGTGGTCTCGCTGCTCTCAACCGTCATCTGTTGACTCCCCGTCTGCCACACGCCCCTCGGGGACGGAGGCCTGGTTCTGAGGTCTCACTCAGACGCTACCAACAGCGGGGCACCGCTACACATTCCTGTCTCAGGGGGCGGTCCGCTCCACCCCCCCTGCGCGGAGCATCTCCGGCCGTATGCCATCATTAGTCGTCAACTAGACGATAAGCCCCTTAAGAGGTGTAAGCCGTGACGACCACCGAAACCGGCCTTCCGCTCTTCGTCCTCGGTCAGGGCACCGACCCGCACAGCGAGCGCGGCGTCGACTGCCCCGGCGACCTGCCCGCGGCCTCCGACCCCGAGTTGGTCGCGCGCGCGGTCAGGGCGAAGGCGGCGCTCGGCGAGCGGCTCTTCGTGCTCGGGCACCACTACCAGCGCGACGAGGTCATCCAGTTCGCGGACGTGACCGGCGACTCCTTCAAGCTCGCCCGCGAGGCGGCGGCCCGCCCGTCCGCGGAGTACATCGTCTTCTGCGGCGTCCACTTCATGGCCGAGTCGGCCGACATCCTGACCGGCGACTCCCAGCGCGTGGTGCTGCCCGACCTGGCCGCCGGGTGCTCCATGGCCGACATGGCGACCTTCGACCAGGTAGAGGAGGCGTGGGAGGTCCTTTCCGACCTCGGCATCGCCGAGGTGACCGTGCCGATCACCTACATGAACTCCTCGGCCGACATCAAGGCGTTCTGCGGGCGCAACGGCGGCGCGGTGTGCACCTCCTCCAACGCCCGCCGGGCGCTGACCTGGGCGTTCGACGACGGCCCCGAGGGGCCGGAAGGCAAGGGCGCCGGCGAGCGCAAGGTGCTCTTCCTGCCCGACCAGCACCTCGGCCGCAACACGGCCGTCCTGGAGATGGGCATCCCCCTTTCGGAGTGCGTGGTCTACAACCCGCACCGCCCGAACGGCGGACTGACCGACCAGCAGCTCAGGGACGCCAAGATGATTTTGTGGCGCGGGCACTGCTCGGTGCACGGCCGGTTCACCGAGAGCTGCGTGGACGAGGTCCGCGAGCGCATCCCCGGCGTCAACGTGCTGGTCCACCCCGAGTGCCGGCACGAGGTGGTCACCAAGGCCGACCACGTCGGCTCCACCGAGTACATCATCAAGATGCTCGACCAGGCGCCGGCCGGGTCGGCGTGGGCGATCGGCACCGAGCTGAACCTGGTCAAGCGGCTGGCGGCCCAGCACCCCGACAAGACCGTGACCTTCCTGGACCGGACGGTCTGCTACTGCTCGACGATGAACCGCATCGACCTGCCCCACCTGGTGTGGGCGCTGGAGTCGCTGGTCGAGGGCCAGGTCGTCAACCAGATCACCGTGGACCCCGACACCACCCACTGGGCCAAGGTCGCCCTGGACCGCATGCTCGCCCTCCCGTGACGGGTCAGGGACGGCGGCCGGTCGAGGTGCCGGAAGGACGGATCCGAGGAGAGCACGCCCGGAGGAAGCGGCAGGTCATGTGCCGGTCCTGGGCCGGGAGGCGCGGCCGGGCTCAGGTGAGCTCGTAGACGACCCGCACCGTGAGGGTGACCGTGCCCTGGCCGGGGTTGACGCCGGACTTCTCGGTCAGCATCGCGAAGCGGGAGGGCGAGGTGTCGCCCTCTTCCTCCAGCTTCAGCACCCGGCCCAGCCCGCGCCCGGTCAGCTCGGCGTAGTGCCGCGCCTTGTCGTGCGCGTCGCGGACCGCGGCGGCGCGCGCGGCCTTCACCAGCGCCGCCGACTTGGAGACCTCGAAGGAGATGCCGTTCAGGCGCGCCTCCTCCCCCACCCCTGCGACGGCCTGCACCACCGCGTCCGCCCGGGACAGGTCGCGCACCAGCGCCTCGACGCCCTGGGCGGCCCGGTATCCGACGACCTTGGGGTACTTGTCGTAGTCGGCGGCGAGAGACAGGTCATTGGTGCGCAGGTCCCGCTCGGCCACGCCGGCGCCCAGCAGCGCCTGGTTCAGCTTGAGCGCGGCGGCCTTGGCGGCGGCGAACGCCTCCCCCGCCCGATCACGGCGCACCTCCACGCCGGCGGTGAGGCGCATCACGTCCGGCGTCGCCTGGACGACGCCGCGTCCGCTGACGGAGAGCTCGGCCGGATCGCCGGCGCGCCCACGGTGCGACGGCGACCTCGCGGCGTCGCGGAGGTGGGCATGGGCCGGCGCGGGGGCGGTGGAGACCGTGAGGGCGGGGGCCGGCGTGGGGGCGGCGGAGACCGCAAGAACGGGTGCCGCGAGGGTGGGAGCGGGGGTGGCCGCGAGGGCGGGGGCCGCCTGCGCTCCGGCGAAGACGAAGGCGGCGGCCGCCAGGGCCGCGCTGAACGTGGTCATGTGCACATGGCACCACCGGCCGGCCCCGGCTCCGGCGCGCCCTTCCCAGGCGCGGCCGGATCTTGACCAACCTCAGGCGGCCCTGGTGTAGCGCAGGGACAGTTTTGGGTACTCCGCCGCCCCGGCCGTCGCCAGGACGCGGCCGGCCCTGCCCTTCAGGTCGACGACCACGGCCTCGTACCCTCGGCCCTTCTTGCGCCAGGCCGCGATGTGGGCGTCGTCGTACCAGCCGATGACCCGGTCGGTCGGGAAGGCGAAGCGCGCGCGCTCCTCGCCGTCCGCCGTCCATACGCAGATCTGGCCGCGGCCGGCGCAGGAGGTCAGGAAGAGGTTCCCCGACGGCGACATGTCGTCGCCCTCGACGGTGAGCGGGCTCCCGACCCGCAGCAGCGTCTGCAGCACGGTGCCGTCGAGGTCGTAGAACCGGATGCGCCGGGTGCCGCCCTTCAGCGCCCAGGTGCCGACGGCCCTGCCGTCGCCCCGCCAGAAGTAGCTCCAGCGGCCGACGTCCTTCTCCTTCACGTGGACGATCTTGGCCTTCCTGCGCGCCACGTCGATGATCGCGTAGCCGTGGCCGCGGCTGGTGCCGCCGACCGCCTCGTTCACCGTGACCAGCACCTTGGTGCCGTCGGGTGACCACTGCGGGTAGGACGGGTACACCGGCGCCTTGGCGATCCTTATCATCGTGCGCCCGGCGCCGGCCCGGTCGACCAGGGAGACGGCGGAGTGGCCGTCCTTGGTGTAGAGGGTGTCGACGCCGAGCGCCCGCCGGCCGTCGCCGCTCACCACGTACTCGAAGTACTTGCTCGTCTTGGTGAAGGAGTTCGCGCCGTCGTCCCGGATGTAGGCGCGCGTGCCGTTGTCCAGGCTGTAGAAGGTCAGCCTGACCGGGTCGCCGTCGCTCTCGTAGATCGTCACCGTGCTGCCCGGCAGCTCGATCGTCCTGGTGGCGGCGAGCGGCGCCGTCGCCGCCGGGCTCGCCCCGCCGGACGCGGCCGGGCCGGAGGAGCGTCCGGCCCGCTCGCCGGGGCGCCCCTGCGTGCCCGCGGTGCCGTCCGCGGAGACCCGCGGGCCCGGGGCGCCGACCGGCAGCTGGGCGATCAGGTATCCGGCGCCGCCCAGGACGAGCGCGCCCGCGACGACGCCCGCCACCACCAGCGGAAGCCGCCCCTTCCCTCCGGAGGACCCTTCGGCGGGCCCGGAGGACCCTTCGGTGGGCGAGGCGGAGGGCGGGGCCGTCCGGACTTCGGTCGGGCCGGCGGAGGAGGGGTCGGTGAAGGACGGGCCGTTCAAGGACGAGTCGGTCGAGGACCGGCCGGTGGAGGACGGGCCGTTCAAGGAGGAGCCGTTCAAGGACGGGCCGTTCAAGGACGGGCCGGTCAAGGACGAGCCGGTCAAGGACGAGCCGGTGGAGAACGGGCCGGCAGGGGACGAGCCGGTGAGGGACGGACCGCCCGGCCGGGGCGGCGGTGGCCGGTACGGCCGCCCACCGGACGCCGGCGCGGGGCCCGGCCAGGAGTGGGAGAGATGGGGCTGAGCGACGGCCGACCCCTCCGCCATGATCGCGGCGGCCGGCGCGGGGCCGGTGCCGTCGTGTCCGAGCAGCCGCATGAGCACCTCGCCCGCGGCCGGCCGGGCGGCCGGGTCCTTGGCCAGGCAGGCGGCCACGATGACGCGCAGCCGCTCGTCCAGCGCGCCGAGATCCGGCTCCAGGTTCATGATCCGGTGGAAGACGGCCGGGAGGCTGTCGGCGCCGAAGGGCGCCTCGCCGGTCGCGGCGAACACCATGGTGCCCGCCCAGGCGAACATGTCGGCGGCCGGACCGGCCTGCTCCCCCGCGAGCTGCTCGGGGGTGACGTAGGCGGGCGTGCCGACCAGCGTCGAGGTCAGCGTGGAGCTCCTGTCCAGCGCCCTGGCGATGCCGAAGTCGATCACCCGGGGCCCGTCCGCGCCGAGCAGCACGTTGGAGGGCTTGAAGTCGCGGTGCACGATGCCGGCCTGGTGGATGGCGACCAGCGCCGTGACGGTGCCGATGGCCAGCCGGTGCAGGGCCGCGCCCTGGCGGGGCCCCTCGCGCTCGACCACGGCCATGAGGGTCGGACCGTCGATGTACTCGCTGACGATGAACGGCCGCTGGTCGGCCACCCCCGTCTCGATCACCTGGGCGGTGCAGAAGGTCGCCACGCGGACGGCCGTGGACACCTCCCGGACGAACCTGGCCAGCGCCTCCTCGTTCTGCGCCAGGTCGGAGCGGAGCACCTTCACGGCCACCGGCGCGCCCGCCGGAGTGCGGCCGAGATAGACGACCCCCTGGCCTCCCTCCCCCAGCCGGGCGGTGAGCTCGTAGCCCCCGACCCGCGCGGGATCACCCGGCCGTAACGGCACCGGGTCCGACATGGCGCCCTCCGTCCCCCGCTTATTGGGCTTGTCGCCCCATTGTGGCGCGGACTTGGAGGAATCTAGAACTACCGGCTGCAAGCCGTACTCGTAGCGTGACCCGGCACAAGGAACCGCCCGTCCCGGCGCTCAGCCGCCGGCGGAACGCCCACCCTCCGCGGGGCGGCCGGCGGCGGCGCGCCGGCGGCGGCGCAGCAGGGTGAGCAGGCTCGGCACTGTGAGGAACCCCTCGGCGATCGCCGACGCCAGCCCCACCCTGGGCAGGTCGCGGGTGTCGTCGTAGGCCAGGAAGCGCGGCACCCAGCGGGGGTGGTACTTGGCGTTGGCCCGGTACAGCGACTCGAGCTGCCACCACCGGGAGAAGAACACCAGCGCGCGCCGCCACAGGCGCAGCACCGGCCCGGCGCCGAGCCGCGCCCCGCCCTCGAACACCGAGCGGAACATGGCGAAGTTGAGCGAGACGCGCTTGACGCCGAGCGCCGCGGCCTGGGTGATCAGCCCGGCGACCATGAACTCCATCAGCCCGTTGTCGGCGTGCCGGTCGCGCCGCATCAGGTCCAGCGACAGGCCGTCGTCGCCCCACGGCACGAACGACAGCATGGCGGCGGGCTCGCCGGCCGCGTCCCTCGCCTCCACCAGCACGCACTCGCCGTCCGCCGGGTCGCCGAGCCGGCTGAGGGCCATGGAGAACCCCCGCTCGGTCTCGGTGTCGCGCCAGGCGGCGGCGCGCTCGATGATCTGGCGCGCCTCCTCGGCCGACAGCTCGCTGTGCCGTCGCACGCGCAATGTGAAGCCCGCGCGCCCGACCCGGTTGACCGCCTGCCGCACTCCGCGCATCTCGCGGCCTTCCAGGCCGAACTCGGCGACCTCGATGACGGCCTCGTCCCCGAGCTCCAGCACGCGCAGCCCGGCGCGCGCGTAGGCGTGGGCGGCGGCTTCACTGGGCCCGATGACGGCGGGCGCCCACCCGTAGCGCCGCGCCTCGTCCATCCAGGCCCGGATGGCCGGTCCCCACGCCTCGACGTCGCCGATGGGGTCCCCGCCGGCCAGGCAGACGCCGGCCACCACGCGGTAGGACACCGCCGCCTTGCCGCTGGGCGAGAAGATGGCCGCCCGGTCGCGGCGGGTGGCGAAGTAGCCGAGCGAGTCACGCGAGCCGTAGGCCGACAGCAGCGCCCTGATGCGGGTCTCGCTGTCGGGCGGCAGCTCGGCCCGGGCCCGCTGGGAGCGGAACAGCACGGCGAAGGCGACCAGCACCGCGACGGCGCTCAGCAGGCCGATGACGGAGTTCACCCAGAACGGCGGCCGGCCGGTGCGGTAGAAGTCCAGCGTCACCACCCCGCCGAGCGTCCGTTCCAGCGCCCAGGGCAGGTGGTCCCGGGGCCGCAGGGTGCCCGGGAACAGCATCACCAGGCCGTACCCGACGCCGAAGGCCACCGCGAGCAGCGAGCCCAGCGTGAGCAGCGCCTTGCGGAACGACGCCCGCCGCATCGGCGCGAAGAACTGGTTGTGCGCCGCCGCCAGGATGCCGAGCACGACGGCCGACACCGACAGGTTGACCTCCGAGGCCACCACCTGGCCCATCAGGGCGTACTCCTCCACCAGGTCGGGCATGAGCGACGCCGACAGCACGACGGCGAGGTTGCCCAGCACCAGCAGGGAGAAGAAGGCGACCAGCACCCAGTACGCGGCGCGTTTGTGCCGGGCCAGGGCTCCGGCGAGAATGCCGAGGAACACCGCGTAGCCCAGGTTCGGCTCGACGGGGAAGACCGCCATCTCGATCAGGCCGGTGAGCGGCCTCAGCAGGTGGCGTACCGGCGCGATCAGCGCGATCACGGCCGAGTACACCGCGGCGATGGCGATGCACACCGACATCACGCGCGGCACGACGGCGCGCAGCCGCTCCGCCGCGTGGGTCTCTGCGGCCGCCCCAGCGCGGCCATGGTCGGTCACTGCCACCTGTTTCCCCCCGGCGATGGCTGATCTGCCGGGTGGTATACCCCGCGTTTCGCCTGGCTAAGGGGCGGAACGACCGGGGTGATCGTTCTCGTACGTGCCCTTGACGCGGGGCAGGGACGAAGCAGAGGGAACAGGCGGTCGCCGGGCCGGACCGGCGCGGGATCACAGGCCCGGCGCGCCCCAGAGCGGAAACCAGCGGGACAGCTCGGGCTCGACGCGCAGCTCACCGGAGATCGCCCCGCGAACCTGGAGCTCCAGCGCGTTGTCCCTGCGCTCGCCGGCCAGCGGCGCGAACGGGTAGAAGGTGCCCTGCTTGTAGAGGTAGACGACGGCGAGGGCGCGCCGCTGGTCGTCGGTGAAGGTGACCAGCGAGCACAGCAGCGACGGGCCGAACCCGGCGCCCTCCAGCGAGGAGTTCACCCCGTGCAGGTCGGTGACCAGCGAGCTCAGGTCGTCGGCCTGGCGCCGCACCAGCAGCCAGGTGTAGCCGTAGGAGTCCTGGGAGTGTTCGACCTCGACGTCGCCGAGCAGTTCCCTGATGTCCCGCTGGAGCGTGGCGAACGCCCCGCCCTCGGCGGAGCGGAAGCACACCGAGCCAAGGCCGGTCGGCTCGAAGCCGGTGGCGGCCTGCAGTGTCACCGCCGCGGACGGCAGCGCGAACAGCGCGTCGAGGTTCGGCCGGGCGGGCTTGCTGCGGCCTAGCAGGGCGTCCAGCCAGCCCATCGGGCTCAGGCCCCCCGGCCGAGCTGGGCGGCGATCGTGCTGAGCTGCTCGAGCCTGCGCTCCAGCGGCGGGTGGGTGGCGAACAGGGTGGCCAGGCTCGCGCCCGCGCGGCCGGAGATCGCCGGGGTGAAGAAGAAGGCGTTGAACGGCTGCGCCTCGCGCAGGTCGCGCGTCGGGATGCGCGACATCTCGCCGGTGACCTTCACCAGGGCGCTGGCCAGGGCGGAGGGCCGCTGGGTCAGCAGAGCCCCGGCCCGGTCGGCCGACAGCTCGCGGTAGCGCGACAGCGCCCGGGTCAGCAGGAAGCTGATCGCGTACACGACGATCGAGACCAGCATGATGATGAGGCCGATGGGCGGGCCGTTGTTGTTGCCCCGGTCGCGGCCGAGGCCCGAGTAGAGCGCGAAGCGCGTCATGAGGCCGGCGACGATGCCCAGGAAGGAGGCGATGGTCATCACCGCGACGTCCCGGTGGGCGACATGGGACATCTCGTGGGCGATGACGCCCTCCAGCTCCAGCGGGTCGAGCCGGCGCAGCAGGCCGGTGGTCACGCACACCACGGAGTTCTTCTGGTTGCGCCCGGTGGCGAAGGCGTTGGGCACATCGGTGTCGGCGATCGCCACCCGCGGCTTGGGTACGTCCGCCATGACGCACAGCCGGTCGATCAGGCCGTGCAGCTCGGGCGCCTCCTGCCGGGAGACCTCCCGTCCGTGCATCGCGAACAACGCGATCTTGTCGGAGAAGAAGTACTGGACCAGCAGGAGGCCCCCGGCCAGGACGAGGACCACGACCGCCTGGACCCCCAGGGCGATCAGGACGCCCACGAAGACGACGTAGAGCAGGCCCAGCAGGAACATGGTCGACACCATGCGCACCGTCAGACCCCGGTCGGGGGCGTACCGGGTTTGTGTCATATCTACAAACTATCCCGGGATAAGCCCCGAATCGCCCAGCATGCCCCTCACTTCGTCGATCGAAGCGTCGGCCGGCGGCAAAATGAGCTCGGAGGGCTCCAGGGCGTCGTCGGGAAGCGGCTTGCCGATCTGGCGCACCTTGTCGAGCAGCGCGTGGAGCTTGGTGCGGAACTGCGCCTCGTCGTCGATCTCGATGGCGGCCTCGAGCTCGCTGTCGAGGGAGTTCAGCACGTCGATGTCGCCCTCGGCCACCTCGACCTGGCCCTCGCCCATGATTCGGACGATCACAGGCCCTCCCCCGGCTGGCGGTACTGCTGGGTGGGGTGCGACTGCGGCTGCTGCTGCGGCGGCGCCTGCTGCTGACCCGGGTGGCCGGCCTCGATCGCGTCACGCGGCGCGGGGCCCTGGCCCAGCTCGGCCTTCATGCGGGCGAGCTCGAGCTCGACGTCGCTGCCGCCGCCCATGCGGTCGAGCTCGGCCTGGATGTCGTCGCCGCGCTGGCCGCTGAAGTCGTCCAGGGCGCCGCTCGCCAGCAGCTCGTCGATCGCGCCCGCGCGCGCCTGCATCTGGGCGGTCTTGTCCTCGGCGCGCTGGATCGCCAGACCCACGTCGCCCATCTCTTCGGAGATGCCGGAGAAAGCCTCGTTGATGCGGGTCTGCGCCTCGGCGGCGGTGTAGGTGGCCTTGATGGTCTCCTTCTTGTGGCGGAAGGAGTCGACCTTGGTCTGCAGGCGCTGGCTGGCGAGGGTGAGCTTCTCTTCTTCGCCCTGCAGGTTGTTGTGCTGCACCTGCAGGTCGGCGATCTGGGTCTGCAGGGACGAGCGACGGCTCAGCGCCTCACGCGCCAGGTCTTCACGCCCCACGCTCAGCGCCTTGCGGCCCTGGTCCTCAAGCTTCTTCGCCTGCTGCTGGATCTGATTGATCTGCAGCTCCACCCGCTTGCGCGAGGTGGCGACATCGGCCACGCCCCGGCGTACCTTCTGCAGAAGCTCAAGCTGCCGCTGATAGGAGTAGTCGAGGGTCTCGCGCGGATCCTCCATCTTGTCCAAGGCCTTGTTGGCCTTGGACTTGAAGATCATGGAAAGTCTCTTCATCACGCTCATGCGCGTTGGCCGTCCCCTTCTTAGGTAGTGCTGTGCCTATGCTCCCGCTCGCTGCGACGCTCGCCGGCCGTATGCTCGCTTCGCTGGCATCCATGCTCCCTCGCGCCGACTCGCAACTCCACAGGCTGCCCGCTCATCGTCAGCCCCCGATTATCGCGGCAAAGTCGCGTAGGTCCACCCTACGCATAACGCACGAGGGCGTCATTAAGTTGCACCCCCGGTAGGCTGACGTCGTGTTCCGACGTCGCACGCAGGCCCCCGTGGATGACAGCCCCACTCCGTCTTCAGAGACGCTGGCGAAAACCGCGGGAAAGGGCCGGCCAACCCCCAAACGCCGCGAGGCCGAAGGCCGCCGCCGCCAGCCGGTGACCGCTCCCAGCAACCGCAAAGAGGCCTACAAGCAGGCGCGCGAGCGCCAGGCCTCAGAGCGGACGCGCGCCCGTGAGGGCATGCTGCGGGGCGACGACCGCTATCTCCCCGCGCGAGACCGCGGGCCCGCGCGCAAGCTCGCCCGCGACTGGGTCGACTCGCGCCGCACGATCAGCCAGTATTTCCTTCCCGTCTCGCTGTTGCTGCTCGTCATCCTGTGGACGGTCCCGATGTTCGGCGGCCAGACCGGGATGCTCCTGTACTCCTACGCCATCACCATCCTGTGGCCGGCGATGATCGTCGTGGTCGCGGTGAGCGCGGTGTGGGTGGCGCAGCGGGTGAAGAAGGAGGCCGCGCAGCGCCTGCCGGACGAGAGCCTCAAGGGCGTCGGCTTCTACGCGGCCATGCGGGCGATGCAGATCCGCCGCCTGCGCTTCCCCCCACCCACCGTCCTCCCCGGCGGCAAACCCGTCCCCCCCAAGAACTAGCTCCCCCACCTCCCCACCACCCGCGCGGCCGATAGGTCGGCCCCTGTCCGGTCGCGCACCGTCAGCGCCCGCGGCGCCGCGTACCCCGACAGCCGCTCTGCCCGATGACGGTCCGCTGCTCGGCGCCGGGGCGGCGGGAAGCTGGTCGGCGAAACCGGCGCCGCTCTACGACGAGGAACCCGACGGGGCCCAGCGCAGACGGCCACCTGACACCACCGGCCGCAGCCCCCGCACCGGCCGTCCTGCCTCCAGCGCCCCGGCCGTCGCCCTGAGCAGCGCGTACGACGACGTCCAGCCGTTCCGCGGGTCGCGCGTGACTCCCTCGGCGCTCGGGCGGCCGACGTCGCCCCGTCCGGGGACGATCACGGCGGAGGCTCCGGCGACGCCCGGCGCGGGCACGGCGAAAGGAATCGACCGGCCGTCCCACCGCCCTGCGGGCCAGTCGGCCGGGCCCCGCCCGGCGCACAGCGCGCGCCAGGTGTCGCGGATCTCGCGCACGCCGAGGTCGCGCAGGCCGGGCAGCACCGCGCCCCCCGCGCTGGAGCCGTCGTGGCGCAGCAGCGACGCCCGCAGGCCGGCGGGAAACCGCAGGCCGGTCTGCGCCTCGGCGACCGCGATGGCCCGCGCCCTGGCCGCAGGACGCAGAGCCGCGTAGGTCACCGGCGCGTTCGCCCGCAGCCACCTTTCGACGCGCCGCCACTGGCGGTCCACCGCCGCGCGCACACGCGGGTCCAGCGGCCGGGCCAGGACCCGGTGCCCCTCGGGCGGGCACGTGCCACCCACGGGCGTGGCGGGTCCCGCGGTGACCTCCGGTGAGGCGATGACCTCCGGCGAGGCGGTGCCGGCCACCGCGCCGAGTGAGGGGGCGGGCTGGGACGCGAGCTGGGACGGGGCGGTGGCGGCGGCCGGCGCGGGGGTGTCCCGTATGGCACGAGCGCCGAGCAGGGCGGCCGTCACGACCGCGAGGCACAACACGGCGACCGGCGCCACCCGCCGTCCCCGCCGCCGGACGACGGTCCGCTCCGGCCCGCGTTCGTCCAGGGGGACAAGAGGGACGCCGGCTCGGAGCGCGCGCGGAGCGCCGGGACGCGGCACGGGCCCGGCGAGAGCACCGGGGCGACGCGCGAGCGCCGGTTCACAAAGAGCGCCGGGACGCGGCGCGGGAAAAGCGTCGCGGCGGGGCGTGAGGGGGTGGGGCGCGGTCGGCCGGCGGGTGAGGATGCGCAGGGCGTAGGCCGCCATGGCCAGGGCCGCGCCCGCGGCGGCCACCGCGAGCGCGCGCCGTACAACCCCGCGTGTGATCAACTGCCGCACCCGGGGCAGACTACCCCGAAACAGATCACCAGTAAGCGACGGTTAGGGTCAAAAGCATGCAATATCGCCATCTTGGCCGCAGCGGTCTGAAGGTCAGCGAGATCAGCTACGGCAACTGGATCACCCACGGTTCGCAGGTCGAGGAGGACGCCGCCAAGGAGTGCGTGCGGGCCGCCCTCGACGCGGACATCACCACCTTCGACACCGCCGACGTCTACGCCGCCACCAAGGCGGAGGAGGTCCTCGGCCGCGCGCTGAAGGGCGTGCGCCGCGAGTCGGTCGAGATCTTCACCAAGGTGTACTGGCCGACCGGGCCGGGGCCGAACAACGCGGGGCTGTCGCGCAAGCACATCACCGAGAGCATCCACGGCTCGCTGCGCCGCCTGCAGACCGACTACGTCGACCTGTACCAGGCGCACCGCTACGACTACGAGACGCCGCTCGAGGAGACGCTGAAGACCTTCGACGACCTCGTGCGGCAGGGCAAGGTCCTGTACGTCGGCGTCAGCGAGTGGACCGCCTCCCAGATCGCCGACGCGCTGAAGATCGCCGACGAGATGGGCTTCGACCGGCTGATCTCCAACCAGCCGCAGTACTCGATGCTGTGGCGGGTGATCGAGGCCGAGATCGTGCCGCTGTGCGAGAAGGAGGGCGTCGGGCAGATCGTCTGGTCGCCCATCGCGCAGGGCATCCTCACCGGCAAGTACCTGCCCGGCCAGGCCCCGCCCGCCGGGTCGCGGGCGACCGACCCGTCCGGGTCGGGCTTCATCTCGCGGTTCATGGACGACGACGTGCTGTCGCGCGTGCAGGAGCTCAAGCCCATCGCCGCGGACCTGGGGCTCAGCATGGCGCAGCTGGCCGTCGCCTGGGTGCTGCAGAACCCGAACGTCTCCTCGGCCATCATCGGCGCCACCCGCCCCGAGCAGGTGGCCGACAACGTCAAGGCGTCGGGGGTGAAGCTCGACGCCGAGGTGATGTCCAAGATCGACTCCGCGCTGGGCGCGATCGTCGAGCGCGACCCGGCCAAGACCCAGAGCCCGCCGTCCCGGCCTGGGCGCTGACGGCTCGCCTTCGCCGGGCCGGCATGAAGGCGCGGCCGTAAAGGAGTCGTCTCGGGCCCCTTGGTATTTCGGTCACTCTGACAACGTTTGTCACATGGGCATCAGGAAAGCCAAGGGGCCCCGCGCTCACTCCACACGCAGCGACATCCCGGCGTACTCCACTTTGTCGTCTTCCAGCAGCGTGACCTGCTCGACTCCCGCCTCGAGCAAGGTGCGCCAGTTCTCACCGAGCCATGACTCGGCATCGGCCTGACTCGGGAAGATCTCGCGCGGAAGCGGGCCGTCCAAAACCTCACCACCGTTAGCGTTTTCATAACGCCAGCGCCAAGTCATGCCATACGCTCCTTTTCGTGGGGTTTGCCCAATGCCCTCACCAGGCTGTGCAGACCCTATCCCCTGGAGTCTGCCGCAGATCTTGCCGTGCGCGCGGCGGGACAGGCCAGAGGCCGGCCGGGCAGAACGGAGCGGACCTGCGCGACCGCGCGACAGCCGAGATTGGAGGCCGGACGATGCCGCCCAACTTCCGACTTCCGGCCCCCGCCGCCGGACCAGGACGCCCGACGGCCTCCGCCGCCGGACCAGGACGCGCGACGGCGCCCGCACGCCCGGCCGCGCCCGCTCGCGCTCCCGTGACGGCGGCCGTCGCGGCTCCCGCCACCTCCGCCGAGGCGACCAGCGCGGCACGGGCATAGTGAAGGTCCTGCTATCCGGCACCGCCGGTCCGTACGGCTGGCCCGAGCCCAACTGCGGGTGCGCGTCCTGCCGCCGCCTGTCCCCCGGCCACCGCCTGCCCACCGCCGTCGTGCTCGACGACGCGGTGCGGCTCGCTCCGCCCGCCGGCCTCCCCCTGGCTCCCCCCGCGGCGATGCCCAAGGGCTACCGGATGACCGTCACGCCGGACGGCTACGCCGTGAGCGGCCCCGACCGCGGGCGTGTGCTGTACGCCGTCTCCGCCGACGACCTGTCCGGCTCCCCCTCGCCCTCCTGGGCGGAGGACGCCTACGACCTGGTGCTCATCGACCTGCTCGACCGGCCCCAGCGCCTCGGCGACCTGCGCAGGCGCGGCCTGGTCACCGCCCGCACGCAGGTCGTGGCCGTCAACCTGGACCACCGGCTCCCCTCGGAGGGCGAGCTGCGCAGGCGGCTCGGCTTCTGGGGCGGCGAGATGGTGGACGACGGCACGATCATCGACACGCGCACCCCGGCGACGGCGCGCCCGCCCCTGCCCAGGCGGGCGCTGGTCCTCGGCGGCGCCCGCTCGGGCAAGTCCGGCGAGGCCGAGCTGCGGCTGATCACCGAGCCCGACGTCACCTACGTCGCGACCGGGCCGACCGGCGGGCGCGACGCCGAGTGGCTGGCCCGGGTCCGCGCCCATCGGCTGCGGCGTCCGCCGTACTGGACGACCGTCGAGACCACCGAGCTGGAGGCGTTGCTGCGCTCCGAGACGGGGCCGCTGCTGATCGACGGCGTCGGCACCTGGCTCGCCGCGGTCTTCGACGCGTGCGGGGCCTGGGACGATCCCGCCCATGACCGGCCGAGGGGCCGCAAGCCCGGACGGTTCGGGACGGCCCTGGACGCGGTCGCGGCGCGCTGCGACGAGCTGGTGGCCGCCTGGCGGCAGACCCGGGCGCAGGTGGTGGCGGTCAGCGACGAGGTCGGCCTCAGCGTGGTCCCCGCCACGGCCAGCGGGCGGGTGTTCCGCGACGCCCTCGGCCGGCTGAACCAGCGTCTGGCCGCCGAGTCGGAGGAGGCCGTCTTCGTCGTCGCCGGCCGCGTCGTCCCCCTCCCCCTGTGAGAGCCCTGTGAGACCCCTGTGAGACCGCGCCGGGCGAGCCGCCGATGCCGCCGTCCACGTCGTCCCTCGTTCCCTGTGAGACCTCTTCGACCGGGCTACCGATATGCCTCCTGATATGTCCCCTGACACGCCCGCGTCCTCCGCGCCGGAGGAGCCGGTCGCCGCAGGACTGCGCCTGGCCGCCGGCACCTTCACCATCTGGCCGGCCGGACTGCCCCGCACCGACCGCGTCACCGCCGGATGGGCCATGGCGCTGGCGCCGCTGATCGGGCTCGGCCTGGGCCTGGCCGGTGCGGCGGTCATGGCCGCCGCCGGGCTGCTGGTCTCGCCGCTGCTGGCCGCGGCGCTCGGCCTCGGCACCCTCGCCGTGCTCACCCGCGGCCTGCACCTGGACGGGCTGGCCGACCTGGCCGACGGCCTGGGCAGCGGCAAGCCGGCCGGGCAGGCCCTGGACATCATGAAGCGCTCCGACATCGGCCCGTTCGGCGTCGTGACGCTGGTCTTCACGCTGCTCACGCAGGCCGCGGCGGCCTCCGAGGCCGGGCCCATGGCGCTCGCGCTCGCCGTCGTCACCGGGCGGCTGGCGGTGACCTGGGCCTGCGTGACCGGGGTGCCGTCCGCCCGTCCCGGCGGCCTCGGCGCCATGGTCGCCGGGACGGTGCGGCAGAGCACGGCGATCATCGCGACGGCGGCGGTCGCGGCAGGGGCCGTCGTGCTCGGCCTGCTCGCGGGCGGCCCGGTCGTCTTCCCGGTGGCGGTCGCGGCCGGTCTGGGCGCGGCCTGGGCGGTGCGCGCCCACGCCGTCCGGCGGCTCGGCGGGATCACCGGGGACGTGCTGGGCGCCCTGGTCGAGGTCGCCACGGCGGCCGCCCTGATCGTCTGCGCCGCCGCCCCCTGACCGCGGCGGGCCGCCGCCCGGCAGGTCAGGGGGAAACGGCCGGACGGGCGGAGACCAGGGCGTTGAGCAGCGCCGCGCCGCGTGCGGCGTCGTCCACGGACACGGCCAGCTCGCCTCCGGAGGTGTAGCGCACGACGAGGCACTCGCCGCCGCGGATCATGATGGTGGACGCTCCCGGGAGGCCCCGGATTCCCCAGCCGCCGACTTCGAGCGGATGGCGCACCTCGGCTCTGGCGCTCTGGATTTTGTCGAGCGGGATCGTCCGCGTGGGCCACTGGAAGGGGCCGAACGAGATGACCAGGCCCTGCTCGCTCACCCGGGCGCCGACCGTCGACAGGGCCCAGCCGACCACCGCGACGATCACCAGCGGGACGGCGGTGTCGCGGATGCGGCCGTCTCCGGTGACCAGGCCGAGGACCGCGAGGACGGCGAGACCGGCCAAGGCTGCGAGGCACAGGCCGGACATCCAGCGGTTGGAGGCCGCCGAGACCCACACCGAGCGCCGGTCGGCGCGCAGGCGGAGCCTGGGCAGCCGCGCCGCCCCCTCCTCCGGCGGGTCGCCGGGCCCCGCCGAGGCGAGCAGCCGGCCGATCACCCCGAGCAGGACCGCTCCGGCGAGGACCAGCGGAACCCGGCCGCCGACGGCTCCGGCGTCCCGCCAGGTGGCGCGGCCGAGGTTGGCGCCGAGCGTCGTCCACTGCGTGCCCAGCGCCAGTCCGGCGCCGCCGGCGAGCATCGCGGCGGCCGCCTTCCTGCGCGCCCTGTGCCGCACGGCGTCCCCGCGGAGCACCGTGTACGCCGCGAGGCCCGCGAACACCGCCCACAACGCCATCTGCAGGCCGAGGGCGGCCCAGAAGGACGACGCGCCGTCCGGCGCTCCCGGCGGCCCCCAATGGGTGGCCAGCGGCTCGGGCAGCCGGGAGCGGAGCACGAGGGGGACCACGACGAGGGCGACGGTCACCGACGCGGCCCACGCGCCCGCCGTCAGCAGGAACCGCGATCGGTACGTCATGACGACTCCAGCTCCTTGATGATCTCTATGACGTCCGCCGGGCCGTGGCCGTAGCGTTCGGCCTCCTCCAGCAGCTCGCGCGCCATGCGCCGGACGACCTCGCCTCCGTCGGGGGAAGCGAGCACCGAGACGCCCCGGCCGCGGCGGAACTCAAGGACGCCCTCGTCGCGCAGTTGCCGCAGGGCGCGCAGCACCGTGTTGGCGTTGACACCGATGGCGGCGGCGAGCTCGCGCGCCGGAGGCAGCCGCTGACCGGGCACCACCAGGCCCGACGCGACGGCGCGCCTGATCGCTCCGGTGACCTGTTCGTGCAGCGGCCGCGGGTCGTTCAGATCGAGGGTGAGCAGCATAGTGCCATTGACACTAGCATCATTCACATCAAACGCACGATGGTACTAGCGCCAATGGCATCATCGACGCCACAGGCGGCCTCCCATACGTAGGACGAACCCGTGTTTATGCGTACGGGAGAAGCACGGCTAGCATCGGCCTACGTGACGACAGTGCGACTCAACGCCTCTGACTCGGGCCCGGTCGAGACCGGCGCCCTCGTAGTCGGCATCAATACCTCGCCCGACGGCCCCCGCCCCGCGCCCGGCGCGCAAGCCCTGGACGCCGCCATCACCGGCGGGCTCACGCCCACGCTGCAAGCGCTGGGGTTCTCCGGCAAGGCCGGCGAGATCGCCAAGTTCCCCTCCTTCGGCGCCGTGCCCGCACCGGTGATCGTCGCGGTCGGGCTCGGCGAGGCCCCCGCGCAGGAAGGGGCGCACGACCTCGAGACGCTGCGCCGGGCGGCCGGCGCGGCCGCCCGCTCGCTCGCCGGCACGACGGAGGCCGCCTTCGCGCTGCCCGCCGCCACGCCCGAGCAGGCCGAGGCCGTGGCGCTCGGCGCGCTGCTCGGCGCCTACGACTTCGCCCGCTACCGCACGGGCGAGGGCCGGCAGGCGCCGCTCGAGACGGTCACCGTGCTGAGCGACGCCCCCGGCGCCGACGGCGCGGTGGGCCGGGCCGCGACGCTGGCCGAGTCGGTCACGCTGGTCCGCGACCTGGTCAACACCCCGCCGTCCGACCTGTCGCCCGCGCGCTTCGCCGAGATCACCGAGGAGACCGCGGCCAAGGCCGGCCTGTCGGTCGAGGTGCTCGACGAGACGGCCCTGAAGGAGGGCGGCTACGGCGGCATCGTCGGCGTCGGCCAGGGCTCGGTGAACCCTCCCCGCCTGGTGCGCCTGGGTTACTCCCATCCCGACGCCACCACGACCGTCGCCTACGTCGGCAAGGGCATCACCTTCGACTCCGGCGGCCTGTCACTCAAGCCGTCCGCCTCCATGGCGTGGATGAAGTCCGACATGGGCGGCGCGGGCGCGGTGTTCGGCGCCCTGCTCGCCATCGCCCGGCTCGGCCTGCGGGTCAACGCCGTCGGCTACCTGTGCCTGGCCGAGAACATGCCGAGCGGCAGCGCCCAGCGCCCCTCCGATGTGCTGCACACCTACGCCGGCAAGACCGTCGAGGTCCTCGACACCGACGCCGAGGGCCGCCTGGTGCTGGTGGACGGCATCGCCCGCGCCGCCGAGGACGACCCCGACATCATCGTCGACGTGGCCACCCTCACCGGCGGTCAGATCGTCGCCCTCGGCTGGCGCACCAGCGGCGTCATGGCCTCCGACGACGAACTGCGCGAGGAGGTCGTCGAGGCCGCCACGGCGCAGGGCGAGGGGGCCTGGGGCATGCCGCTGCCCGAGGAGCTGCGCAAGGGCCTGGACTCCCCGATCGCCGACATCGCCAACCTCAACCCCGAGCGCTCTGGCAGCATGCTCGCGGCGGGCATCTTCCTGCGCGAGTTCGTCCCCGAGGGCGTGCGCTGGGCCCACCTCGACATCGCCGGCCCCGCCTTCAACAAGGACGCCCCCTACGGGTACATCCCCAAGGGCGGCACCGGCGTGATCACTCGTACCCTCGTCGCGCTGGCCGAGCGTCACCAGAGCGGTCACGAGGCATGATGAGCGCGGTGCGCCGGGGGAACCGGCGGCCACGCCGCCGGTCCACACCGGCGCACCGCGCGCGTCACGAATACGCGAGACAAGTGAAAAGATGCTGTTGGGCAGGCCGGGCGCGCCGCGAGAGCGGGCATGACCCGGCCGTGAGGGCCCACCGATCCGACAAGGAGCTTTCCAGTGGCTGATGGCAGCGGCCCCTACGACATCGTTGTCCTGGGCGGCGGCAGCGGCGGGTACGCCTGCGCCCTGCGGGCGGCAGAGCTGGGCAAGAGCGTCGCGCTGATCGAGAAGGACAAGATCGGCGGCACGTGCCTGCACCGGGGTTGCATCCCCACCAAGGCTCTCCTGCACGCGGCGGAGGTCGCCGACGAGACCCGCGAGGCCACGAGCGTCGGCGTCAAGGCCCACTTCGAGGGCGTCGAGATGCCGGGTGTCCACGCCTTCAAGGACAAGATCGTCAACCGCGCCTGGAAGGGCGTGCAGGGCCTGCTCAAGAGCAGGGGCGTCACGATCATCGAGGGCGAGGGCCGGCTGGACGGCGCCAAGCGCGTCGTCGTCGGCGACCAGGTCGTCGAGGGCCACAACATCGTGCTGGCCACCGGGTCGGTCCCGCGGTCGCTCCCCGGCCTCGACATCGACGGCGAGCGCGTCATCACCAGCGACCACGCGCTCAAGCTCGACCGCGTGCCCTCCTCGGTGATCGTGCTCGGCGGCGGCGTCATCGGCGTCGAGTTCGCCTCCGTCTGGAAGTCCTTCGGCGCCGAGGTCACCATCGTGGAGGCCCTGCCCCACCTGCTCCCCCTGGAGGAGGAGTCCAGCTCCAAGCTGCTCGAGCGCGCCTTCCGCCGCCGCGGCATCAAGTACGAGCTGGGCACCCGCTTCGAGAGCGTGAAGACCAGCGACACCGGCGTCGTGGTGACCCTCGAGGGCGGCAAGACCTTCGAGGCCGAGCTGCTGCTGGTGGCCGTCGGCCGCGGGGCCGTCACCTCGGGCATGGGCTTCGAGGAGGCCGGCGTCGCCATCGAGCGCGGCACCGTCGTGGTGGACGAGTTCTGCCAGACCAGCGTGCCCGGCGTCTACGCGGTCGGCGACCTCATCCCCACCCTGCAGCTCGCGCACGCGGGCTTCGCCGAGGGCATCCTCGTCGCCGAGCACATCGCCGGCCTGTCCCCCGTGCCGATCGACTACGCGGGCGTGCCGCGCATCACCTACTCCGACCCCGAGGTCGCCTCGGTCGGCATCACCTCGGCCGTCGCCAAGGAGCGCGGCCACGAGATCACCGAGCTGGTCTACGACCTCGGCGGCAACCCCAAGAGCCAGATCATCGGCACCCAGGGCGCCGTCAAGATCATTTCCGCGAAGGACGGCCCCGTCCTCGGGGTCCACATGGTCGGCAAGCGCATGGGTGAACTCGTCACCGAAGGCCAGCTCATCTACAACTGGGAGGCACTGCCCTCCGAGGTGGCCCAGCTCATCCACGCTCACCCGACCCAGTCCGAGGCCGTCGGCGAGGCGATGCTCGCACTCGCCGGCAAGCCCCTGCACGTACACAACTAAGCCCTCACAGGAAACGCGAGAGAAGACGACACCATGCCGGTTTCCGTAACCATGCCCCAGCTCGGCGAGAGCGTGACCGAGGGCACCGTCACCCGCTGGTTGAAGAAGGAAGGGGACCAGGTCGAGACCGACGAGCCCTTGCTCGAAGTCTCCACCGACAAGGTCGACACCGAGATCCCCTCCCCGTCCGCGGGCGTGCTCACCAAGATCGTCGTGGCTGAGGACGAGACCGTCGAGGTCGGCGCCGAGCTCGCCATCATCGACCAGGACGGCGCCGGGGCCGGTTCGGCCGCGCCCGCGCAGGCCGAGCCCCAGGCGCAGGCCCAGCCCGAGCCGCAGCCCGAACCCGAGCCCGAGCCGGCCAAGGCGCCCGAGCCCGCCCCGGCTCCGCAGCAGGCCCCGGTCTCCTCCATCCCGCAGCCGCCGGCTCCGCAGGCCGCGCCGCCGCGCCCGGCCCCGCAGCAGCAGGCGCCGGCCGCCGCGGCGCCGTCGCCGATCGCGTCCGGCGCCACCGGCGAGAGCCCGTACGTCACGCCGCTGGTGCGCAAGCTCGCCACCGAGCACGGCGTCGACCTGGACGCCCTCACCGGCACCGGCGTCGGCGGCCGCATCCGCAAGCAGGACGTCCTGGAGGCCGCGCGCGTCCAGCGCGAGCAGGCGGCGCAGGCGCAGGCCCAGGCCGCGCAGGCCCCTGCCCCCGCGCAGGCCCCGGCTCCGCAGGCCGCCGCCCCGGTCGCCGCCTCGGCGCCCGAGCCGGTGCAGGCCGACACCACGCTGCGCGGCCGCACCGAGAAGATGTCGCGCATGCGGCAGACCATCGCCAAGCGCACGATGGAGTCGCTGCAGACCTCCGCGCAGCTCACCTCCGTCGTCGAGGTCGACGTCACCAAGATCGCGCGGCTGCGCGACCGCGCCAAGGCCGACTTCCAGCGCCGCGAGGGCGTGAAGCTCAGCTTCATGCCGTTCTTCGCGCTGGCGACGGTCGAGGCGCTCAAGCAGCACCCCAAGCTCAACGCGGTGATCAACAGCGAGACCAACGAGGTCACCTACTTCGACCACGAGCACCTGGCGTTCGCGGTCGACGCCGAGCGCGGGCTCGCCTCCGCGGTGATCAAGGACGCCGGCGACCTCAACATCGCCGGTCTCGCCCGGAAGATCGCCGACCTGGCCGAGCGCACCCGCACCAACAAGGTGAGCCCGGACGAGCTGTCCGGCGGCACGTTCACGCTGACCAACACCGGCAGCCGCGGCGCGCTGTTCGACACGCCGATCATCAACCAGCCGCAGGTCGCCATCCTCGGCACCGGCGCGGTCGTCAAGCGCCCGGTCGTCCTGGACACGCCCGAGGGCGAGGTCATCGCGGTCCGCTCGATGGTGTACCTGGCGCTGACCTACGACCACCGACTGGTCGACGGCGCCGACGCCGCCCGCTTCCTGACCACGGTCAAGCGCCGCCTGGAAGAGGGCCGGTTCGAGAACCAGCTCGGCCTGGGCTGACCACCACGGGCCCGGCTCCGGCCGGGCCCGGCACGGCAGGGCATCACCGGGCATCGCCGGGGCTGACACGCGGTGATGACGCGCGGGGGCTGCCGGGGCGGCGGGCGGCGGCGGACGTAGGGTGATCGCATGGCAGTCGTGGTCACCGGCTCGTCCGGGCTTCTCGGTTCGGCGCTCGTGCGCGCCCTGCGCGAACAGGGCCGCACGGTCGTCAGGCTCGTCCGCCGCACGCCCGCCGCGCCGGACGAGGCGTTCTGGGATCCGCGCGAGGGCATTCTGGCGCCCTCGGTGCTCGAGGGCGCCGAGGCCGTCGTCCACCTCGCCGGGGCGGGCATCGCCGACCGCCGGTGGACGCCCGAGCACCGGCGCGAGCTGGTCACCAGCCGCGTCGACAGCACCCGCACCCTCGCCGCCACGATGGCGGGGCTGGAGCACCGGCCGCGCGTCTGGCTCAGCGGCTCGGCCATCGGCCTCTACGGGGACACCGGCGAGCACCCGGTCGACGAGTCCTGGCAGCCCCCGCCGGGGTGGCGCCCGCTCGACCCCCGCACCGGCGAGCCGGCCGCGGCCCCGGGCGGCGAGACGCCCCGGTCCGCGCAGGGCGGCCGGGCGCGCGAGCACGGGCGGTGGCTCGCCGAGCTGGTGCTCGCGTGGGAGGCCGAGACCGCCGCCGCCGAGCAGGCCGGCGTCCGCGTCGTCCGGCTGCGCACCGGGCACGTCCTCGCCCCCGAGGGCGGCTTCCTCGGCAAGATGCTGCCGGTGTTCCGGCTCGGCGTCGGCGCGCCCCTGGGCTCCGGGCGGCAGTACGTCTCGTGGATCACCCTTCCCGACTGGGTCGGGGCCGTGCTGCACATCATGGACGAGCCCGAGGTCCGCGGGCCGGTCAACCTCACCGCTCCCACGCCGGTCACCAACGCGGAGTTCACCCGGGCCCTCGGCCGGGCACTGCACCGCCCCACCATGCCGGTGGCGGTGCCCGGGTTCGCGCTGCGCGCGGCCCTCGGCGACCTGGCCGACGAGGGCGTGCTCATCGGCCAGCGCGCGCTCCCCCGCCGCCTGCTGGAGATGGGGTACCGGTTCCGGCATCCGCGTCTCGACGGGGCCCTGACAGCCATACTCTAGGGTGCCGGTCCGGTGGCAACGGGAGGGTGGCCGCGTCCGGCCCGTGCGCCTTCCAGGCAGGGTCCTCGCAGGGTCCTCCCCGCCCTTCCCAACAGGCAGCAGGAGAATCATGAGCAGGCTCGGCCAGTCCCACATCCTCGCCATCGGCGGCGGTTCGTTCGTCTCCTCGCCGCGCCAGGGCGTCATGGAGCCCTCGGGCCTGCTCCGGTACGCGCTCGACCTCACCGGCCAGGACCGCCCGAAGCTCGGGCTGCTCGCCACCGCCACCGGCGACGACGCCGAGTGGCTGCTGAAAATGTACGGCGCGTTCCAGGCGTGGGACGTCGAGGTCAGCCACCTCGCGCTGTTCCCGATGCCGAACGTCGACAACCCCCGCGAGTGGCTCCTGGAACAGGACGCCGTCTACGTCAGCGGCGGCAGCGTCGCCAACCTGGCCGCGCTGTGGCGGCTGCACGGCCTGGACGAGGCGATGGAGGAGGCCTGGCGGGCCGGTGTCGTCCTGGCAGGTCAGAGCGCCGGCGCGCTGTGCTGGCACGTGGGCGGCAACACCGATTCCTTCGGTCCGGTCCTGCGCCCGTGGGCCGAGGGCCTCGGCCTGCTGCCCTACTCCTGCGGGGTGCACTACAACTCCGACCCTCAGCGCCGCGCCCTGCTGCACGAGTCGATCGCCTCCGGCGAGCTGCCCGAGGGCTACGCCGCCGACGAGGGGGTGGCGCTGCACTACGTCGGCACCGAGTTCATCCAGGCCGTCACCGTGGACCCCCGGGGCCACGCCTACCGCGTCGAGCGCGACGGCGCCGGAGTCAAGGAAGTCCGCATCGACCCGCGCCCGCTGACCGCGTGAGCGCCTGACCTCGCGTTAGGCTTGCACCGTGACTGAGCGCGCCGACCAGACCAAGCAGGCAGGAACCAACGGCGGTGAGCCTCGCAGACTCGCGCTGGTCCGCCTCGGAGTCGACGTGCCCTACGAGCAGGCGTGGGAGCTCCAGCGTGAGGTCCACGCCCGCCGGGCGGCCGGCCTGATCCCCGACACCTGCATGCTGCTGGAGCACGCCCCCGTCTACACCGCCGGCAAGCGCACCCGCCCCGAGGAGCGTCCCACCGACGGCACCCCGGTCATCGACGTCGACCGCGGCGGCAAGATCACCTGGCACGGTCCCGGCCAGCTCGTCGGCTATCCCATCGTCCGGCTCACCGAGGCGCTCGACGTCATCGCCTACGTCCGGCTGCTGGAGGAGGCGCTGATCAAGGTGTGCGCCGACTTCGGCGTGGTCGGCGGCCGGGTCGAGGGGCGCAGCGGCGTCTGGGTCGCCGGCGACCCCGCCAGCGGCCTGCCCGACCGCAAGCTCGGCGCCATCGGCATCCGGGTGGCCAAGGGCGTCACCATGCACGGCTACGCCCTCAACTGCGCCAACGACCCGAGCTGGTTCAACCGCATCATCCCGTGCGGCATCAGCGACGCCGGGGTCACCTCGCTGTCGGCCGAGACCGGGCGGCGCATCACCGTCGACGAGGTGCTGCCGTTCGCCGAGCGGCGCCTGGCCGAGGCCCTGGGCGCCGAAGGAGTCGACGTCCAGGAGGAGGACCTGCTGTCCGGGCGGCTCTGACCGCTCTCCGGAGGGGCCGTGAGCCTGGTCACCCGATGGCCGGTCCGGCGCGGACGCGGACGTAAGCTGGAGGGCGTGACCGTAGCTCCTGAAGGCCGAAAGCTCCTCCGTCTGGAGGTGCGCAACAGCCAGACCCCCATTGAGCGCAAGCCCCCGTGGATCAAGACCAGGCTCCGCAACGGGCCGACGTTCAACGAGATCAGATCGCTCGTCAAGGACCAAGGTCTGCACACGGTCTGCCAGGAGGCCGGCTGTCCCAACATCTCCGAGTGCTGGGAAGATCGCGAGGCGACCTTCCTCATCGGCGGCGACCAGTGCACGCGGCGCTGTGACTTCTGCCAGATCGACACCGGCAAGCCCGCCGAGTACGACACCGACGAGCCGCGCCGGGTCGCCGAGTCGGTCGCGCAGATGGGCCTGCGCTACGCCACCGTCACCGGCGTCGCCCGCGACGACCTGCCCGACGGCGGCGCCTGGCTGTACGCCGAGACCGCGCGGCAGATCCACTCCATGATCCCCGGTTGCGGCGTCGAGTTGCTGGTGCCCGACTTCAACGGCCACCGCGACCAGCTCGAAGAGGTCTTCGGAAGCCGTCCGGAGGTGTTCGCGCACAACATCGAGACGGTGCCGCGCATCTTCAAGCGCATCCGCCCCGCCTTCCGGTACGAGCGTTCCCTCGCGGTCATCACCATGGCCCACGAGGCGGGCCTGGTCACCAAGTCCAACCTCATCCTCGGCATGGGCGAGGAGCGCGAGGAGATCGTCCAGGCGATGCGCGACCTGCACGAGGCCGGCTGTGACCTGCTCACCATCACGCAGTACCTGCGCCCGACGCCGCGCCACCACCCGGTGGACCGCTGGGTCAAGCCCGAGGAGTTCGTCGAGCTGCAGGCCGAGGCCGAGCAGATCGGCTTCGCCGGGGTCATGTCCGGGCCCCTGGTCCGCTCCTCCTACCGCGCCGGCCGGCTCTACCGGCAGGCCGTCGAGGCCCGCCAGACCGCCTGAGGCCCGTTCCGCATCCGTGAAGGGGGCGTCGCGCCGGCATGGCCGGCCCCCTTCCCCGGTGATCCGAGGCGGCGCGTGGGTCGCCGGGCGTAGGCGGACGATGACGGGGCGACGCCGATGGTCACGGTCCGACCGGCCATCAGGTCACGTTTTCCTTTCTTGAGCCTTGCGTTTGTATCCTTCAACCATGGCGAAGAAGCCCGCAGACCCAGAGCGCCCGGGGCGCGTCAAGCAGCTCCGCATGGTCGCTCAGATCATCCAGAAGGCCAACCCCAAGGGGATGCCGATCGTCTACGCGTCGGCGCTGGCCACGCTGGTCGTCTTCGTCGTCGTCGGGCTCGTCACCGGGCTGCTGTGGCAGCTGATCATCCTCGGCGTGATGGTCGCGATCACGGTGGGCCTGCTGGTGTTCGGGCAGCTCGCCCAGCGGGCGCAGTATTCGATGCTCGAAGGCCAGCCGGGCGCCGCCGCGGCGATCCTGCAGAGCATGCGCGGCAACTGGCAGGTCACCCCGGCCGTCGCGGTCACCCGCGACCAGGACGTGGTGCACCGGGTCGTAGGCTTCCCCGGCATCGTGCTGGTCTCCGAGGGGCCCGGCTCGCGGGTGCAGCGCATGCTCGTGGCCGAGAAGAAGCGCGTGCAGCGCGTGGCCATCGACGTGCCGGTCTACGACATCCAGTGCGGTGACGGCGAGGGCCAGGTGCCCATCAACAAGCTGCAGCGCCACCTGATGAAGCTCCCCCGCAACCTGAAGAAGGAAGCGGTGTCGGAGGTCAACTACCGCCTGCGGGCGCTGCCGCAGACGCTTCCGGTGCCGAAGGGCCCGATGCCGAAGGGCGCGCGCATGCCCCGCGGCAAGATGCGGTGACCTCCGGCTCCTCTCCGGTGACGCGCCGCGCGCTGGGCGAGGCGCCGAGCGCGCGGGCCAGCCGCCGCTGGTGGGACGCCGCGGCCGACGACTACCAGGCCGAGCACGGCGGTTTCCTGCGCGACGACGGCTTCGTCTGGTGCCCCGAGGGGCTGGACGAGGCCGACGCGCGCCTGCTGGGCGACGTGCGCGGCCGCCGGGTGCTCGAGATCGGCTGCGGCGCCGGGCAGTGCGGCCGGTGGCTCGCCGGCCAGGGCGCCGAGGTGGCCGCGTTCGACGTGTCCCACCGCCAGCTCCAGCACTCCAGGCGCATCGACGAGCAGATCGGCACCCGCCTGCCCGTGGTCCAGGCCGACGCGGGCCGCATTCCCTTCTCCTCCGAGTCCTTCGACGTGGTCTGCTCGGCGTACGGGGCCCTGCCGTTCGTCGCCGACGCCGGCGCGGTGCTGGCCGAGATCCGCCGGGTGCTGCGGCCGGGCGGGCGGCTGGTGTTCTCGGTGAGCCATCCGATCCGCTGGGCGTTTCCGGACGATCCGGGCCCGCGCGGGCTGACCGCGGACCGCTCCTACTTCGACCGTTCGCCGTACGTGGAGCAGGACGAGGACGGCGAGCCGTCCTACGTCGAGCACCACCGCACGCTGGGCGACTGGGTGGGCGCGGTGACGGGGGCGGGGCTCACGCTCACGTCCCTGGTGGAACCCGAGTGGCCGGCCGGGCACGAGCGCGTATGGGGCGGCTGGAGCCCGCTGCGCGGCCGCCTGCTGCCGGGCACCGCGATCTTCTCCTGCACCAGGCGGCCCTGAGAGGGCCGGACCGCTCGGTGCGGGCCGCTCAGAGCCGGACGACCACGGTGCGGGCGGCGCGGTCGTGCAGGCCGCGCCCGTCGCGGTCCCAGACGACGGCGGGGACCACCAGGCAGAGCAGCAGCGTGCGCAGGACGACGGCGCCGAACCCCGGCCGGCCGCCGTCGAGCGCGGCGACCCTGATGCCGAACAGCCGCATGCCCAAGGTCATGCCGATGGTGCCCACCAGCAGGACGTACTCGGCGGCGAACACGGCGAAGCCCACCCAGCCGGCGCTGCGCGGGTCGACCCGCAGCAGGCCGCCGGCGATGGCCCATGTGCAGATGAGCCAGTCGACGGTGATCGCGCCGATGCGCCGCCCGAACCCCGAGGCCGATCCGCTGCCCTCCCTCGGGAGGCCGAGCCGCTCGCCCGGATGCCCGAGGTCGACGCCGGCGGCGCGGGTGCCGCCGATCCACGTCTGCGTCCAGCGGGGTTGCTTGCTCATGCGGGTAAGATATCGGGAGGCCGCTGCGGTGCTTCCGGCGGCATACCCCCCGTCTGCTTAACATCCGTGAAACAAACGAGACATGGGGTGGAAACGGCACAGGCCTACGTTCAAGTCTGAAAGCCCGTGCCCCTGGGAGGTTGGATGTTCAGCTCCGCCGACGACGTCCTGAAGTTCATCAGGGACGAAGGGGTGCAGTTCGTCGATGTCAGGTTCACCGACCTGCCGGGCACGACGCACCACTTCACCTTCCCTGTGGAGAACTTCGGCGCCAGCGTCTTCACCGACGGCCTCATGTTCGACGGCTCGTCGATCCGCGGGTTCCAGGCCATTCACGAGTCGGACATGCTCCTGCTGCCCGATCCGTCGACGGCCGTCCTGGACCCGTTCCGTCAGCACAAGACGCTCAACATCAACTTTTTCGTCCACGACCCGCTGACCGGCGAGGCCTATAGCCGCGACCCGCGCAACGTCGCCCGCAAGGCCGAGGAGTACCTCAAGGGCACCGGCATCGCCGACACGGTCTACTTCGGCCCTGAGGCCGAGTTCTACATCTTCGACGATGTGCGGTTCTCCAGCAGCGCGAGCGAGAGCTACTACCACATCGACTCCATCGAGGGCGCCTGGAACACCGGCAAGGCCCAGGAGGGCGGCAACCTCGGGTACAAGCCGCGCTACAAGGGCGGCTACTTCCCGGTGCCGCCGATGGACCACTTCACCGACCTGCGCTCCGAGATGGTCCGCCGCCTGATCGAGGCGGGCATCGAGACCGAGATGCAGCACCACGAGGTGGGCACCGCCGGCCAGGCCGAGATCGACTTCAGGTTCGGCACGCTGCTCAAGACCGCCGACAACCTGATGCTGTACAAGTACATCATCAAGAGCACCGCGGTGGAGTTCGGCCACACGGTCACCTTCATGCCCAAGCCGATCTTCGGGGACAACGGCTCGGGCATGCACTGCCACCAGTCGCTCTGGAAGGACGGCGAGCCGCTCTTCTACGACGAGGTCGGCTACGCTGGGCTGTCGGACACCGCGCGGTACTACATCGGCGGCCTGCTCAAGCACGCGCCGGCGCTGCTGGCCTTCACCAACCCGACGGTGAACTCCTACCACCGCCTGGTGCCGGGCTACGAGGCTCCGGTCAACCTGGTGTACTCCCAGCGCAACCGCTCGGCGTGCATCCGCATCCCGATCACCGGGTCCAACCCGAAGGCCAAGCGCATCGAGTTCCGCGTCCCGGACCCGTCGTGCAACCCGTACTTCGCCTTCGCCGCGCAGCTCATGGCGGGCCTCGACGGCATCCGCAACAAGATCGAGCCGCCGGCGCCGGTCGACAAGGACCTCTACGAGCTTCCTCCGGAGGAGGCCGGGCAGGTCCCGCAGGTCCCCGGTTCGCTGCAGGAGGTCCTGGCCGCGCTGGAGGCCGACCACGAGTTCCTGCTCGAGGGCGGCGTGTTCACGCCCGACCTCATCGAGACGTGGATCGCCTACAAGCGCGAGAACGAGATCGACCCGATCCGTCTGCGCCCGCACCCGCACGAGTTCGAGCTGTACTACGACGTGTAAAGATCAACATGCGGCCTACGTGCGGACTCACGAGGCGGCCTCGCCGGTAGTCCGCACGGAGTCCGCAGCGTTGTTGATCTTGCGGTTCATGACGCGCTCTACAGCGGTCCGCGTCGACTCATCGGAGTCGGGCCACAGATGCCCGTAGGTGTCCAGCGTCGTCTTCGCCGAAGCGTGGCGAAGACGATGCTGGACCACTTTCACGTCCGCCCCCGACGCGATCAACAACGACGCGTAGAAGTGCCGAAGGTCGTGGAAACGGAAGCCGTCCGGCAGGCCGTCGACCCCGCGCCGGATCCGGCGCATGTGCCGCTCGACCTTCCAGGGCCCCAGCGCTCCCCCGTCGTCGTCGACGAGCACCGTGCCCTCCTCCCGGCCACCGACCTGCTGGGCGAGCACCGTCACCAGGGCGTCGGCAATGGGGATCGTCTCGCGGCTCATGTCCGTCTTCAGCGGCTCGGCCGGGTACTGCACGGCCGGCGCGATCTCCCGGCGGAGAAAGTGCACGTCCTCGATGCGCAGGCCGCACGCCTCCCCCAGCCGTAAGCCGGCGAACGCGCCGAGCAGGATCGCGGCCCGGTACTTCTCCTCCGCCCGGTCGTACAGCTCCCATACTTGAGCCTCCGTGGCGAGGTATGGCCGCGGCTTCCCGGCGCCCGGCGAGGTACGGCGCGAGCACGGGTTCGCCGCGACGAGGCCGTCGATGACGGCATCGGTCATCACCTGCGACAGCCGACTGTGCAGCGCGAAGACGTACGACTGCGCCGACCCTTCAGCGAGCAGGCGGGCACACCACGTCTTGACCATGCTCGGGCGGACGCCGCCGAGCGGGAGCGGGCCGAACTCCTTGCGGATCTGCGCCAGGTGCACCTTCGCCTGTCGCACGGTCGATTCCCGGCGCGACCCGTAGCCTTCGAGCCAACGGTCGCACCACTCGTCCACCGTGGTCTTCCGCGCCTTGGGGTCGACGTACCGCCCGGTGACCAGGCTCGCCGTCTCCTCGTCGAGCCAGCGCTGCGCGTCCACCTTGCGGACGAAGTGCCGCGCGTGCTCCTTGCCGGCCTGGTCGCGGTACCGGGCACGCCACTTCCCGTCAGGGCGCTTCTTGATGCTCGCCATCGTTACCCCATAGCTCGGCTACCCGATCCTTAACTTCCGTCAGATTTCGCTCGGTGAGTTCGCCAAGATCTTCACCGAACACTTCGGAGAACTTCTGGAGTGCCTCGTGATAGAGGCCTGCCAGTGCGTGGAGGTCCGCCAAACTCGCCCGATAGTCGCGGTCGGCTTCCTCCATACGACGCTTCGCCTCAGCGACTCGAAGCTGTGTATTCAGGTACATCGAGAAGGCAACTCGGTAAGCGGACTCGACCCGGTACTCCCTCGGCGTGTTGCTGGCGTGCCCGACCATGTCATTGATCGACAGGCCGAAGAGGAAGGCGAGCGCGCCGGCTTCGTCCAGTCGTATCGGGCGCGCGGCGGCCTCCGTCTTGGCCACCGTGGTCTGTCGCCACGAGAAACCAGCCATCGTCATCATCTTGGCGACGTCTTCCTGAGATAGCCCTCGCGCTTTCCTGAGTTCCCGCAATACGCGCCCGATCGACTCCTCCGGGCTATTGCCCGAGTGCCACATGCCGCCCTGCGGGCCCTCTGCGTCTGGCGTTGACTCACGTTCATCCTCCACGGGAATGAACGGTACAGCCTCAACGGGGTTGACACCATTGGCACGCGCAGGCATCCTTCACGGGAATGATCCGCACATCCCCGAGAGGGATACCAATGAGTGAGACGACTCCGCGCACGTCGGACCCATACCGGACCACTGACGACGTCGCCACCCGCTACTGCACATCGCCCAGCACGGTGCGTTACTGGCGTCACGCTGGCATCGGCCCGCGCGGGGTGAAGATCGGACGTCGTGTGCTGTACCGCGAGTCCGAGCTGATGCGCTGGGAGCGCGAGCGGGACGCCGAGCAGAACGGCGGCACGGCCGTTGCCTGACATGACGAAGGCCGGCCCCCGTCACCTGGGGAACCGGCCCACGTACGAAGCGCCCCTCAGCGCCTACGACACCGCCACGATAGCGCGCGAGCGGTGCGCGCGGGGGCCCGCGTGACCAACCTGTTCGACGCCGACCAGGTCCGCCAGGCGCTCACCACGCTTCATGGCGGGTCCGCCGGCTTCATCCACATCTGCTCAACCGGCGGATGGACGGGCGGGACGTTCACCACCGACACGTCCGGCCTCAACGCCGCTGTCGACTACGTGCGTGGGCTCGACGCGAAGGGGAAGGCCGGCATCTACGCCCGCGTCACCACCCTCAGTCGTCCCCTGAACCCGGGCGAGCGCGGCGCCGCCGACCTGTCCCTCGCCTTCCCCGGCTTCTGGACCGACCTCGACATCGCCGGGCCTGGCCACAAGACCAGCGCGCCACTGCCGCCCAACGTCGAGGAGGCCAGACGGATCGTCGCCGAGTCCGGCCTACCCGAGCCGACCCTGTTGATCCATTCCGGCGGCGGCCTCTACTCCTGGCACCTGCTCGACGAGCCGCACCTGATCACCCCCGACACCATCGCTGTGATCAGCGCGCTCTCCGAACGGTTCCAGCAGATCGTCAAGGCGTCCGCCGAGCGCCTCGGCTACGAGTACGGCCCGGTCGGCGACCTCCCCCGCGTGCTCCGCATCCCCGGCACCGTGAACCGGAAGACCAAAGACCCGCGCCCGTGCTTCATCATGGAAGGTGCTTCGGGGACGACGTACCCGCTCGCCGAACTCGCCCCGCTCATCTTCGGCATCCCCCTGCCCGAGCCGAAGACCCCGCCCGCGCCGGCCGCCGCCCTGCCGTTCACCCAGCCCCGGCCCGTCCGCGATGCCGAAGACGGGCTGAGCCCCGGCGACGACTACAACGCGCGCGCCACGTGGGACGAGATCCTCATCAACCGCCTCGGCTGGACGAAGCTCTACACCCGTTCGGGCGTCACCTACTGGCGCCACCCCAACGCCACCAGCGACGTCTCGGCCACTACCGGCCGAAACGACGGTGACAACCTGTGGGTCTTCTCCACCAACACGCAATTCGAGCCGCAGCGCGTCTACGACAAGTTCGGCGCCTACACCCTGCTCACCCGCGGGTCCACCAGCCCCGCCGCCTTCAGCGGCGCCGGGAAGGAACTGTACGCCCAGGGCTACGGCGCCCGGCGCGACCGCGACGACCCGCGCGATCTCATCGTGCCCGCCGTCGAAGGCAACCTCGCTCTAGCCACCGTCCACCAGCTCCACCCCGAGCCGCAGCGCCCCATGCCGCCGGCCGGGCTGACACCGCCAGTACTCCCCGAGGAGTTCTGGGCCGCTCGGCCCATGTTCGGCCAGATCCGGCAGGCCGCCCACAGTCGTCTGATCGCCCCCGACGGCGTGTTCGGCGCCGTGCTCGCCCGCGCGGCCGTCCGTATCGACTACCGGATCATGCTCCGCGCCATCGTGGGTCGCCCCCAACCCCTGAACGTCTTCGTCGCGCTCGGCGGTCTCTCCGGAGGCGGCAAGGGCGCCTCACTCGACACCGCGAGCGAGCTGCTGCCGTTCACCAACGTCGACGGCCACCACATCCGCGAGATCTCCGCGGGGTCCGGCGAGGGCATCGTCAAAAAGTTCTTCACCCGCGCGGAGAAGAAGGACGACGAGGGGCGCGGCGGCGGTATGGAGTGGCAGCAGACCATTCACGGCATCCTCGTGCGCGTCGACGAGGGGTCGATGTTCGGGCCGCTGATGAAGCGCCAGGGGCAGACGACCACCGAGACGCTACGGCAGGCATGGTCAGGAGAACGGCTCGGCGGCTCCTACGCCGACGAGGACCGCGGCCAGCAGCTCGCGCCGCACACCTACCGCCTGTGCGTGCTGCTCGGCATTCAGCCTGAGATCGCCGGCTTCCTGTTCGACGACACCTTCGGAGGGCTGCCGCAGCGGTTCCTGTGGCTCGCCGTGCAAGCCCCCGAGATGCCGGATCTCGACGCCATCCCGGCCTATCCCGGGCGCCTTGACTGGGCGCCGCCGGCCGTCGACCTCCGAGGCAGCGACAGGCTGTTCGTCGGCGTTGGAGAGCTGAACCGGCAGTTCGTCGACGTGGCACCCGAGGTCGAGCACGAGATCAGGGTCGCCCATCTCGCCCAGGTGACCGGCCGGGCCGCAGCCGACCCGCTCGACGGCCACGCCAACCTATCCCGCCTGAAGGTCGCCGCCATCCTCGGCGCGCTGGACGGACGCATCGCGGTGAGCGTCGAGGACTGGGCGCTCGCCGGAATGGTCATGGCCACCTCGACGGCCGTCCGGCGCTGGATGCAGGCCCGGGTGAAGGCGACCGAGGCCGAGAGCAGGAAGGCCCGGAACATCGCTCACGTCGAGCGAGAGGTGATGGCTGAAGATGCCAAGGCGAACGCCCGCGTCGTCCGCATGGCCAAGCGGGCACACAAGTACGTCGGGCAGATCCTCGACGCCGGCGAGAAGGCGACCTATCGCGCAGTCAACCGGAAGTTCGGCGGTACCGAGAAGGACGGCGTGAACGCCGCCATCGACCACGCGCTTGAGATGGATTGGATCCGTCGCGACGGAGAGGCGTTCGCGCTCGGAGAGTCGGTGCCTCGATGACCGGCCGAGCACATGTCGGAACGTCGGAAATTCCGACACTACTCCGCGTCTCACACCCTCTTATAGATCATATATCGGCACTTTTATGCCTAGATATCCGATTTCAGGGACGGAGGGTCCCTCCCTGATGTCGGAACCGTTCCGACATTCCGACATCCACCCCACGTGCTGAAGGGCACCCCGTGAACCCCGCCGCTACCGCTCTGACCGATCAAGCCGAGGCCGCCGCCATGCACTCCCTCACCGCCCTGGCCACCATCGCCCCCACCGTCAACGGAACCATCGGCGCCCGCCTCCCCGGGCCGATCTCCCTGCGCTTCCTCGCCCGCCTGGAGGCCGGCCTCCTCGGCGGCGCCATCGGCTTCTGCGACCACCTGTCCGCCACCGCCCCCCGGCCCGCGTTCTGGAGCCCATGGGCCGCCGGAAAGGTTCGGTGCGCCCCCTGCGCCGGCCGGGCGTACACGCGGATCAAGGGCACCACCGAGGACCGCCGTTGCGACCGGTGCCGCCGCCGCATGACCGTCACGAACTCCCTCGCCTGGCAACTCCCCGCCGTCGTGCTCACCCTCCCCGGCGGGGCCGCCCGCGCCATCCCGCCCATGCAGGTCCACCTCGGCCTGTGCTCGGCGTGCCGCCACGTCGACACCGAAGGAGATGACCGACCCTGACCAGGAATGTCCCACGCAAGGGCGAAAATCAGGTGCTCCTCGCCCTGGCCGGCGGGCGCAACGTCACCGAAGCGGCCCGCGCCGGTGCCGTGTCCCCGCGCACCGTCCGTCGATGGCTGGAGGATGACGCCTTCGCCGTCCAGGTCGGTGCGATGCGCGCCGAGCTGCTCGGCCGCACCGTCGGCGCGCTCATCGAAGCGTCCCTTGAAGCCGTCGCCACACTGCGCGCCTGCCTCAACGCCGAGTCCGAGGCGACCCGCGTCCGCGCGGCGACCGCGATCCTCAACGCCGTCGTCGTCATCCGCGAGTCGGTCGACCTGGAGGAGCGCCTCGCCGCGCTGGAGGCCGCCGAGACCGACAGGACGCACGGATGAGGCGCCGCGGCCTCGCCCGGCGCCTGGACGCGCTGGAGGCGAACAGGCCGGGCAAGTGGTCGTTCAGGCTCGACGACGGCTCCACGGTCTACGTGTCCATCGACGCGGTGTTCGCCGTGTTCACCGAGGGCGCCCGCTGGATGTACCCCGAATGCGGCGACCCGCCGGTGCCCTGCGAGCGCGCCGACTGCTCGCACAACGTGCCGGAGGGCCCGTTGAGCCGTGACCTCGACCTGATCGGCCGGGCCGTAGCGACCTCCGATCAGGGCATCCTCGGCGGCTCCGCGATCGAGCTGGCCCGTGCTGCGCGGGAGAAGTGGGCGCTCGTCGGGGGGCCGCCTCGGTGACCGGGTACGGCGACTCGGCGCCGCTGGTGTGGGGCGTCCTGGCCGCCGTCCTGGCCGAGGACAAGGACGGCCTCGACGCACTGCTCGCCCCGCTCGGCCGCGATGAGCTGGACTTCGTACTCACCGGTCTGATCGGCGTCGTCGGCGGCATGCTCGTCAACCTGATCAGGCGGGACGGCCACGACGAGCAGGCCGCGCGCCGCATCGCCCTCGACATGGTGCGCGCGGCAGCGCTCGACGCCGCCAGCGAGGACCCGTGACCGCCCCTGACGGGCCGCCCGTCGTCGTCCCGCCCGCGCTCGCCGAGCCGATCTGGCGCACCCTGCGCGCCGCCCTCGCCCGGCACCGCGCCGACGGCGGGCACCTCGCCCCCGGCCTCGCCGAGCTGCTCGACGAGCTGCGCGCCGCAGCGCTCGCGCACACCCTCGCGCAGGCTTCCGGACATCGCCCCCTTATTCCTGCGGACATCGGATCATCCTGTGATCAGGTCCACACGGATCGGCTCGCGGGCCTGCTCGGCGTGACGCCCCGCCACGCGCGCCGGGTGGCCCGCGCCGCCGGCTACCACCAGCCCCGCCGCGGCTGGTGGCTGCGCGCCGACGTGGACCACCTGATCGCCGACCGCAGGAGATGACCCCCGATGACCGAGCCCGCCCCGCTCCCCCCTGCGCAGGAAGACCCGGCGGTCACCGCCGGCCAGGCCGCCCAGGCCGCCTACGGCCCCCGCCTGGACGCCATCCGCAACGACCCCGGACTGTCGGATCTCGCCAAGGCCGAGGCCATCGCCGCCGTCCACGCCGAGCACAGCGCCGAGCTTGAGCGCCTCGCCGTCGACCTGCACGCCCGGCGCACGGCCCGCCTGGAACACCTTCAGGGGCAGATCCCGATCGGCCCCGGCGTTCCCCGCGACGCGTCGCCGGCCGACGCCGCGGTGATGACGACGGCGTTCCGCGCCGCCCTGGAGCAGGCCCGCGCCGCCTCCCCCGACCAGCGCCGGCAGATGCTCGCCGACGCCGTCCGGTTCGACGACAAGCCCGCGTTGCGGGCCCTGCTCACCGCCGCCCAGGACTCCGGCGACGTGAAGCTCGTCGGCGCGTGGGCCGCGGCGACCGGCAACGCCGAACTGCTCGCCGAGATCCGCGCCCTCAGCGAGGAGATCGCCGGGCGCGGCCAGGGGCGCGCGTGGGCCGCTCAGGCGTTCCGCCCGGCCAAGACCCCGGCCGAAGCCCGAAGCCTGCCCGCGCTTCGGCACAGCGCCGAGCAGGCGGCACAGGCCGCCCGCCCCGTTTCCCGCTACTTCCGCTGACCAGGAGGCAGGACCCGATGACCGTCAAGACCAAGACCGACCCCGACCTGACGATGACCGAGGAGGAGGTCGCCGCCGTCCTCGATGACGCCCGAGCCGAGGCCGAGCAGGCCGCGCGCGACCTGGAGGCCGCCGAGCGAACCGTCCGCGGCGAGGCTCCCCCGGTCGGCGCCCGCGCGATGGCCGGGGAGGTGACCCCGGCCCGGCTCGCCGAACTCCGCACCGGGGCCGAGTTCGCCGCGATGAAGGTGACCGCGGCCGAGCGGCGCACCGAGGAGATCCGCGAGAAGCGGCTGACCGCGCACCGCGCCCAGGTGGCGGCCAGGGTCCGCGAGGAAGCCGCGAGCGACCTCGACGGCGCCGAGCACCTGATCGGCAAGCTGGACGCGTTCGAGGCCGCGCTGAAGGAGCTGCTCGACGCCACCGCGGCGCACAATGCGCGCATCGCTGCCTGGCAGCGCCAGATGTCCGAGGCCGGCGTCTCCCCCTCGCACGACACGACCGGGGGCGCCGGGGGGCTCGCCTGGTCGGACGGCGAGCGCACGGTCAGCATCGACGGCAAGACCTTCCGGTACATCCGCGGCGGCCAGCTCGTCGGCGCCACCCTGCACCGCGTCATCCGCCCGTACCCCATCGACTTCCGCAAGCACGTCGGGGACTTCGACCTCGCCCACGTGGGAGACCTGGTCAGCTTCACGCCGTCCCCCGAGACGGACGGGCCGATCGACCTGCGCGCGATGATCCGGCGGGACGCCTGACCATGCCGACGACCGAGCACGAGCAGGCGGTCGCCACAGCGGCCGTCGGCATCATCACGGCGTACTACACCCTGCCCAAGGACGAGGCGACCCCCGCCACCCGCGGCCTGGTCGAGGATCTGGTCGCCGTCGCCGTCGACGACACGCACCGTGGGTTTCTGCTCGGCCAGCTCGTCGTGAGCCTCGGCGAGATCTGCGCGACCGGGGCCCACCTGCTCGACTCGGCGCGGCCCGAGCTGGGGTCGCAGTGGCTGAAGGAGATGGGACAGGGGGTGGCGTCATGGCGCTGAAGGTGGGCGAGCTGGTCGCGTTCGCCAGCATCGACGACAAGGGCATCACCTCGGGCGTCAAGAGCGTCGAGCAGGCCATGCAGCGCATGCAGGCCGACACCACCCGGGCTACCGGCGCGATCGAGCGGATGGTCGACTCGGACTTCGCCAAAATCGCTCAGTCCATCGCCGACGGCCTCGACCCTCAGGACGCCCTCGCCGACCTCGACCGGCTTGTGGCCGGCTTCCAGGACGGCATGGGCGAGATGGAGTCCGACGCACGCACCGGCGGACAGGGCGTCGTCGACGAGCTGGAGCGCGCCCTCGCCGACGCCGAGAAGGTAGCCCGCCGGGAAGGCGAGAAGGCCGGCGAAGGGTTCGGCGACGGCACCGAATCGTCGGGCAAGGGCCGCATGTCCGGCGTCGGCGACGGCTTCATGACCGTCCTGAAGGGGTTGGGCTGGGCCGCGGCCGGTGCCGCGATCGCCGAGCAGCTCATGGACGGCCTGGCCTCGGCCATGGACGCCGAGGAGGCGAAACAGAAGCTCTACGCCCAGCTCGGCGCCACCGGGAAGGAATCCGAGCGGCTCGGCAAGGTCGCCGGCGAGTTGTACGCGCAGGCGTACGGCGAATCGGTGGGCGAGGTCACCGACGCGATCAAGCACGTCGTGCAGGCCACGGGCGGGCTCGGCAAGGCCAACGAGGAGACCGTCAAGGGCATCACCGGCGACTACCTCAACCTCGCCGAGATCCTCGACGAGGACGTCTCAAGCGCCATCGACGCCGCGCGCGTCCTGGTCAACAACGGCCTGGCGAAGGACTTCACCGAGGCCGGGGACGTGATCCTCGGCATGTACCGCAAGCTGGGCGACGGCGGTGAGGACGCCCTGGACACGCTGCGCGAGTACTCCCCGCTGCTGAAGACGACCGGTGTGGACGCCAAGACTCTCGCCGGGATCTTCGTGCAGGCCGGCGCCGACTCCCGCAACTTCGACGTCATCGCCGACGCCCTGAAAGAGGTTCAGGTCCAGGTGCAGACGATGACGCCCGCGGTGAAATCCGCGCTGGGCGACCTCGGCCTGTCGTGGAAGGACATTCAGCAGCGGTTCGCCAAGGGCGACGTCACGGCCCTTGACGACATCATGGACAAGCTGCGCGAGATGAAAGACCCGGTCGAGCAGAGTCAGACCGCGGCGGCCCTGTTCGCGGGCACCTTCGAGAACCTCGGCCAGTCCCTTTTCAAGATCGACCCATCGGCCGCGGTCGACGCTCTCGGCAAGGTCGACGGCGGCCTGAAGACGGCCGGCGACACGCTGAACGACACCGCGTCCAACAAGCTGGAGTCGTTCAAACGCGGCCTTGAGCAGAACGTCGTCAACTTCATCGGCGGGAACGTCCTCCCGGCGCTGGAGCAGCTCTGGGACGGCTTCAAGGCCGGGGACCTGGACGAGCAGCTCGGCGAGCTCGGCGACAAGATCGGCGAGACGTTCGGCGGCATCGTCGAGGACGTCCGGGGGTGGGCCGAGGACAACCAGGAGACCCTCGAAGGTCTGAAGGAGAAGTACGACTCCGTCTTCTCCGCGATCGGCGAGGTCGTCAGCACGGCCGTCGACCTCATCTCGGCCATCTGGGACGAGTGGGGCGACGAGATCATGTCCACTGTCACCACCGTCCTGGACACCGTGCTCGGCTTCGTCGAGGGCGGCCTAGAGCTGGTCAAGGGCGTCTTCGAGACCGTCACCGGCCTGATCACCGGGGACTGGGAGAAGGTCTGGCAGGGGATCAAGGACGTCGTCCACGGGGCCATCAACGGCGTCCTGAACATCATCGACAAGACCATGGGCCAGATCACGAAGGGCTGGTCGACGAGCTGGGACGACCTGAAGAAGGGAGCCTCGAAGAAGTGGGACGAGATCGAGGCGTTCGTCAAGAAGATCCCCGGTCAGCTCAAGGCGATCTGGGACAACGCCGGATCGCTGCTGAAGGCCGCCGGTCAGGCGATCCTTCAGGGCTTAATCGACGGCATCAAGTCGAAGATCAACGAACTCGGCAACGTGCTGAAGAACGTCACCGACTTCATCGCCGAGCACAAGGGCCCCATCGAGAAGGACCGCGAGCTGTTGATCCCGGCCGGCCACGCCATCATGGACGGCCTCATGAAGGGCATGACCGACCGGTACCCGACGGTCGAACGCGAGCTGATCTCGATGACGATGAAGCTGAAGAAGGCCGGCGTCAAGGCGATGGGCGGCAACGAGTCGGGCAGCCTGTTCGGCGTCGACGCTGCTGACGGCGAGATCGCGCGTCTGCTCGGCGGCGCCCGCTTCGGCCTCGACGTCCAGGGCATCGCCCCCGAGGTCGCACCCCCGCCGACCGACGGCCGTCCTAAGGGTCACAAGACGCCGTGGGGCAAGAACGACGCCACGTTCGACTGGAATCCGCCGGCGAACCCGCCCGGCTCGGTTGAACCGTCCTCCTACGGGGGTGGCGGCAAGCCGGTCGTCAACGTCAATATGCCGGGCGCGGTGATCCGCGAGGAGGCCGACGCTCACCGGCTCGGCAACGAGTTCGGCTTCAAGTACCTCGCCACCCCCTGAAGACGCCTCGGCCCCGTGCAGGTGACGCTGCACGGGGCCGAGTGCTGTCCAGGGGCCGAGGCTACTTCGTGCACTTCTCCAGGACGTCAGGCTCCCCCTTGTGGTCCTGGAAGCACTTCGACAGCTCGGCGATCCCTTCCGATGCCCTCGTCTCCGGCGACTTCAGGCTGTCCGACAGGTCATTCAGCGCACCGAAGAACGTGACGGCACCCCAGATGGAGAACCCCGCGGCGAGCACGCCGAGCACCAGGCCGATGGAGCTGACGGCCTGGTTGGTCGCCGTCCCCCGGCGCACCCGCGCAATGCCGGCCAGGCCGAGCGCGATCGAGGTGAGCGCGAGCGGCCCGGCGACCCAGAACGTGAGCGGCACGAAGCCGAACAGGATGCCGATGCCGCCGACGATGACCGCGGCCAGGCCGAGACCGTTCTTCGGCTCGGGCCGGTAGCCGTATGGGGGCTGTCCGGGCGGCGGCATGTACGCCTGTTGCGGGTAGCCCTGCGGGTACGGCTGCGGGTGGCCCTGCGGCCCGTGCTGCTGCGGGTAGGTCATCGGGAGGTTCTCCTCTTGAAGGTCGGGCGACGGCTTGTGAGACGTGCGACCGCACGGCCGGGGTGACCGGTCATACCGAGACGGTTGGGGCTCCAGGTGCGACGGTGGCTCGGCCCCGTGCAGGTGGTGCTGCACGGGGCCGAGCGTTCAGACCCGCCCGGCCCGCTGCGGACGGAGGTGGCCGGGCGGGAGCATGGTCAGGCGTACCCGGTCTGATGGGCGATCTCGTCTTGTACCGCGAGTGCCATCACCAGGCCCGGAACGTCGCCGCGCTCGATGATCGAGATCAGGCCGGCGACCCGCTGCGCGTGCGTCAGAGGGATGCGCCTGACGGCTTTCCAACCGCCCGGCGTGCCGTTCGAGGCCGTCAGGCGCCAGAACCGCCACGCCGGGTAGGTCTGCTCCAGCAGCGCGAGGCTGCGCAGAACCTCCTGCATCACCTCGTCGGGCACAGGCGGGTCGGCGACCGGCGCCGAGGTGCTCGGGAAGTAGCCGCCCACCGAGATCCGCGCGTCGGGACCGAGGCCGTACGGGTCGGCCGGCTCGTCGTCCTGGCCGCTCATCCGATGGCCGCCGTGAGCTCGGCGTCGCGCATCAACTCGCGCAGCTCCTCGACGTCGTACGCCTCGACGCGCAACGGATCGGGGACCGGCCACAGGGCGATGGCGGCGAACCGGCGCGTCCCGGGGCCGTAGAAGACGTGCCATCCGGGTTCGATCTGGTCGAGCTGTGCGGCGGCGGCCCGCTTCGCCGGGTCCCACTGGTGGGGGCGGCTACCCGCAGGCTCGACAACCCCCTGCCGTCTTCTCACGCCTCTACGCTTGACCATGGGTCGCACTCCGATGCGATCAAGGGGCCCGTACGGCGTGTCAGCGCCTGCGGGCCCCGCTTCGTTGTCGTAGCGTTACCCACCGTAAGACCGGTGTACTACCCCCGTCTAGCCTCTGGGGTAGCTATGGTTCGTCAGTGCTGGTCACATACCTTGCCGCGTGTGATCGACAGGGACGCACCGATACCGCCGTACCGGCAGATCGCCAACGCACTGCGCGAACGGATCATGTCCGGCGACATCCCGCCCGGCCGGCGCATCCCGTCCCTCGTCGAGCTGGAAGCACAGTTCGAGGTCGCACGCGACACCCTGCGCAAGGCGGTCAAGGTGCTGAAGGACGAAGGGCTCGTCGAGACGATCCAGGGCATGGGCGTGTACGTCCGCCCGCGTGACCAGTGGCCCGAATCCGGCGCTGAGGGGTGAGCCCCACAAGCCTCTACCGCCCCTACCGTGCAGCTCAGTGACGGTAGAGGCGGGGTAGACCCTTCCGGGGCGGTAGAGGCCGGGTAGAGGCCGTCAGGCGCGGGTGAGAACGCCCTCCAAGTCCTGGCGTCGGTAGCCGTTCCGGTTCACTCCAGCGATCTTCACGTCGCCCGGCGCGATGCCGTACGGGCGCAGGGTCTCGGCGATCCGCGAGGCGTTCCACCCGTCGCCGAGCCGCTCGGCGAGCTCGGCGGTGTGCAGCCGATCGTCGTCGCCGAACGCGGCCAGGATCTTCTCGGCCGGGTCCTCGGCAGGCGCGTCCTGCACGTGGTCAGGCAGCGTGCCCGCGGCGGCCCGCAGCGCGTACGCCGCCTCGGCGACTTCGACCAGGTCGGTCCCCTGGTCGTCGAGGAAGTAGGACCGGACCTTGACCGGGTCGGCGCCGTCGGCGTCGAGGATGCCGACGCCGCGGTGCGAGCGGGGGATGTCGGAGGCGTTGTACCCGGCGCCGGCCGCGCCCTGGCCGAGCACCGCGTTCGAGGCGGTGGTGTCCGGGCAGCGCATCGCCCAGCGCAGCGAGCACACCCCCTTGAGCGGGCCGGGGATCGCGTCGGTGGTCATCCGCTGGGAGGCGAGCACGAGCAGCACGCCGGCGGCCGGGCCGCGCGAGGCGATGTCCACCATCGCCTCCACGATCTCGTCCCCCTGCGGGGAGGTCACGTAGTACCGGGTCTCGTCGACCACCGTCAGCTCGACGTCGACGCCGAAGCGGCGGCACAGCTCGGGCGTCAGCTTCGTCGACCCGCCCGCGGCGTCGAGCAGGTCGAACACCTCTTCCATCCGCGCCTGCATCCGCTTCAGGTGCGCGAGCAGGCCGGGCGCGTTGCGCTTCTGCGCGGTGTGCGCGATCTTCCGCCACGGCCGGTGGTCCCCAGCGCCCTTCCCGTCCCACAGGTGGATCTTCGGGGTGACCGCGAGCGCCGCCGCGCCGATGATGCCGTTGACGGCCGCCGACTTCCCGGCGCGCGGCTCGCCGGCCACCAGGAGCGAGGCGTCGACCAGGCGGAGAACCTCCATCCGGCCGCGGCCGTTGACCCCGGCCGGGATGCCCGCCCAGAAGTCGAGCGGCTGCGTCCAGCCGATCAGCGGGGAGGGGTACACCTTCAGGAACGGGTCGGACTTGGCGACGTACACCGCCAGGCGCCCAGCGTGCTCGGGCAGCAGCTCGAACACCACCTGCGTTTCCCCGACGCCGAGCGCCGAGGCGAAGTCGGCTTCCTTGCCGAGCGCCTGGCGGGCCCGCTGTCCGGGCGGCAGCTGCACGACGGTCGACCACCCGCCGGGCTCGTTGACGATCGGCGCGGCCAGCCGCATCCCCTCGGCGCGCCCCAACTTGGCGTCGATGGCAGCGCGGACGACAGTGTTCTCCGCCGGGGTGTTCTTGCGGAACCCGGCCAGCTTCAGCGGCGTAGGGCGCTCGACGATGCGCCTGCGCACCTCGACGGTGGTCCCGACCGACACCACGACGCCGAGCGACAGCAGCGGCGCCGAGGTGTCGAGCACCGCCCCGGCCGCGGTCGCCGCGAGATATCCACTGCCGACCCACCACGCGGTGCGCCGCCGGCGGGTCCGCACCCCCTCGCGGAAGATGTGGTCGTCGGTGCCCGCGTAGTCGTCGGCCCGCACCCACCGCCAGAAGTGGCGGGCGAGCGCACCCGTGCCGGACAGGGGCGCGGTCGCCGTCCGGAAGGCGAACCGGGCGCCGCGGCGGCCGTACTTGCCCTGCCGCACCTGGTGGGCGAGCAGGTGCACCCGGTCGCGCACCGGGGTGGGCTTGGTCCAGAACTCGGGCGGGGTCTGGGGCCGGTCGAAGGTGTGCGTCATGATGGTGATCTCCATTCCGGTGGGGACCCGACCCCGGGACGTCTTGGCAGGTGGTCCGGGGTCGGGTGCGTTTTCGGGTGCGGTCAGGTGCGGGTGCACCCGGCGAGGTACGCGCGCACCTGCCTGGCGTTGTCCTGGCCGAGGCGCATCTCCCGCTTGATGCGGCGCACCGACGGCAGGCGCCCGGCAGACAGCTCGCCGGCGTAGCGCTCGGCGGCCTCCAGGTGCAGCGCGGGCACGTCCTCGGGTGCGGTCTCCAGCTCGGGCAGGCGCTCGGTGACGACCACCCGCCCGGGCGCGTCGCCGGCCGCCAGGACGGCCCGCGGGAAGCCCTCGACGGGGCCGAGCACGGGCAGCGCGCCGAGGAACCCGCCCGGCTCGGGTGCGCTCTCGGGTGCACCGGGTGCGTCCTCGACGAGCAGCTCGCCGGCCACCGTCGCCGCGCGCCGGATCAACGCCATGAGCGTCTCGTATGCCAGGACGAGGGCGACGGCCGGCCACGCGGCGACGACTCCCCCGACGACGCCGTGAGCGGCCCCGTGCGCGACGTTCGCCGCCAGGGTGGCCAGGATGCCGAGACCGAGCGACACGCGCGCCAGGGCGGGCACACGGACCGCGCGCCGCGCGCAGTCGAGCAGCACCATGGATGACGCGTAGATCAGGCCGTCGACCGTCGCGGGCACCAGGTAGGCGGTGAACCCGTCCTCGCCGTGCAGGCGGACGACCTCGAGCGCGTGGCGGTAGGACACGATCCCGGCGACGACCGCGAGCAGGGTCACCACCGCGGCCGTGCTCCAGCGAATCCAGGCGTCGGCGCGGCTCACCGGCCACCACCGGCCAGCACGCGGCCCCGGCTGAGCGCCGCGGCGAAGTCGAACACCGTCGGCGTGCCGAGGCCGGTGGCGGCGCGGCCGAGCAGGACGGCCGCCTCGACGGTCAGGTCGGCGTGCGGGTAGTCCTCGCCGTAGTCGACGCCCGTCTCGGCGACGAACACCCGCACGACCGCGGGGGCGTCGCCGTCCTGGCGCAGCTCGACGGCGACGGTCACGCCGCGGCCGTCGAAGGTGTCCAGGTCGGCCGAGTGCACGGTGTGCGGAACGAGGACCTCGCACCAGGTGGGGCACCGCGGGGGCTGTAGCTTCTGCATGGGCCTGTCTCCTGTTCAGGCAGGGGAACGGGTCAAGGCCCCGGGCCGGCGTTGAGGTCGCCAGCCCGGGGCCGTCTTGCTATCGGGAACGCGCCGCGGCGACGCGGGCGAGGAGCAGCTTTCCGAGGATCTCCGCGTCGTCGAGGCTCAGCTCGGCCTCGCCGAGGACGTCGGGGCTCTCGTGCTCGAACGTGGCGATGGCGATGTACGGCCGGCCGCCGGGGTCCTGGCGAAGCTGCGTGGCGACGTCGCCGCGCGGGGTGGACAGGTCGTGCTGGTCGCTGGTGTGCTCGACGTCGACGTCGTTGTGCTCGGTGTCGCACCAGGTGGGGCAGGTCGTACGCTTGCTCATGGGTCAGGTGCTCGCATTCCTGATCAAGGACCCGTCCGAGCGTTGCAGCGCTGGGCGGGTCCGTCTTGCGCTTGTGGTAGGTAGCTTGGCCTACCGGGTTGGCATACGTCAATGAGTTTGGCCAATGGATTTGGCCGAGCATGTATGCCACCATGTGAGGCATGGATGCGAGAAAGAGGCTGGACGCGGCCTCGGCCGTGTATGCCGCGGCGATCGAAAGGGCCGAGATGGCGCGAGATGAACTGGCGCGCGCCATCGTCGAAGCCGCCCGTGACGGCGTCCGCCAAGTCGACATCGTGAAGGCGACGGGCTACACGAGAGAGCGCGTGCGTCAGATCTGTCGGGCGGCCGGCATCGAATGAGCCCAGTCCGCAGATAGTCCGCAGGACGGTCGAATGCGCTAAACGCGACCCAACGCAACCAAACGACGAATGCGCAGGTGGGACGGCATATCCGCCAAACGTCGCAGGTCGGGAGATTCCGGCACGAGTTCGAGCTGTACTACGACGTGTGACCGGTGACCGCGCGGTGACGCACGTGTTCGTCGCGCGGTCTCCGGCCGGTGCTGCCGCGAGGTGGTCCCGCAGGTCGTCGAATCGGAAGCCCGTGGCAAGGTCATGCACCTCGCCACGGGCTTTCCCTTTCCCATCTTCGGCCTTTCGCGCGGTCAAGCGGCCGAATCTGCCGGAACCTGGACGGATCCGGTGCGGGATGCCCGCTCGATCGCTTCGACGAGCCGGTGCCGCGAAAGGGCGTGATCGAAGCCGGGGACGGTCTCGGTGCCGTCCCGCACGTCCTTCGCCAGGAACGCGTAGGTCTGTGCCACGTTCTGCGGAAGCGCGGCCAGGGCGCGCGGGACCTGGCCGAAGTAGTGATCAGGAACGGTGATCTCGGCGACCGCGGTGTCGGCGCCTCGGCCGCCTTCCAGCTTCAGATCCGCCACCTGCAGGTTCCCGTTGACTCCGGCCGCGGTGAGGACGAGGTCGCCTTCGGTGCCGTTGATCTCCCACCGCAGGTTGTCGCCGCGCGAGAAGCCGCCGCGGTAGAACAAGGACAGGGCCGCGCCGCTGTCCAGCGTCCCGATGACGGACAGCTGGTCGGCCGTCGTCACCGGGATCGTCGTCCCCTCGTCCACCACCCGCACCTCCTGGCGGCCGACGACGAGGTTCGCCGAGACGCCGGCGAGGTCCCCCAGCGCGTGGTTCACCGCCTCGAGGGCGTGCACTCCCGCCGCGGTCAGGAGCGTCGCTCCGTTGGCCGCGTCGAAGATGTAGGCGTGGGCGCGGTCGGTCTCAGGTCCCCAGGAGACCCCGGACCCGGTCAGCGTCGTGCCGAGCACCCGGCCGACGTAGCCGTCGGCGATGAGGTCGCGGACATGACGGACCACCGGGGAGAAGCGCGCCTGCAGTCCGATGACGGTGCGCACGCCCGCGGCCCGGGCACGCTGGGCCAGATCGGCCGCCTCGCGGAGATCCACGCCCAGCGGCCATTCGCTGTAGACCATCTTCCCGGCCTCCAGCGCCGCCGAGACGAGCGCATGGTGGTGGGTGACCTTCACCGCCACCACCACCAGGTCGACACCGGGGTCCGCGATCAGGTCCCTGTGGTCGTCGTACGCCGCCGGGACGTCGAACTCCTTCGCGGCGAGCTCGGCGGACTCCCGCCGTGTGGTGCTGATCGCGCGCAGGTCGTAGTAGTCGGAAAGGGCCTTGAGCGCGGGGACGTGGCTGATGGCCGCCCATCCTCGCGAGCTCGCCCCGATGATCCCGACACCGATCTTGTTCATGTGCTTCCCCCCTGGTGGAGCCGGCCGCGGGTGCGGTCCGGGTGATGTGGCGCGTGAGCCGCGCACGGGCCAATTCTTGAATGCTCGTTACACTTTGAGCGCAGGGAGAACTCAGTCGAGGCAGCCCATGGCCACCTCCACGATGCGCATCAGTGACCCGCGATCGGCGGTGATCGCGCCCATGACCCGCAGGCCGTGGACGGTCGCCAGCAGGAATCCCGCCAGGTCCCTCGCATCCCGAGCGCCGGCGACCTGCCCGCTCGCCTGGGCTTGGCGGATCGCCTCGGTCAGCGCGTCATCCAGTGACGCGGTCGTCGCCCGCACGCGCTTGGCGACATCAGGGTCATGGGGCAGCCGCTCCGTCGTCGCGCTCACGATGAGACAGGACAACCGTTCGCCGTCGTGGACGATCTCGTCCACCACGCCGACCAGCACCGCACGGATCAGGTCCCGGGCGGGCGCGCCGCTGCCGAGAAGTTCGACCAGCGGGATTGCGTACCGCTCCCGATAGCGGTCCATGACCGCCAGGTACAGACCCTCCTTGCTGCCGAACGCCGCGTACAACGACCCCCGCCCGACTCCTGTGGCGTCGACCAGGTCCTGCACCGAAGTCCCCTCGTACCCCCTGCGGCGGAAGGCGGACATGGCCGCCTCAAGCGCCGCCTCGGTGTCGAACTCCCTGACTCGAGCCATGCGAGCAGGCTACGACTATCTGGAACGCACGGTCAAGTATCAGTGGTGCCGGTCGCAGAAGGGGACGTCATCGGCCTGGCGGGAGGTGGCGAGGGCTCGGCCGGCGGCGGGTACGCTGCAGACAGCCCTGATCCGAGGCGTGGGACGGCGGCGCCGGGGGCGCCCGCGCCCGGTGGGGGTCGAGGGGGTGTTCTCGTCCATGGACCGGGTCCGACTGGCCGAATTCCTGCGCACGCGGCGGGAGGCGCTGCAGCCCGAGGACGTCGGCCTGCCGCGCGGAGCGCGACGCCGCACCGGCGGGCTCCGCCGCGAGGAGGTCGCCGCGCTGTCCGGCATGTCCACCGACTACTACAGCCGCATCGAGCAGCGGCGCGGCCCGAAGCCGTCGGAGCAGATGCTCGCCGCGCTGTCCCGTGGCCTGCGCCTGTCCGCCGAGGAGCGCGACCACCTGTTCCGCCTGGCCGGGCACGCCACGCCGCCGCGGGCTCCGCGCGGCGACCAGGTCTCACCCGGCATGGCGCGCATTCTGGACCGGCTGGAGGACACCCCCGCCCAGGTGGTCACCCATCTCGGCGAGACGCTCAGGCAGACCCCGCCCGCGGTCGCGCTGATGGGCGACCAGACCCGCCACACCGGGCTGGCGCGCAGCCTGCACTACCGCTGGTTCACCGACCCCGCCGAGCGGCTGATCCACCCCGAGGACGACCATCCGCTGCACGACCGCCTCTTCGCGGCCGGTCTGCACGATGCCTACACGCGCGACGGCAGGGGGTCGCGGGCGGCCGCGATCGTCGAGGCGCTGCTGGAGGAGAGCCCGGCGTTCGCCGCGGTGTGGCGCGAGCATCCCGTGCTGGGCCCCGCCTGTCCGGCCAAGCGCGTCCGGCACCCGCGGCTCGGCCTGCTGGAGCTGCACTGCCAGACGCTGGCCGACCCCGACCGGTCACAGTTCCTGCAGGTCTTCACCGCCCGGCCCGGCAGCCCGACCGAGGACAGGCTCCGCGAGCTGTCGCCGATCGGCGCCGCGCGCACCTGAGTCGAGCGGCCCCGCCCCGGTCTCTAGTGGCGGCGCCGGGGGTCGTGGCCCTTGCCGTCGCGGATGTCGACCACCGGGCCCGGCGCCGTGGGCTTGCCGATGATGCCGGAGGACAGCCCCGAGGTCAGCCCGGCCACGGCCCGCAGCAGCTCCCGCAGCGCGCTCCCTGTGCTCTTGGGGGTGTGCGACATGGAGGATTCCTCCCGTGAACGAAGGCTCATGAACGTCATATCGTGCGACGTGCTCAATATCACGATATGTCGCGTCCACCGGCCCCGTCCAGCCGCCCTGGTCACCGCCCCGCGCCGCCCTGGTCACCGCCCCGTGCCCCCGATGGTTCCCGGGCGAGGAGGCGGGGAGGGGGCGCTATACCCTCGTGTCGTGTCCGTTCAGCCCGGTGGCGTCCGCGCCGAGGAAGCCCCCCGGCGTTCACGACGTTGACATGGTGACGGGCACACGCGAGCGATGGCTGCCCGGGTGAGGAAAGGGAGTCCATTGTTCGGTCGCAAGCCCCTCGAAGAGCGCATCGCCGAGCGCCGCGCCCAGCTGCCCCCGCTCAAGGAGGGGCAGCACTTCGAGCACGGGCCCGCGAAGTTCGTCTTCGTCTTCCTGATCGTGTTCGTGGTGTTCGCCCACCTGATCGGGCTCGTCGTGCTGATGGCCCTGGACCTGCACTAGCCGGTCAGTACGGCAGCGTGTACCCGGCGAAGCGGCTCGCGACGTACGGCGCCTTGAACTTGGGGAAGGCCACGGTCCTGATGTCCCCGTCGGAGGTGTAGCGGTCCTCGGGGTGGGCGTTGAGCCAGTCGAGCCAGGCCGTGGAGCAGAACCGGGCGCAGTCGCCGACCTTGTCCATGGCCCGGATGCGCGGGATGCCGAGCGGGTCGAAGTCCTTGCTGAACGGCGAGGCGCCGGGGGTGTACCCGGCGAGGAAGACCCCCGAGTAGTTGTACTTCACGCCACCGGCCTCGCCCCGCATGGCCCAGTCTTTGGTGCTGGGCTGGTTGCCGTAGGGCAGGGCGAGCGTGACGGGCACGTCCTTGATCAACGAGGTGATCAGCTTCTGGCCGGCGGCGATCTGGTCGGTGACCTGCTCCTTGGACTTGCCGCGCAGGTTCATGTGGTCGCGCGTGTGGTTGCCGATGTCGAAGCCGTTGTCCCGCAGCCAGCCGAGCGTCTGCGCCTGGGCCTCGGGCCCGAAGGTGCCGAACATGTCCCTGATGACGTAGAAGGTGGCCACCGGCCGGAACCCCGGATGCTTGGCGGCCACGTCCTGCAGGATGGCCACCGCGGTGTCCGCCTTGGGCTTGCCCATGCCGTCCAGCGTGAGCTGCGAGGGCGAGGAGTCGTCGAAGGTCAGCACGACCGGGTGGCGGCCCGCCGGGATGGCGATCTTGCCGGTGGTGTACTCCCTGGCCGTGATCGGGACGTAGCCGTCCTTGGCGAGGCGTTCGAGCTCCGCGCGGAACTGCGCGGGGGTGCGGTCGTCGGTGACGGTCGGCTTGGCCACCACGCGGTGATACATGATCACCGGGATCTGGCCCAGCTCGTTCGCCTTGACCTTGGCCGCGATGGCCACGGCGGCCTTGCGCGCCTCCTGCGCGGCGGCCGGCCCGGCCTGCTTGTGCGGCGCGGCCGGCTGCGCGGCGACCTTGGTGTCGCCGTGGCCGCACGCGGCCAGCGCCAAGACGCCGAGCGACAGCACCCCGATATGACCTGCCCGGAACCGCCCCATGGTCCCCCCAACCAGCGCGCGGAATGAGATATGGCTCTCCTACCCCCCGTCCCGCGCTCTCAACACGTAACGCAGCACGTCGAACACCGACAGTGACGGCATTCGCCGTGCACGACGGCATTCGGGACGGCATTCGGGCCGGCGTTCGCCGGTGCCGCGCCTACTTTCCGGACGTCTCCCCCGCCCGCACGCGGATGCCGGTGAGCCGGCGCAGGATGTCCCACCAGAACGGGGCGCCGAACAGCAGGGCGAAGAAGGTGATGAGGAATCCCGGCCAGTGCCCTGGGCTGATCAGCCGGTGCAACCAGTCGCCGCCCTTCCAGGACCACTGGGGGCTGCCGCCCTCGGGGATGCGCACCGACACCGGCGCGTGGCTGACCATCTGCACGAACGCGGGGGCCGACAGCACCTCGGTCACGCAGCCGTAGGGGTCGGCGGGGTGCTCGGGGCACTTGTCGCGCAGGGACGGAAGCGACCGCGCTCCCCCGTCGGCCGTGGTCGCGACCTGCGCCCTGATGGCGTTGTCGGTGAGGATGGCCCTGCCGTACTCCAAGGCGTCCATGCTGAACACCAGCGTCAGCACCAGCCCGAGCGCGGCGATCACCCAGCGCACGTAGCGGCGGTAGAGCATGGTGAGCCGCGACATCTCGCCGTCGAACCACTCTTCGACGGCCTTGCGGAAGGCGTCCAGGTCGCCGTGCGCGGTGTCCCAGGCGCCCTTGAGCGGCCGGTACAGCGGGCTGCCGCTCTGCTCCAGCTTGGCGAGCATGGCCGGCACGCCGCCCTCGCCGGTGACGATCTCCATCATCGCCATGGCGAAGCGGCCGGGCGGGATGGAGGCGATGCTGGTCCTGCCGTCCTTGCCGTGGTCGATCTCGCGCAGCCGCTCGTAGAGCAGACCGGTCCAGCTCGTCGCCGAGCTGCGCACCGGCGGGGGCTGGGCGCTGAACGCGGGGCGCTCGTCCCGGCGGAACGGCAGGCTCGCGAACACCTCGGCGATGGTGCTCGGGATGGACTTCCTGCCCTTGTGCCCGTCGAGGGTGTCCCTGAGGTAGGCCCACAGGAACTTGCTGCGGATGCCGAGCAGGCGCACCAGGCCCTCGTTCACGCCGCTGAGCAGGAGGGAGAACATCAGGAACGCCAGGACCAGGCCGATGGCGAGGTCGATGTAGACGGAGTTCACCGGGCATCACCGGCCGGGCCCTGCGGGGCGGCGCGGAAGTCCGAGGGGGGCATGACCGTTCCTCCACGAAGCGGTAGGTCAACGGAACGTCAACAAAGGTACTCATTGAGGTCATGGGGCGCGGGGACCTTCGCCCACGCCGCGCCGGGACGACGCCGCGCCTCGGTCGCGACACGCGGCCGGCCGCCGAGGGAGGCGTCGCCGGCGGAAGAGAACAGAGCGCGGCGGAAGAGAGCGGAACGCGGCGGGTCAGGCGCCGCCGTAGAAGACGCGCTCGGTGACCACCCGCGCCCGGCGGGTGGTCCGCAGGTAGTCCTCGACGAAGTCCTCCGAACCGTCGGGCGGATAGCCGAGGGCGCGGGAGATCAGCATGCGCTCGCGCACGTCGACCGGGATGCTGTCGCCGGCCCGGCCGCGCACCAGCATGATGGCGTCGCGGATCTGGGAGGCGAAGCGCCAGGCCTCGGCCAGGACCTCCTCGTCGGTGGAGGCCAGCAGCCCGGCTCCGACGGCCGCGCGCAGGGCCTCCAGCGTGCGGGTGGTGCGCAGCTCGGGGATCTCGCAGGCGTGGCGGAGCTGGATGAGCTGGGCGAGCCACTCGACGTCCGACAGCCCGCCCCTGCCGAGCTTGGTGTGCAGCAGCGGGTCGGCGCCGCGGGGCAGCCGCTCGGCCTCCATGCGGGCCTTCAGCCGGCGGATCTCGCGCATGGCCGCCTCGCCGATGCCGTCGGGCGGGTAGCGAAGCGGTTCGACCAGCTCCATGAACGCCTCGCCCAGGTGCGGGTCTCCGGCCGAGAAGCGGGCGCGCAGCAGCGCCTGGGACTCCCACGGCGAGGACCAGCGCCGGTAGTAGGCGGCGTAGGAGGACAGGGTGCGCACGAGGGGGCCCTGGCGGCCCTCCGGGCGCAGGTCGGGGTCGATCAGCAGCGGTGGGTCGGGCGCGGGTCGGGCGAGCAGGCGGCGCAGCTCGTTGGCGACCGCGTGCGCGGCGTCGGCGGCGGCCTTGTCGTCGGCGCCCTCCAGCGGCGAGTGGACGAACATCACGTCGGCGTCGCTGCCGTAGGAGCATTCGTAGCCGCCGAGCCGGCCCATCGCGATCACCGCGAAGCGCGTGGGGAACTCACCGCGCCGTTCGAGGGTGACCTTGTGGACGGCGGAATCCAGGGCGGCCTGGATGGTGACGTCGTTGAGCTCGGACAGGGCCTGGCCGACCTCCTCGATGTCGATGCGGCCGACCAGCCCGGCGACCGCCGTGCGCAGCAGCTCGCGGCGGCGCAGCGCGCGGACCGACACCACGGCGCTCTCGGCGTCCTGGGAGTGGCGCCGCACCGAGGCTGCGGCCTCGCCGGCGATGGCCTGCTTGGGGCGCGGCGTCAGCTCGCCGTCCGAGCCGAGCATGGCGACGGCGTCCGGCGAGTGCAGCAGCAGGCCGGTGGCGTAGCGGCTGGTGCCCAGCAGGCGGGCCAGGCGCTCGGCGACCGCGGTCTCGTCGCGCAGCAGGCGCAGGTACCAGGGGGTGGTGCCGAGCTTGTCGCTGATCTGGCGAAAGCCGAGCAGCCCGGCGTCGGGGTCGGGCGCGTCGGCGAACCAGCCGAGCATGACCGGCAGCAGCGTGCGCTGGATCGCCGCCCGGCGGGAGACGCCGCTGGTGAGGGCGGCGATGTGCCTCAGGGCTCCGTCGGGGTCGGCGTAGCCGAGCGCGGACAGCCGGGACGAGGCGGCCGCCGCCGACAGGCGGACCTCCTCTCCGGGCAGCCGGGCGACGGCCTGCAGCAGCGGCCGGTAGAAGAGCTTCTCGTGCAGGCGCCGCGCCTCCCTGGCGTGGCGCTTCCAGCGGGTGGTGAACTCCCCCACCGGGTCGACGACCATGCCGAGGCCGCGGCCGATGCGGCGCAGGTCGGTGACGTTCTCCGGCACGACGTGCGTGCGGCGCAGGCGGTGCAGCTGCAGCAGGTGCTCGATCTGCCGCAGGAAGGTGTAGGCCTCGGCCAGGGCCTTGGCGTCGTCCCTGCCGACGTAGCCGCCCCGCGAGAGGGCGGCCAGGGCGGGCAGGGTGGCGCGGCGGCGCAGCAGCCCGTCGGTGCGGCCGTGCACGAGCTGGAGGAGCTGGACGGCGAACTCGATGTCGCGCAGGCCGCCGGGGCCGAGCTTGATCTGCCGGTCGGCCTCGCCGGCGCGGACGTGGGCCTCGACCCTGCGGCGCATGGCCTGGACGTCCTCGACGAAGTTCTCGCGGGCGGCGGACTGCCAGACCAGCTCGTTGACCGCGGCGACGTACTCGCCGCCGAGTTCGAGATCGCCGGCGACCGGCCGCGCCTTGAGCAGCGCCTGGAACTCCCAGGTCTTGGCCCACCGGCGGTAGTAGGTCAGGTGGCTGGTGAGCGTGCGGACCAGCGGCCCGGCCTTGCCCTCGGGCCGCAGCGCGGCGTCCACCTCCCACAGGGAGCCCTCGGGGGTGCTGGTGGAGCACGCGCGCATCATGCCCTGCGCCAGCCGGGTGGCGGTCTGGAGCGCCTTGGTCTCGTCGACGCCGTCGCGGGGCTCGGCGACGAACACGACGTCCACGTCGCTGATGTAGTTCAGCTCGCGGGCGCCGCACTTGCCCATGCCGATCACCGCGAGGCGGACGTCGGCGCTCTCGGGGACCTCGGCCCTGGCGATGGCGAGCCCGGCCTCCAGGGCGCCGGAGGCCAGGTCGGACAGCTCGGAGGTGATCTCCGACAGCGAGGCGGCGCCGGTGATGTCGCGGGCGGCCAGGTGCAGCAGCCTGCCTCGGTAGGCGACGCGCAGGGCGGACGTGGCCGAGGTGGCCGACGTGCCGGACGTGGCCTCGGCGCCGCCGTGCGCGGCGCACGGCTCGGGGTCGTCCGGGTCGGCGCCGACGGCCGCCAGCAGCTCTGAGCGCATCGCGTGCCGGGGCGTGCGCTGGACGGCCTCGTCGCCGGACAGGAGCTTCCAGTGCTCGGGATGGCGCACGACGTGGTCTCCGAGCGCGGCCGACAGCCCGAAGACGCCGAGCAGCCGCGATCGCAGGCCCGGGTCGGCGCGCAACGCGCCGAGGACGCTCGGGTCGCGCTCGGCGAGGCGGTTGAGCGAGATGAGGGCGAGGTCGGGGTCGGCCGCGCCGACCAGGGCCGCGAGCAGGTCGAGATCGCCCACGGCCTCGGGTCCGAGGTCGTCGAGAAGCCGCTCGGCCTGGGCTCCGTCGGCGAAGCCCAGCCGGGCGAGACGCCCTGCTGTCGTCTGCATACGGGACTCGGCGGTCACATGCTCAACGTAGCCGCTTCCTCACCGATTCGTCGTTAGTGGTTTCGCTACGTAATCGCCCGGTCACCGGGAATGGACATGGGTGCCGGGCAGGTCGCCGGGCTCCCGCCCCTTCCGCGCGACGGCGGCGAAGGCTTCGGCGAGGGGGCGCCAGGTCCGCCGCAGCTCCGGCTCGGCGGCGTCCACCTCGGCGCAGAGCCGGGCGGCGTCGTGTCCGGCCGCGGCCAGCTCGGCGAGGTTCGGCCCGGTCCACGACCGGAAGATCTCCGGCGACGCCTCGGGGTGGAACTGCACGGCCCAGGCCCGCTCACCGAGGCGGAAGGCCTGGTTGGGGTAGGCGGCGCCCGTGGCCAGCGGGACGGCGCCGGGGGGCAGGACGGTGACGGCGTCCTGGTGGTACTGCACGGCCCGCGCGGTGAGCGGCAGCCCGGCGAACAGCGGGTCGGCGGCGGCGGCCGGCAGCAGGGACACCTCGCCCAGCCCGACCTCCAGCCCCGCCTCCCCCGGACGGACCTCTCCGCCGCAGGCCAGCGCCATGAGCTGGGCGCCCAGGCAGATGCCGAGGGTGGGCAGCGACGCCTCGACCGCCCGTCTGATCAGCTCGCGGGTGGCCGGCAGCCATGGCGTCCCCTCGTCGTCCCAGGCCGACGGCGCGCCGCCGAGCACGACGAGACCGGTCACTCCCGTCCCGGCGTCGAGGGAGGGGATCTCCTCGGCCAGGTACGGCCGCACGGCCTCGCAGGCCAGGCCCGCGCCGGCCAGCCACCCGGCGAACAGGCCGAGGCCCGCCTCGGCCTCGTGCTCGACGATCAAGATCCGGTTTGTCATCCCTCAATTATGAGTGTCCGAATCAGCGCCCCCGCCGGTGGAACGCAGGAGGGACGCGGACCCGCACCGGGCGGATTCGCCCGCCGGGACGAGAGGCGGCGGCGATCCCCTCTGACATCGCCCGGCGCGCAATGCGTGTAACTAATGGGACTTATGGGATCTAAGCCATATCCAACCGAGAATTCCCTGCGCCGAGCCGTGAAGGATGTATATACGGTGCAGGTCCCGCCTCCGAAAGGCCCGCGACCGGGATGACCGATCAGTCCGACATAAGGCTCATTACCGGACAGATCAATCTCTACCGGGCGGGGTCTTCGGTGGCCTACAGTTACTGACGTCAGGAATTCTTATTTCCGCCGCGAGGAGATCGATGGCGCCTCCCCCCGAAGAGCCGCGCGAGCCCGCCTCCGGCGGCACGACGCCCTCCGCGCCCTCCGAGGGGCAGGCCGACGCCGCCAAGGAGCTCTCACGCCAGGTCGAGGAGCTCACCCGCCGGCTCGCCGCCCTCGCCGAGACCGTGGGGCGCGAGCACGAGCGGGCGGCGCACCGGGAGCAGGTGATCGACCGCCTGCACGCCGAGAACCAGCAACTGCGGCACGGGGCGCTCCAGGAGGCCCTGACCCCGGTCAGGGCGGCCCTGTACCGCCTGCACGACACGGTGGCGCGCGAGGCGGCGCGCTGGCAGGGGCCGCGCGTCCCGTCGGCCGAGCTGGCCGGGCCGCTGTTGTCGGCCATCGCCGAGGAGCTCGCCGAGGTGCTCGGCCGCACGGGCGCCGAGCGCGCGGGCGTCAAGGCGGGCGACGCCTACGACCCGGCCCTCCACCGGCCGGCGGGCACCAGCCCGGTGGCCGCCGGGGATGACGGGACGGTCGTGGAGGTGCTGGGCGAGGCCTTCACCATGGGCGAGCGGGTGCTGCGCAAGGCGCCGGTGGTGGTGGGGAGGGCCGACGACCGGGCGGCGCAGCCGAAATCCACCGACCCGAAAAAAGCGAAGAAACAGGATAAAGCGGGCAGCGCGGACGACCCGAAGCAACAGCGAGGCAATCGAAAAGACGGCAAGGCCGACAATGCGCGTGACGCGGTGAACGGCGCCGCCGAACGCGCCGGCGGCGGCACGGAGAAGGGGAGCGAGTAGGGGATGGCTGTTCACGGGATCGACCTCGGTACGACGTATTCGTGCATCGCCTATGTCGACGACGTCGGCCGTCCCACGGTGCTGCGCAACCTGGAGGGCGCCGACACCACGCCCTCGGTGGTGTTCTTCGAGTCGCCCGACAACGTCGTGGTCGGGGCGACCGCCAAGGACAGCGCCGTCCTGCACCCCGACCTGGTCGTCAGCCGCATCAAGCGCGACATGGGGCAGGACACCCCGCGCGTGCGGCACGGCAGGCCCTACACCCCGGAGGAGATCTCCGCCTTCGTCCTGCGCAAGCTCGCCGACGACGCCGCCACCGCGACCGGCGAGACGGTGGACGACGTCGTCATCACCGTCCCCGCCTACTTCGGCGCCGCCGAGCGCGACGCCACCAGGAAGGCCGGGCAGATCGCCGGCCTCAACGTCATCGACATCATCTCCGAGCCGATCGCCGCGGCCATCACCTACGGGGTGCTCAACCCCGACCAGGACCACACGATCCTGGTGTACGACCTCGGCGGCGGCACCTTCGACACCACCGTGATGCGCATCCAGGGCGGGGACATCGAGGTCGTCTGCACCGACGGCGACCACGAGCTGGGCGGCGCCGACTGGGACGACCGCCTGGCCGAGCACCTGGCCGAGCGGTTCCGCGAGGAGCACCCCGACGCCGGCGACCCGCTGCTGGACAAGCACTCCGAGCAGCAGCTCCGCCGCGACGCCGAGGATCTCAAGAAGACCCTGTCCACGCGCGCCCAGCACGTCGTCCGCGTCATGCACGAGGGCCGGGTCAGCACCGTCGAGCTCACCCGCGCGTCCTTCGAGGAGCTCACCCGCGACCTGCTCGACCGCACCGTCGAGATCACCCGGCGCACGATGGAGACCGCCACCGGCAAGGGGGTCGCCGCCTACGACCACCTGGTGCTCGTCGGCGGCTCCACCAAGATGCCCGCGGTCACCGAGGCCCTGCAGAAGGAGTTCCAGCTCACCCCCCGCCTGCAGGACCCCGACCTGGCCGTGGCCAAGGGCGCGGCCCTGTTCGCCTTCGAGGAGACCTACCGCCGCCTGATGCGCTCCGGCGAGCCGGCCAAGGCCAAGGAGATCGCCGAGCGGGCGGGCCTGAGCGCCGAGCAGCAGGAGCAGATCGCCGGCCGCACGATCAAGACGGTCGCCTCGCGCGCCTTCGGCATCATCGTCACCGACAAGGAGACCCGGCGCCGCAGCGTCGAGCACCTCGTCCACGCCAACGACGCGCTCCCCGCCGGTGTCACGCAGGACTTCTACACCATCGACAGCGGGCAGACCGGGGTCACCATCGAGGTCATGGAACAGGCCGGCACCGCCGAGTCCGAGGAGGTCGAGGACAACGGCGTCATCGCCGAGGGTGTGCTGAAGATCCCCGCGGGCAAGCCGGCAGGGTGGCCGATCGAGGTCACCTTCGCCCTGGACGCCTCCGGGCTGCTGCAGGTCACCGCCCGCGAGCGCGAGACCGGCGAGGAGCTCGAACTGCGCATCCAGATCGGCGGCATGTCCGAGGAGGACGTCGCCGAGTCCCGGGCCGCCCTGTCCCGCGTCCAGGTCAGCTAGCCGGGCGGTCGCATGGCGTTCGACGAACAGCGCTACACCCGGGAGGTGCTGGAGCCCGCCCGCGAGGCCGGCGGTCTCCCGCCGGAGGACCTGCGCGTCCGCTACCAGCTCACCGAGGCGATGACGGCCGCCCAGGTCGCCGAGACCGTGCGCCAGGTGCGCCAGTGCTGGCGGCGCGCCCGGGGCATGCTGAAGTACAAGCGGCTGGCCGACCGGCTGGAGGCCGACCACGCGCGGTTCTCGCCCATCTTCACCGCCGCCGCCGAGGGCGACCTGGCTCCGCTGCGCGAGGCGCTGGGCGACTCCGAGCGCAGGGCGGCGCGCCGGCTGTCGGGCGCCGGCGGCCGGCTGGAGGACGCCGCGGGGCGGCTGCGCATGCTCTCCCCCGCGCTGCTCGCCACCATCGCCCGCTCCAGCGGCGTCAGCCAGGAGGAGGCCGTCCGGCTGGCCGCCGAGCGGGACATCGAGGTCCGCGACCCCGACCCGCTGCCCGACGCGGCCCCCTACCCCGGGTTCGCCAAGGTGCGCGAGGCGCTGGACGTGCTCGGCGCACCCCACCTGGGCCGGTTCCTGTTCGGCGACCGGTGCGCCGAGATGCGGGTGCTCGACGGCTTCGCGGTCGCCGGTGGCGGCTCGGTGCCCGAGGCCATCGCCGAGGTGGGACGCCACTGGGCCGCCCGCACGCGCGGGCCGTGGACCATCGGCGCCGACACGGTGCTGGCCGCCCTGCGCAACTCCCCCGACCCCGCGGCGCTGGTCCTGTACGACATCGTGTCCCGCCTGCGCGAACGGGTCCGCGAGCACCCCTACGACGACACGCTGCTGCGCCACGCGACCACCGAGCTCGACCTCGCCGCCGGCGACGCGCGCCGGCTGATCTTCGCGGTCCGCGGTGAGGGCGGCCTCGGCGGCGGCGCGGCCTCGCGGCTGCGCGAGCTGGTCGACGCCGGAGAGATCCACGCGGCGGCCGACTTCGCCGAGGCGCTGGAGCCCGGCGCGCTCACCGGCGACGCCGCCGAGCTGGCCACCGAGGTGCGGGCCCGGCTCGCGCAGGCCGTGCGGCTCAGAGAGCGGGCGCGCACCGCCCTGGACCCCGACGACGCCTGGCTCGCGGCGCGCGACGCCCTCCAGCGCGTCCCCGACCTGCCCGGCGCCGCCGAACTGCTCGCCCGGCTGGCCCCCCACCCGGCGCGGGCCGTGCGCGCCGCCGTCCAGGGCGAGGGGGTGAGCCTGGTCTGGCAGCCCTCTCCGTCCCGGGCCGGCCGCATCGTCTACGACGTCTACCGCGACGGCATCCTGCTGGCGACGGCCGAGCGGCCCTCCGCTCGCGACGAGCAGCCGCCGGTCAACACCCCGGTCGCCTACTGGGTGGTCGCCCGCAGGGACGAGGCCGTCGCCATGCCGGCGCTCGCCGCCACGGTGATCGTCCGTCCGGAACCGGGCGACCTGCGGCTGACCGCGGGCGACGGGGTGGTGTCCGGGCGCTGGACGCGGCCCGCCGAGGCCACCCGGGTGATCGTCGCCCGGGACGGGCACCCGGTGCCCGCCGGCGACACCGGGTTCCGCGATAGGGACGTCGCCAACGGCACCAGCTACAGCTACACCGTCCGCGCCGTCTACGCCGACCCCGACGGCGAGGTGGTCACGCCGGGCGTGCGGCGCACGATGACGCCCCTCGGACGGCCGCGGCCGATCACCGACTTCACCCTGCGGCCCGACCCGTCGGCGCCGGGCACCTTCCTGGTCCACTACGAGGAGCCCGCGACCGGCGCCCTGGAGATCGTCGGCCTGGACGCGGCGCCGCCCTGGCCGATGGGCACCACCCTGTCGCTGACCGAGCTGCGCGCGGCGACCCGGGCCGTTCCCTCGGCGCCCACCCGCGACGGCCAGTCGATCCGCCCCGGCGGCGGCCAGGGCGTGCTGCTGGCGGTCACCGTGTCCGGCGAGCTGGCCACCGTCGGCGCGCACATCGAGCACGTCAACCTGGCTCCCCCGGCCCGGCTCACCGCCCAGCGCCGCGGCGTCACCGTGTACGTCGGGTTCGTCTGGCCGCCGGACGTCCCGGAGGTCGAGGTCCGCTGGAACGGCCGCAGCATGATCGTCAACTCGGCGGCCTACCGGGCGCAGGGCGGGGTGCGGCTGGACGTGCCCGAGGGCGAGCCGGTCACCGTCGAGGTCGCGCCCACCTCCATGGTGCGCGGCGAGCGGGTACGCGGCGCCGCCGTCAGCCTGCACCTGCCCGGCCGCGTCCCGGTCCGCTACGACCTCAGCCAGCAGGGGCCCGCCTGGCGGCGCTCGCTGGTGGTCGAGATCACCGCCGACCGGCCCGTCCGGCTGCGCCGCCTGGCCCTGGTGCTCAAGCCCGGGCACGTCCAGCCCAAGTCCGCCGACGACGGCATCCTGCTGGACGACTGGACCGACCTGGAGGTCCCGGCCCGGCTCACCGTCCCGGCCCCGCGGCAGGCCAAGCCGTACTGGCTGCGCTGCTTCGCCGAGGGCGCCGTCGAGAGCGCCCCGGCGTGGGAGCCCTACGGGGACGCCCCGGCGGCCGGCCGCACCCCCATTCCCGGCGGCGGGCCCGGTCCCTCGTTCGGCGGCGGCCTGGTGTTCGACGACCCCGATCCGGGGCCGGCGCACGGCCACGGCGGCCCGGGCGGCGAGGTCGCCCTCATCGACCCGCCGGTCCGGCGGATGAAGGTGGGATGACGCCGTGGTGATCACCTGCCCGTTCTGCTTCGCGCGGCTCGATCGCAACCGCATCGCCTTCCGCTGCGCGGGCAGGTCCGGGCGCGGCGGCGGATGCGACGCCGTGCTGGACGAGACCCTCGCCGACTACCTCGGCTCGCCCGCCGCCGCGTCCCTGCCGCCGGTGTTCTCCGTGCGCAGGCCGGGACGGCGGGCCGACTGCCCCAGGTGCACGCGCTCCACCGGGTGGCGGGTGTGCCCCGAGTGCCACAACCGGCTGCCCGCCGAGTACTGCGCGAACCCCGGCAAGATCGTCGCGCTGGTCGGGGCCAAGGGGTCGGGCAAGAGCACCTACATCGCCGTGCTGCTGCACGAGCTGACCAACCGGGTCGGGGCCGAGCTGGACTCCTCGCTGGTCGCCTGCGACGACCGCACCATCGCCCGCTACAAGCAGGACTTCGCCCGGCCGCTCTACGGCGAGCAGCGGCTGCTGGCCACCACCCGGCCGGCCGCCACCGAGCCCCGCGACCCGCTGGTGTACCTGCTCACCCGCACCGTCCCCGGGCGCCTGCGCTCCAAGACCATGTCGCTGACGCTCGTCCTGTTCGACACCGCCGGTGAGGACCTGCGCAGCCGCGAGTCCACCGAGACCCATCTCCGCTATCTCAACGCCGCCGACGCCATCGTCTTCCTGGTGGACCCGCTGGAGCTGCCCGGGGCCAAGGCGTCGCTCAGCGGCATCGCCGCGGCCAGGAGCGGCGTCAACGCGGGCGACCCCGACAGCGACCCGATCAACGTCATCAGCCGGGTCACCGAACTGCTGCGCGACCGGGCGGGGTCGGGGCGGCTGAAGGTGCCGGTGGCGGTGGCGCTCAGCAAGATCGACGCGTTGCAGGAGGGCATGGACACCCAGTCGGCCCTGCACCGGGCCCGCACCCCGTCCGGCACCCTCGACCTGGACGACCGCGAGGCCGTCCACGAGCAGATCAGGGCGCTGCTGGACGAGTGGCAGGCCGGCATGGTCGACCGCTACCTGCGTCAGCACTTCATCGACTTCGCGCTGTTCGGCCTGTCCGCTCTCGGCGGCGTCCCCGGCGCCGACAGCGTCGGCCCCGGCGGCATCCGCCCCTACCGCGTCGAGGACCCCCTGCTATGGCTCCTCCACCGCTTCGGCATGCTCACCGGAGTCCGCCGATGACCCCCACCCACGCCGTGCGGCGGGGAACCCCGCGCTCCTCGGCGGGCATGGAAGGGGGCGGGGCCGATGGCGTGGCAGTTGCATTACACCTCCGCTGAGGCGGGGCCCGCCGGGCGGGCGGGGTTCCAGTTCGTCGCCGAGTCGCCGGGGCTGCCCCCCGGCCTCGCGGGCAAGGTGGCCCCCTACCTGTCCTACCGCCCGCCGCCGGGCGCGCCGCTCGCCCCCACTCCGGCCGAGGTCGCCCGGCTGCCCGTGGCCCTCGCCTACGGTCCGGCCGGGCCTCGGTACGTCCTCACCCGCTGCGTCTACCTCGGCCAGGACTATTCGGGCCGGTACGGCAACTACCTCGGCCACGCCGTCGTCGCCGACCCCGAGGAGCTGACGGGCCTGCGCCCGGTGGAGTTCTGGCAGGCCCCCCTGTGGTCGGACGTGCCCGCCTCCTCCGGGACGGCGCTCCCGGCGCTCACCGACCTGCCGCCAGGCGACCACGTCGACCCCGAGTCGCTGGCCTCCTGGCTCGCCTCCGGCGGCGAGGCCGCCTACACGCGGCTCGGCGCCCTGCTGGAGGCCGTCGTCAAGGCGCTCTCCCAGGGCCACGGACGGCTGGTGCTGGTCTGCGCGGACGTCGAGGAGATCGTGCGCTGGATCGGCGTCATCTCCTACTCGCTCCCCTGGCAGGTGGCCGCGCGGCTGCCGTTCTGCACCTACAGCGCCGACCCGGGCGCGGCGCCGCAGGTCATCGTCGGGACCACCCCCGACGTCTGGCTGCCCTCCGACATCGACGCCGCCGTGGTGCGGCTTTCCGAGCCCCCGGCCGCGGCGGGCCCCCCGCTCGGCCGCTTCGCCCGTACGGTCGCCGAATGCTGGCGGCGCATGGACCTGGCCGGCATCGACGCGATCGGCGAGCTGCGGTCCGCCGGCGGCCTGGACGTCGAGGGGTTCGAACCGGAGACCAGCGCGGCGCTGCTCGCGCTGTGCCGGGGCGACGACAGCGTGACCGCCGAGGAGCAGTCGGCCATCGCGCGCACGCTCTCGCCCGGCCTGCCCGACTGGCTGTGGTCCGACCTCGGGCGCGTGTGCGACCGGATGGAGTACGAACTGGCCGACGCCGCCCGTGCCCTGGCGCCCGCCGAGACCGCCGAGCTGTGCGCCGCGCGCTGCGCCGTCCTGGCCCTGCGCGACCCCACGCTGCCGTCCCCCGCCCCTCCGGCGTGGCCGCGGACGCGCGAGACGCTGCGTGCGGAGGCCGCGCGGGCGCTGGCCGACGTCCGGGACGCCTCCGAGCTCGTCCAGATCGCGGCCACGGCGGAAGCGGTCGGCGCGCCCATCGACCCCGCCGGCCTCGCGCTCGCGGCCCACGCCGTCGTCCGTGCGGGCAGGGGCGACCTCGGCCTCCTGCTCGAACGGGTGCCGCCGGGCATGCGCGAGGCCGTGCTCTCGGGAGTGGTCCGGGGGCTTGAGGAGTCGGCGCCGGCGGTGCGCGGGCGGATGCTGAGCGACGAGGTGTGCGACCTGCTGGCCTCGCGCGACCTGTCGTCCGCGCCGCTCACCGGGACGGCGGTGATCCTGTCCCGGGTCAGGCGCGACCGCCTCCCCCGCGTCGAGGCCACCGTCCAGTTGATCACCCTCCACGAGACCGCGACCGCCGCGTCCGGCCCCGGCCCCGTTCCCGGCGCCCCGCACAGCCCTGTTCCCGGCACCCCGCACGACGTCGGGCCCGGCGCCCCGCACGACCCCGGGCCCGCGTCCGGTTCGTCCCCTCACGGCGCCGAAGACGCCTGCGGCTCCCCTCTTCCCGGGGCCGGGGACGCCTCCCAGGCCCTTCACCCCTATGGTTCAGCCTCTTCCCGCGCCGCCCTTTCGCACGGATCCGTGGACGCGGCGCATTCTCTGGGGGCGGGCGGGAGCGGCGACGACGTGCCGGCCGGGGCGCTGGACGCCGCGGTGTTCGCGGTGTGGGAGCAGGCGCCCGGCCGGGCCGAGTGCGAGGCCCTGGTGCGACGGCTCGGCGCCGCCATGAGTCGCTCGCCGCACCTCAGCGACCTGCCGGCCCGCACCTTCCTCGCCGAGGGCGTCGAGGCCCCCGCCCTGGTGGGGCTGGCCGGGCTGGTGCGGGACACCGTGCCCGGATATCCCGCCGCGGACGCCGAGGTGGTGCTCCTGGTCGCCGGCCTCCGGGAGGCCGCCGACCCCGCGGGCGCGGCGGCGACACTGCGGCGGCTGGAGGACCTGCGGCCGGACTCCGACGACGAACTGCTGCGGGAAGCGCTGGCCTGCGCCGCCCGGACCACGGCCGACCGGGAGCCGCGCTTCCGCGCCGAGGTCATGCGGCGACTGCCCGAGGAGGCGAGGACCGGGCTGGCCCACGCCTGGCTGGAGGAGCGCAGGAGCCGCGACGAGCAGGCCGCCCTGCTGGAGGTCGCCGTGCGCCTGCACCTGGCCGGCGCCACGGTGCCCGAGCTGGACGCGTGGGCGAGATCGCAGCTCACCGGCTGGTCGCCGTTCGGGTCCGCCGACTCGCGCTTCAAGCACGACCCGGAGCTGGCGGCCGGACTCAAGGAGATGGCGAAGGGCCGGCGCACCCTCCCCTGGCAGCGAGACCCCCGATGACCCTCCACATGAGCCCCTCGATGCCCCTCCACATGAGCCCCTCGAAGGGGGTGGGCTGATGCCGTTCGTCTTCGGCGTCGCGGTCGTGCTGTGGGGCGCGTGCATGTACTTCGGGTTCCTGTACGGGTTCCCGGTCGTCGCCACGCTGACCCTGGCCGCCGCGACCGCGGCCGGTGTCGGGCACTACTTCCTGCGTGCCGGGCGGGTGCTGCTCCCGGTCACGGCACGCGGCGCCTCCCCCGTCGTCGCCGGCGCGGCGGACGCGGAGGGCCGTCCGGGCGCCGCCGAGACCGATCGGGACCCCGTCTACCGCCACTACCTGTTCGGCCAGATGGCACTGGACTGGTGGCGGACGCAGCGCGCGGCCGTCCCCGCGATGGCGCAGGCGGCCAGGCGGGCGCTCGGCACGGTCACACGGCGGCTGATGACCAACGTCCAGGGATTCTTCGTCCTGCCCATCTGGCTGGCCCTGGTCGCGGGCGTCGCCGCGGCGGTGGTCCCGCTGGCCGCCGTCGCCGCCGCGCTCACCGCCGCGTACGCGCTGGTCGCGGCGGCGGGGCTGCTGTTGTGGCTGAGCTGTCTGCTGTTGCTGCTCTGCGTGGAGACGGTGTTCATGCGGGCGCGGCGCATCCTGCAGACCTGCCCGCACCCGCAGTGCTACGCGCGCATCAGTCTGCCCGAATACGCCTGCCCCACCTGTGGGCGGCGGCACCGCCACCTGGCTCCCAACCTCGACGGGGTGTTCCGGCACGTGTGCCGGTGCGGCACACGCCTGCCCACGGCCATCGTCCTCGGCCGTTTCCGGCTGCCGGCGTACTGTCCCGAGTGCGGTCGCGCGCTGCCGCCCCGCATCGGCAGGGCCCGCATCGAGCCGCTGCCCTTCATCGGCGGGCCCGACGCGGGCAAGACGACCTTCATGGTGCTGGCGCTCAACGCGCTGAACCGGGTGGTGAAGGACGCGCAGGGCCGCGCCGGGTTCGTGGTGGAGGGCGATGAGATCGCCTTCTCGCGGCTGCGCCAGGAGCTGCGGCTCGGCAGAGTCTCCAAGACCACGACGCGGGCCCCGTCGGCGACCATGGTGGACGTCACGCTGCCCGGCTCGCGGGCCCGCAGCGGCAACCGCATTCTGTACCTGTTCGACCCCTCCGGGGAGGGGTTCACGGGCGCCACCCAGGTGGAGGCGATGAGCTACCTGGCCCACGGCGAGGCGATGCTGCTCGTGGTCGACCCGTTCGCCCTGCCGCTGGTGCAGCTCGGCCTGTCGGAGGGCGAGCGGCAGTCCCTCCAGCGCGCCGGCGTCGTGCTGTCCCCCGAGGACCCCTCCGACACCTTCCAGCGGGTCAGGAACGAGCTGGCCGCACGGGCCGACGGGGGCCGGCAGAAACGCGTCGCCGTCGTCGTCACCAAGGCCGACCTGCTCCGCACGACGGCCGTGGGCCAGGACGCCGACCGGCTGCCGGAGTGGTTCGACGGGGTCGGCCTGGGCAACATGGTGCGCGACCTGGCCAGGACGGCCGCCGAGGTGCGCTACCTGGCCTCCGGGCTTCCCGCCGACGACACCGCCGTCGCCGGCCTGCTCGCCTGGCTGGTCGGCCTGCCCGTGAACGGCTCCGACCCGGACGGCCACGACCACGCCTCCTCCGCGAGCGTCGCCAACGGCGCCAAGCTCAGGCTCAACGGGAGAGTCCGCCTCGCCACGGCCCCGGCTCGGCGGGACACGGCGCGGGACGCGTCCACCGGACCGGGCACGGTGACAGAGCCGAAGGCGGAACCGGCCGCGGGCACCCGGCCCGGCAGTCCGCGGCCCGACGGGGACGAAGGCACGGACGCAGGCCGGGACGGCTCTGAAGGGGACGGCGATCCGGAGCTGACGACGGCCGACCTGCGCGGGCCGTGGGCGCCGAGCCGGGGCGCGGAGGACCGGGTGCCGCTGACCCACCGGCTGCTGCGCTGGTCGATCTTCGGCGCATCGGCCCTGCTGGGCACAGGCGTGCTGGCCCTCCTGGCGATCTGGGCGGTCAGCCTGATCCGCGCCGGCCTCGCGCTCTGACCCGGCGTCCGCACGCGCCGACGGGACCGGCCCTCACACGAGGATGCCGGGGCGGGGCGTTCAGGCGGGGATGATCCAGGTGGCCTTGGCGGCGGCGACGAGGGTGCCGTCCACTTCGTACACCGCGCTCTCGCCGAAGAGCTTGCGCCCTTCGCGCCCGGTGGAGCGTGCCACGACGGAGTAGGTGCCGTTCGGGTACACGCGCCGGAAGACCTGCGCCGTGATGCGTCCCAGCAGGCCCGGGCCGCCCTCCCCGGCGTTCGCCCACCCGGTGGGGCAGTCGAGCGCGGCCCACACCAGGGCGTCCGGGACGACGCCGTCGTCGGTCACGGTCACCGGCACCCGCCACCCGGCCGCGACCAGGCCGGTGCCCTCGACGGGGCCGGGGAAGATCCGCAGCCCGTCGCCCGGGTCGCGCAGGCCGCACACGAAGCATCCGGGCGCGGGATGGCCGCCGGTGAGCCCGGGGAAGCCCGCCTCGGCGCGCGCGGCGTCGGTGAAGGGCACGAAGGGCGGCGGGGTCACGTCGAGCGCGACGGGGATCGCCTCCACGAGCACCTGCCCGTCGAGGGACAGCGACGCGGAGTTGGCCATGTGGCTCACGGCGAGTTCGGTGTCCAGCGGGACGGGCCGGTGCAGGGTGACCTCGAGCGCGTGGGCGCAGTCGAGCCGATCGGCGAGGGTTCCGGCCAGCGTCCCGGCCACCCAGCCGCCGTTCGCCATCCCCTCAGGGCCACGGAACCGGGCCGGTACGGTAAGCGCGGTCTGCACACCTGCGGACGTCGTTGTCATGCGGTAGCACCCCCCATGCTGCTCCCAACAGGAGCGATAGACCGTAAATTCCGGTAGATACCGCCAGATATTATCCGTACCGCTTGATCGTCATTGCATCAGCCGACGATGACGGAGCCGTTAGCGGTGCGTAACGGCGGCATGACGCATGAGAGCCGGTCCGCCCACCACCATCGGCTCCCTTGACGGAGATCACCGCGGTCGATACCTCTTGATGCGTCGCGACAGACGGTCCCGGGGGTGCCAACGGTGGATCCACTCACTCCTCTGCTGGGAGGCGCGGAACTGGCGCGCGGCCGGATGTCCTTCTACATCAGCCTTCAACTGGCCAGCGTCCTCGCGCCGGGCCTGGTGGTCCTCACCGAGGGCACCGTGCTCGTCAACCAGTTACGTCACGAGGACACCCTGCGGACATTGGCGGGCGCGACGGGCGTTCTGGGGGTGATGGTCGCCATCTGCGCGCTCGCGGGCGCCTTCGTCCTCGGCTACATCTGCCGTGAACTCGCATTCAAGCTGGTGAGCCGACTGGAGCGGTTGAGGTTCGTCAGGCGCAGGTACCAGATCGGGTCTCAGGACCGGCTGAAGGAGTGGTTCGCGCCGGAGGATCTCGCCGAGTGCTTCGAGGTGCACGCGCATCTCGGGCGACGGGAGCGATCGGGCGAGCCCGTCCCGCAGGAGCGCGAAGGCGCCCGCACGAGCGAAGCGGCCCCGCGGAAAGGGGGCACCCCACGGGAGCCAGGTCAGAGGGCCGCCCGGCCGGCCAAGGCGGCCGAGGCGGCGAGCGGTCGTTTCCACCCGACCGGCGGCTACCACACGGGCGATGTGCAGTACTACCGGTTCGTCTACAGCAAGCTCTGGCTGCGGGCGTACGCGCCCGTCTACAGCATCGACAAGACGGAGCTGGAGATCAACGTCCTGGCCGCCATCCTCGCGCCCGTGCTGCTCGCGTCGGCGAACCTCATGGTCGCCTTCGGCTTCCACTGGACGGCCGTCGTGGCGGGGCCGGTCGGCGCCCTGCTGTTCTGCGCGGTTCTGCTGGACTCGCTGCTGCGGCTGCGGGTGTCCGAGAAGCGGGAGGCGGTGGAGAATCTGCTCCTGGACTTTCTCGCCCGCCGCGCCGCCGCCCGCCCCCCTTACGCGTCCGCTCCGCGGGCGGAAGCCGCCGAAGAGGCCGAATAGCGGGCGAGATCAGGAAGCACGGCCGCGTCCATCGGTCCCTCGATGGAGAACACCAGCAGCCGTACGTCCAGGCCGGACAGATGCGCCGCGACCGCGCGGTGGGTGCCGTCGAGCAGCAGAACCCGGCCGTTCCCCAGCGAGTATCCGGGCAGCACGAGGTGAACCGGACGGCCCTCACGCTGGAAGGCGTCCCTCAGGCGCGCGATGCGGTCAGCACGCCCTTCCGGCCAACCGCTCGACGTGGTGTGGGCTTCGCCCACCCGCAGTGGCCGGTCCCGCTCACCTCTCCAGTCGCCGTCGGAGCCGTCCGGAGTCACGTACCACATGGTGTACAGCCCCGCGAGGTACTCCCTCGACCGCGTGCAGATCTGCGTGACCGGGCAGTCCGACGCGGTGACCGCGTCCCAGCGCAGCCATGCGCCGACCACCTCCGGGTCGAAGAACTCGACGTACTCGCCGATGTCCATCAGCGGTTCAGGTCGCCACGAGGGGGATGTGGCAGAAGGCCGACGACCCGCCGTCGCGTCCCTCTGCCACCTCTCGCCCGTCGGCGCGCACGCCGCCCCAGCGCGATCACAGCACGGGCAGGTAGCGACCCAGTTCGAACTCGGTGACCTGGCGGCGGTACTCGTGCCATTCGGCGCGCTTGTTGCGCAGGAAGTGATGCCCCGCCGAAGCGACCTGCGGACACTCCCGCACCCCCCTGCTCAGCATGCTATTGACCCGTCAACCCTAGGCGTCTGTTGTCATCATTGGCCCGCTCCGGACGGCCCCAGGACGGCCCACGACGAAGGCGCGCGACGAAGGCGCGCGACGAAGGCGCGCGCGAGCGCGATGCACTGCGCCAGCCTTGGCACCGCCACCCTCTGCTCCGTCACGGTGTGCGGCCCGACAGCGCCCAGTCCTTCGAATACGGCGCGAGGGTGGTCGCAGAGGATCGGCTGTCACGGATCGCTGATGGCTCTTTTCAAGGCAATCAACACTCGAACTCGAACCAGTGAGTATTCTTCTTCGATTCAATGCCGTTTCTGCCATATGCCCAAATGTGATCATAAGAAATATGACCCATGACAATATCCCGTCCATCCTTAGCCATCACGAAATTGCCCCTTTTGTCACGCGGAGCAGGATCAACACAGTTGAAGGGCGTGACCAAGAAGGGTCGTTCGCCATATCCGATGATCTGGTGACGTCGCTGTCCACCAATCCGGTAGTCGATACGGATCTTGAACGAGACTGCATACCGAGTGCCGGTCATGGCGATGTTGATCTCATCTTCCTTGCCGTCCTCGATTGTCAAAGTGTGCTTATCGAAGTACGGCACGCCTGGCTTAAGAGGGGCGCCACTCACGTCGTCGCCGTCTATAGTTGTCCGGGCACGGGGTGTAATCTCGTCGAAATTGAACATCATCTGCAAAGTGTCTCCGCCGCCCTCAGGTGTAATGTTGACTAAGGTTCCGCTGTAAGGGGCGGTTCGATGTATCTGGACGGGATATATGGCGTCCACATGAATCGGCTGGCGACGACGACCTTCTACAGAGATTGCGATGTGGGTTACATCGACAGGAGTCGCGGCTCCGATTTCCCGTAATTCTTTCAACAGATCTGGCACCTTTTCGTCCGAGTTGCGCGCGCCTTCTCTGGCCAAGCTCCACCCCTTCAAGTAGGCCGCCTGCTTTGCCGTCAGGTCCACGCCAGCAGGCAGCACCAACTGAATAGCGGGATCGTTGTAGTCAACGGCATAGCGGAAGTCGTCGGCGTCTCTCCACTCGCGCAAGTCGTCCTGGATGGCGGGTATATCAAATAGATCAGGTCCCAGGGTGGTCCCAACGGTAACAATAACGGCTACGATCACCGGGCAGACGACTCCCACGGCCCAGGCGCCTGGGGACTTCAGCCAACGCCGCCATCGCGACGACGGCTGGGCCGAAGAGAAGTTTCCCTGCGATGCAGGTACCGTAGGCGCTGAGCCCTGAGGTACCGAGGCCGGGCTCTGCGCCCTGGGCGCTGAGCCGTTGGCAGCCCGGGGTGGGGTCTTCGTTTTGGACGTCTTGGTGCGGTGGCGTTTCGGCATCAGCACTAAGCCCATGTGTGAGTCTGGCGGACAGAAAGCGCGCGTCCGTCTGATGGCTTTCAGTGTGGAGGATAGTTCCGGTTCGGGACAACGCGCCTACGGACATGTTCGGCACCTTAGAAGGCAGGCTGTAGTACCTGCAGCACATCATCCTATTTGTTATCAACCCGCTTGGAGTCATGACCCTCGCCAACCTCGGCCGACCGCACGCTGAGCGGAACCCGTCACGGCCTTACGGTCGTTCAGTCGCCTTCTGCCCTCGCGTGGACGTCTCCAGGGCGACCCGGGCCGATGAGTCAGACATCCCTCGTATGGTCTCAGCGAGACGAGCGGCGCCATGCGACGCCTCTTGTGCATCGGAGATGCCACGAACGGCCGTTGCCGCCTGCTGGTAGGCGCGTGTGAGTGCTACGAGAGCCGCATCCATGCGGCCGTTCTCATCCGACGTTCTGCTTTCGCTCTCGTGTCGCGGGTACCGAGGGTCGGCCTCAGCGGCCTTGACGAACTGGCGAGGGCCGATGAACCGCGCGGTCACGAGCAAGCCCGCTTCGTGTGACATCTCGCCGGCGTGGCTGGCCGAAGCGTCCTCGATCACCCATGGCGTCAGATTCCGCTCAAATGCATCAGCCGCAGTTTTTAGCACGCAGCTCTCAGTGGCTATTCCACACACGTAGATGTCAGTCCATCCGCGTTGCGATACGAGCGCCTGTCCTTCGTCGTTGAAGAGACTGTATATAGTCTTGTCGATAACTGCCGTTGCCTTTGACAGATATGGCTGTAGTTCAGGAACAATGTCTACCTCAGGCGAGGTCATTAGCTTGGACCACGCGAAAAGCCGCTGAAATATGCTGCCTTCATAGTTGAGGTAGCGAGTGAAGATGACGTCGCCGCCTACCGCCTGCCAACGTTTGACGAGATCGGCGATCACGGGGACAACGTGCGCCGACTCTTCGCGCACGAACCCGTTTTGAACATCTACTACGGCAAGGACGGCCGATCTGTTGATCACTAGCCCTACCCTTCACTCGGTCTCGCGAAGTATATCTATGGCCTGTGCCAGGTGCCCTGGCAGGCCGCTAGTGTCCAGGATGGCGGCGCGCATGAACCGGTGTTGGTCGGTTTCCTGCGGGCGAGGGTTCGTCAGGCGGGAGCGCACTCCGCGAAGAAATCGCCAACTGTACTCGGCGGGCACTGTGGGGTCACGGCCCTGCTCAACCTGTTCGTTAATGTGGGCGCAGTAGGCCCAGATCGCTTGCGTTGCCAATTCGGTGGATACCAGCTCTTGTTCTGCTAGCGAGCGCTGTAGAGCTATCGGAGAGTAGACAACGCCTGACCACGACGCGTAGCCAAGAGAGATGCCCTTTACGCCGAAGGAGGTCATCTCCGGATATTCAAATCCGTCCGCCAATAGGGAACGCTCTACTAACTCGGCATGCGCAAGAGAAGATTCCGAGGTCTCGGGGTCGCGGGCGAGAAGAGTCTTAGGAAAGCACATGATCCGCAGAGCCGTGTCGATCTCGTGGGCCGGCCATATCGGAGAGTGCACCCAGTAGAGACTCAACACATATGAGGCTTCCGCTTCGGCTCGCACCAGGTTACCGATGTAACGGGAGGCCCATGCCAGGTTTTCGACATAGGTTCGCCTTCTCCATATCGCAAGGTGTGCGACGTTGGGGAAGGCGAGTTCTTCGGCAAGATGGAATATGGCGACGCCGAACGGCCAGACATGTAAGCGGCATAAGCCTTCGTCATGCTCTACCTCACGGGCCATGCACCCGAGTCCATGGTGCGACGCACCGGGTGTGACCAGCTCCCTGGCCGCCAGTTCCGCCACTCGATCGGCCCCGATGTAGGCAGCGATGAACTTATGAGAGCGCACACCGTAGCGCTCCCCGACTTGCGCCGCGGGCGCTACGCCTCCAAATAGCTCGTGAGCTGTGGCCTTGTAGGCGGCGCAATACAACTCGATGTACAGCGGGTCACGGCAGACCGTCGCGCCAGTTTCGTGGCGGTACAGCGCTTTCTCCAGCGCATCTAGTTCCGGCGTGCCCAGACCTCGCGCTTCGCCGATGCGCTGGAGTTCGCGGGCCGCGCGCCGGCGGCTCCAGCCCAGCGATTCGCGCTTGGAGATCAGGACATAGTTCGGGCCCCGGCGCCTGCCGTTGGCTTGTCCCGTCGCTTCGGACATGCACCACGTCCTTTCGCGTCCGTACCTGTCATCTAGTGCTCAGCAGGCTTGATCACGACTCTTGAGGTGTGAGCAAGCACACGAGATCACTCCTGATCAGCCAGGCGAGATTCGATGGCATCAACCCTGCGACGAAGCGCGGCAAGTTCCTTGACAAGCTGCGCGACCGTCGCATCCTCGTCGTCATCGCGTCCTGCGTCTGGCTGCGACCGAGCGGCGACGTGGCTCAGGTGCTCCTCAGGGAAGCCGAGCGCTCTGGAGATCGCAGCAAGAGTGTTCCTGTTGCGCTTCCGATCTACGCCCTGCTGAATCTGCCGAATGGTCATCGGGGCGACCTTCGACCGCTCGATGAGCTCTCGCTGCGTCATGCCAACTTCGGCCATTCGATCGTTGACGACCTTCGCCACCGCCGCCCAGTCCGCCACCCGTAACGCCCTCCTAGCTGGGCTCATCCCCGCACCTGCACTGATCACAGCGTAGCCAACAGGCGCGCTATTGACAGCGGCGCTAGAGGCGCTAATATTAGCGCTGTAAGTAGCGCGGCATTCGGCACGAGAAAGGCAGTCCACAGATGATGCCGACGCCCAAGCCTCACCGCGTTCTACCGATCCTGCTCGTGATCTGCGCTTTGTTCTTCGTCGTTCGCGAGCCGGCCAAGGCCGCGGTTGCCGCTACGAACGCCATGCACGGCATTGGCGTGGTGGCCGACGCACTGATCACGTTCGCGTCCAACCTCGGCTAACCCGTCCACGCAAAGAGGGACGGCCCCCATCCCGCAAAGACGTTGGGCCGCCCCTCGACTCCCACAAAGGAGCGCAACCATCATGACCCACCGATCGCACGTCGCCAAGGCTGACGGTTGTCCGTCGGACTGCCGTAACGGTCAGATCTGGAACCCCGGCTCCGGCCCGTACCCCTGCCCGTTCTGCCAGAGCGACAACTCCAGTCAGGGCGGCGGCAAGTGATGCGGCTGCCCGGCGGTAAGCCCGCCGCGCTGGCCTGTCCGACGTGTAGCGGTGTCGGGCGCATCGTGACCCGTACCGCGGTGCTGGGGAAGGGCTGGGTGACCAAGGGTCCCAAGTGCCCGACCTGTAAGGGCCGTGGCATGTTGAGGACTCGATGAGCTGGCCCGTCCGGCGCGTGATTGGGCGCTGGGTCGCGCTGGCCGATCGGCTGATCTGTGCCTCCGATGAGGAGATGGCCCGCCATCTGGGCTGGCAGGTCACCCGGACTGGGTTCGGCGCCCGCCGTTTCCGTGACCGGCGATTCTCCGCCACCGTGGCGGCCCCCGCACCCCCGGACCTCGATTCGACACCACACCCGGTTCACACCGCCTCTTCAGGAGTTCAGCGATGACCAAGGCCGGTAAGACCATTCGTTTCAGCACCATTGGCGGCAACTTCGTGACCTTCACCCCCGACCCCACCTCCTGCCACGGCTACGGCTCGTGGAAGTGCCTGGGCTGCGAGGAGTCGGGAATGCGTGGCACTCGCGGCGAGGCCAACAAGCACGCCGAGCGGTGCCGCGCCCTGTGACCTGATCACAACCACGTGCGCCCCGGGGCGGCACATCGGCTGTGACGCCGGCCGCCCCGGTTCGGACCGACACCAGCACAGGAGTTCAGCGATGAGCGACCCCGTCAAGTTCAGCACCGTCGGCGGTAAGACCGTCACCTGGACCCCGGACGAGGCCCATCCCACCTGGGGTGACTACACCTGCGACGGCTGCAAGCTCACCCGTCTTCGCGACGCGCGGCGCGAGCACGCCGACGAGCACGCCGCCACGTGCCGCGTCGTCTGACCGATCAGCACCAACAGCGCCCGGGGCGGCTCGTATCCGCCAAGACCCGAAGCCGCCCCGGGGCTCTCCCTTCCCTCTTCGCGAGTAGTCAGGAGTGCTTCCCATCATGGCAAATCCCGTTCGCCTGGACACCGCTCACCCGCCGGCGCTCTCGATGCGGCACACCGTCGGCATCGAGCCCGTCACCGCCGAGCTGCGCCGCTTGGACCCGTCCGTGCCCGCCGGCGCGGTGCTGGCCGTGGTGGAGCGGACCGGGGGCCGGTTCGGCAAGGTCTGCACCACCGACCTGCACGCTGCCAAGCAGGGCACCGGCGACCTGGAGTCCTGCGCGCGTGGCTACGCCCACGCCTACGGCGCCCACTTCGTCCCCGCCGCGCCCGAGGTGGCGCACCCCGCCATCGTGGCGGCCGATCAGATGCCCGCCCCGCTGGTGCCTCTGGTCGAGCGGGCCGAATGCGTCTATGACCCCGAACTGCACACCGGCCCCGACAGCGCCGCCGGCGTCGAGACGGGCCAGGAGCGGGCGGCGCGAGAGCAGGTGGCCCGCGAGGTGTGCGAGGGCTGCCCGGTGCGCACGCTGTGCCTGGCCTACGCCCTGGCCATCCGCCCCGCCGCCGGCGTGTGGGCCACCTTCACCGCCGAACAGATCGCCACGCTCGCCGTCCGTCTGCCCGAGCTGGCGGAGGTGGCCTGATGAGCGCCGGCTACTTCTCGGTGACCGCGCCCGCGTCGTGGAACAAGTCCGGTAAGGCCACCATCACTATCCGGACCGGCGGCGCCTACCCGGTGTACCTGTGTGTGGGTAACCAGCGCACCGGCCTGAACGAGGCAGAAGCGTGGGCGCTGTGGGTCGCCCTCGGCAACGCCCTGCCCGCCACCTTCGGCCCCGCCCCCACCTGGGCCACCTCCCAGAGCCACACCGACGGGGGCAAGTGATGGGCCGCTACCAGTGCCCGCTGTGCAACGGCATCCACCGCCACGAGGACACCCCGCACTGCCCGGTGCATGGCATGGGTTCGGCCCGTGACTGCGCCGACTGCGCCCGCGTGGCCGCCCTGGTGCCGTGCGGGGGTGGCCGCTGATGGGTCGCTTTCAGTGCATCGACTGCGAGCACGAGCACGGCACCGCGACCGGTTGCCCGCGCTGCCAGGTGCTGCGCGGACAAGTGGAGATCTGCGGCTCCCACGGCGCCCGGCACGTCCACCGCTGCCCCGCCTGCCGCACCCTCACCCGTTCCCAGTCCGGCATCTGACCGGCCAACTAGGAAGCGAGCACGAGCGTGAAGAAGCTCACCATGCGCACCCCGGGCGGTAAGAGCACCACCTGGACCCAGACCACCCCCGACCTGTACGTCGGCCGCCTGGAATGCGACGGCTGCCACGCCAACGCGCCGGAGACCACCCTCAAGTCCGCCAAAGACCACGCCGACAAGTGCCGCGTCATCAGCGTGGAGGACCTGTGAGCCGCACACGCGCCGCCTTCTTCGACCCCACCGGGCAGCGCTACGGCATCCCCACCTGGCCATGGCGGATGGCCCCGCCGCACCTGCTCACCTTCCGCCAGCTCACCGCCCGGGGCCTGCGCCCCGGCGGACAGCAGGTACAGGCACAGGTGCTCTGGCGCTCCCGCCGCTACCGCGCCCCCGGCGGCATCCGCGCCGCCTACCTCTACGACATCCGGCTCGCCCTGCCCAAGCGCACCCCGACCCCGCGCCAGCTCGAAGCACTCGCCAAGGCCAACGCCGCCCGGCGCACCTGCCCCACCTGCGGTACCGATGCCGGTTACGTGCTGCCCCGCCACCTTGGCACCTGCCTGGACTGCGCCGACGGCAACGAAAGGAGCGCCGCATGACCACCGCCACCCCGACCCCGGAGCCGACGCCTGAGGACATCGCGCGCGGCCTGGCCGAACTGGAACACCACCTGGCCGCCAACACCCCCGCACCGGCGCCGACACCGGCCGGCATCGACGGCCAGACCCGGCGCGTGGCCCGACTGCGCGCCGAGGTCGCCGAGGCTCACCAGCTCGCTCGCCTTCAGAGCGACGACGCGCCGCTGTTGCTGGACACGCCCAAGGTGCGCAAGCGGCGCCGCGCCGCGAACGAAGCCGCGCGGCTGCACGAGCTGGGGCAGGACCCAGCCATGCGCGCCTGGCAGGCCGCCCGGATGCGGCGGGTCCTGGTGGCCGCTGCCATGGCCGCCCTGACCCTGGCCCTGGCGTGGTCCACCGCCGGTGTGCAGCACTTCGCCGCCGACGGCGCCGCCGCATGGTCGCCGTCGTGGGTGTTCGCCTGGCTGGTGGAACCCTTCATGTCCCTGGCCCTGCTGGTGGTCGTCGGCGCCCGCGCCTACATGGGCACCCGCGGCCAACCGATCGACTCGCTCACGCTGGTGCGGATCGAGTGGCTGTTTCTGGGCCTGACCGTCGGCATGAACGCCTGGCCCTACCTGCCGTGGTCGGTGCCGGTGTTCTCCCTGTCACGGCTGGTGCTGCACGTACTGGGACCGATCGTCGCCGTCGCCATCGTGACCGCCCTGCCCATCATCCTCGCGGCATTCACCGACCTCGACCACAGCACCGGCACCGGCACCGGCACCGGCACCGGCACCGGCACCGGCACCGGCACCGGCGGCAGGCTTACCGCTCTTACGTACGGGGCGAACGCCCATGATCCGGTAAGCCCGACCGCCACCGACCCGGCACGGCCGGCCGCCCCCGAGATGCCCGCCCTGGTGCAACGGGCACGGGCACTGATCACGGCCGGAGAACTGCCCGCGACCCCGAGCGCCTACAAGCTGCGGCAGGTGCTCCGGTGCGGCATGGACGACGCCCGCGCCGTCCGTGACGCCCTCCTGGCCGAGGGGATGGCCTGAATGGGCCTGCATATCACCCCCGCCGCCATGACCCTCACCCCCACCGGCCCCGTCGTCCCGGACGGCGCCGCCACCACCGCCGCCGCCGAGTACCGCGGCGGCGCCTGGCAGGTGACCGGCCACCCCGGCCGGCGCTTCACCAGAGACCAGGCCATCACCGCCCTGACTCTGGCCGAACTCCTCACCGACCCCACACCGGCCAACGAGATGCGGCTGGTGGTCATCAACGACCTACGCGCCGAACTCGACCTGCCACCCCTCACCACCGCCGACGCCGGTACCAACACCGGCACCGGCACGACGCGGGACGCGGCCTCATCCGCCAAGACAACGGCCGCGCCCCGCCACCCCGCCCGCTCCAACAACTCGCACGAGGTGACCCCATCATGACCCCGCCCAACGACCCGAGCGAACACCGCCCGGCCACCGACCCCGACCAGCCCACCACCCTGCCGACCACCGACCGCCCGGCCGAGGCGGAGCGGGACGACGACGGCCCCGGCGCCGAGGTCGTCTCGATCGAGACCGCCCGCGCCGGCCGCCACCCCTACCCGCCCACCACCCCGGCGCCGGAGTCCCCGGCGTTGGAGGGCGAAGTCGTGCGGGTTGACCTGCCCGGCGGGGAGCGCCGTGACTGGCTGACCGATCTGGAGAACAAGGCGCGGACCCGCCGGCCGATCGTGCCGCTGTGGCTGCGCTCGCGTACCGAGGCCGTCCACACCCTTCGCTGGGTCGGTGTGCATTACGCCCACGTCGCCGGTTACCAGGCCACCCGGACCCCGCTGTATGCCGGGCGGCTGGCCGCCCGCTCGCCGCGGGGGCTGGTCCGGCTGGTGGGCGGCATGGTGAAGTGGACCTTCGACCTGGAGGGCGAGCCGGTACGGCTGGCCGCGGTCCAAAAGGCCGACCCGGAGAACTACCTGAAGCTGTCGCGTCAGCGGGACGCCCGCGTGCGGCTGCGCGTCCCGGCCACCCTCGGCGCTCTGGTGACGCTGCTGATCGTGGGCATCGCGGTCGCCGCCGCCCCCACGTCCGCGCAGTGGGGTGCGCTGGCCGTCGCCCTGGCCGTTCTCGGTGTGGTCGGCAGGCCCGCCGACCGGCCGCTGATCGACCGCGCGGTCATCCCCGCCAGCGTGGAGAAGCTGACCAGTGACATCGTGATCCGCGCCCTGACGGCGCTGGGCATCGCCGGCATCACCCAGGCCATGGCCAAGAACCCCAAGGACGCCATCCGGTTCGTCGCCCCGATCACCCGCGATGGCCCCGGCTGGCGCGCTGACCTGGACCTGCCCTACGGCGTGACCGTGGGCGACGTGCTCGACAAGCGCGATCGCATGTCCGGGGCGCTGCGCCGCCCGTTGGGCTGCATCTGGCCCGAGGGCGACCCCTCCGTCCACGAGGGACGGCTGATCCTGTGGGTCGGCGACAAGGACCTGTCCAAGACCATCGTCAAGTCCCCCCTGCTCAAGGCCGCCTCGCACGATGTGTTCAAGGGCATCCCGTTCGGCAACGACCCGCGCGGTCGGCTGGTCACCGTGCCGGTCATCGAGAACAACGCGCTGATCGGCTCGCTGCCCGGCCAGGGCAAGACCGCCTCGGTGCGCGAGCTGGCCGCCGGCGTGGTGCTCGACCCCACCGCCGAGGGATGGTTCCACGAGCTGAAGGGCAGCGGCGATCTGGACCCGTATGAGAAGGTCTGCCACCGCTACGTCTCCGGCATCCAGGATGAGGCCATCGCCTACGCCGCCGACTCCCTGGCCCTGCTGCGCAAGGAGGTCATGCGCCGCGCCGCCGCGCTCAAGACGCTGCCCCCGGACCTGTGCCCGGACAAGAAGGTCACCCGGCAGATCGCCGATAAGCGCTCCCTCGGCCTGCACCCCCTGGTGTGCATCATCGACGAGTGCCAGAACCTGTTCGCCCACCCTGCGTACGGGGCGAAGGCGGGTGAGGACGCCGAGTTCATCATCAAGTTGGGGCGTGCCCTCGGCGTGGTGCTGATCCTGGCCACCCAGCGCCCGGACAAGGACAGTCTGCCTACCGGCATCTCGGCGAACGTGTCCATCCGGTTCTGCCTGAAGGTGGCCGGCCAGATCGAGAACGACATGATCCTCGGCACCTCGGCATACAAGAACGGCATCCGCGCCACGATGTTCAACCCTGGCCCTCCGGACAAGGGCGGCGACGCCGGTACCGGCTACCTGGTCGGCGCCACGCCGATGCCCAAGGTCGTCAAGTCGGCCTACCTGAACACTGCGGAAACCCAGCTCATCGCCGATCGCGCTTACGCGCTTCGGCGGGCTGGCGGCACGCTGTCGGGTCACGCCCTCGGCGAGACCCCTGCCCCGGCCGCACCGGCTCATGACCTGCTGGCCGACATCCTCGCCGTCGTGGCCGTGTCCGAGGCCAAGGTGTGGAACGAGGTGGTCGTGGCGCGGCTGGCCGAGCTTCGGCCCGAGGTCTACGGGCCGTGGATGGAGCTGGAGGCCGATGCCCGCGCCGCCCAGCTCACCACCGCGCTCAAGCCCTACGGCGTGCGCACCGGCCAGGTGTGGGGGACGCCCGAGGGCGGCGGCAAGGGCGCCAACCGGCGCGGCATCACCCGCGACGACATCACCACCGCAATCACCGAGCGTGACGGAAAGAAGGGGTCCGGCGGCGCTGCCTGACCGGCGAACCGGTGCTAGGTCTAGCACCTTCCCCCGCTAGACCTAGCACCCCCGCTAGCACCCCATCCGCTGATCTACCAGCGACCTAGCGTCTAGCGCCCCACCTGCGAAAACCCCGCAAACCGGCCTGGGAGGCCCTGTGGCAACCGCCATCGCCCTGCTAGTCCTCTGCCTACCCGCCATCACGCTCGGTTACGTCGGCTTCTGTCTCGCATCCCCGTGGGGCACCTGCCGGCGATGCCGCCCGGCGTCCGCGGCCAAGCGCCGCCGCACCTGCCGCACCTGCCGCACCTGCCGCACCTGCGACGGCACCGGCATGCGCCCCCGCATCGGCTGGCGCCTGTACGTCCACTTCCGCCGCCTCCACCGCGACGGCACCCGATGACGCCCCCGCTGCTGACCGCCGGGTCGGTGTGCACCGGGTACGGCGGCCTTGACCTGGCCGTCTCGGCGATGGTCAGCGCCCGGCCGGTCTGGGTCGCCGACCCCGGCCCCGCCGCCGCCCGCATACTGGCCCACCGCTTCCCCCACCTGCCCAACCTCGGCGACATCACCACCGTGCGATGGGCCGACGTCGAACCCGTGGACGTGCTCACCGCCGGGTTCCCCTGCCAAGACCTCAGCTACGCCGGACGCGGTGCCGGCATCCGGGAGGACACCCGAAGTGGCCTTTGGTTCACCATCGCCCGCGCCATCGGTGCGCTACGACCCCGACTCCTCGTGCTGGAGAACGTCCGGGCCATCGTTGGTCGGCGACCTGGCCTTGACGTCGTCCTCGCTGACCTTGCCCGCCTCGGGTTCGATGCGAACTGGACATGTCTGCGAGCGTCCGACATCGGCGCCCCGCACCGCCGCGAACGCTGGTTCTGCCTCGCCTGGCCTGCCGACCCCGAGGGCACGCGACAGCAAGGGACCCGGCTACCCCGACGACCTGCCCACGACGGTGGAGACGCTGCTACCGACGCCGACCACCTCGGAGGGCACCGGGACCGGGCATGCGGCACGCGGGGGGATGAACCTGCGCCACACCGTCTCCCTGTTACCGACCCCTCGGGCGTCGGAGCGGGAGAACCGGCAGACCAAGCGCTCACCCTCGCAGGAAGCGGGCCGGCATGGCCTGTGCCTGGCCGCCGAGGTGGCCACGTTGCTGCCGACCCCGAGGGCGAGCGACACCGGGACACCGGGCAGACGCGCGAGCGAGGGTTTCCGGCCGCCGCTGTCACAGGTGCTCCTGCCGACGCCGAAGGCGACCGACGGCACCAAGGGCGGACCCAACCAGCGAGGCAGCTCCGGGGACCTGACCCTTCCCTCGGCGACGCACCGGATTGGGGACCCTACGCCCCCGCCATCGCCCGCTGGGAAGCCGTCACCGGCCGCCGGGCACCCCGGCCAACTGACGATCGACGACGCCTAGCCCCCGCCTTCGTCGAATGGCTGATGGGCCTGCCCGCCGGATGGGTCACCGACGTCCCCGGCCTGACCCGCAACCAGCAGTTGCACGCCCTGGGCAACGGCGTGCTCCCCGCCCAGGCCACCGCCGCCCTACTCGACCTCCTACCCGACCACCTCGCACCCGGCATCAGGAACGCGGCGTGATCGGCCGGACCTACCTCGAACGCGGGCGCCCCGTCGTGGTCCTCATCCGCTGGGGACCCGGCGGCGGCCCCCGCAACGTCCTGATCCAACGCACCGACGGCACCAAAGTCGTACGCCCCTTCCGCGGCCTACGCCGCCCAAAGGAGGACACCAGCAATGCCGGCTGACCTCACCCGCTACGCCCTGGCCGCCGCCGCCCGCGGCTGGCACGTCTTCCCCCTGGCCCCCGGCGGAAAGGTCCCACCCCGCGGGCTCGACCACTGGCAGACCCGCGCCACCACCAACCCCGACACCATCCGCCGCTGGTGGACCCGCGCCCCCTACAACATCGGCATTGCATGCGGTCCCTCACGCCTGGTGGTGCTAGACCTGGACACCCCAAAGCAGAAGGAGGGGCTTCGCCCCCCGCCCCCCTTCGACCTGCCGGGCGTCACCTGCGGCGCCGATGTGCTCGCTCTGGTCTGCGAACGCGCCGGCCAACCGTTCCCGACCCTGGAGACCTTCCAAGTTCACACCCGCCGCGGCGGCCTGCACCTGTACTACGCCGCACCCAACGGCGCCGAACTGGGCAACACCCAAAGCCGGTTGGGGTGGCTCATCGACACTCGCGCCCACGGGGGCTACGTCGTCGGCCCCGGCAGCTTCGTGGATCTACCCGACGGCACCGGCACCTACCAGGTGATCCACAACGCGACCCCGGCCCCGTTGCCCCCCTGGCTGTTACAGCCGCTCTCACCCCCGCCGCTACCGCCGCAGCACCCCATCACCCTGCCCATTCCCGACACCCGTGTCAGCGCCTACGTGCGCGCCGCCCTGGAACGCGAAGCCGAACGGGTGACCACCGCCCCACCTCATGGGCGCAACCGCGCGCTGTACGTGGCCGCCGTCGCGCTCGGCCAACTCGTCGCGGGCGGCTCCATCACCGAGCAACAGGTCACAAGCCTGCTGGAACAGGCAGGGGGCGCCGTCGGACAGACCCCCTCACAGATCAGCCACACCATCACCGCGGGACTCAAAGCAGGCGCCCAACGCCCCCGCACGGTCGCCGCATGACCACCCGCCATCTCACCCGGGAGATCCCCTCATGACCCCACCCCACGCCCAACCGCACACCGACGGCGCCGCCCTCCTGGACGCCCTGCGCGACGCGCTCACCCGATACGTGATCCTGCCAACACCTGAGGCCGCCGACGCCGTCACCCTGTGGATCGCCGCCAGTCACGCTCAACTCGCCTGGGCGCACGCGCCCCGCCTGGTGATCCGTGGCCCGGAGAAGCGATGCGGTAAGAGCCGCTTGCTCGACGTGGTGGAAGCCACCTGCCATGACCCGTTCATCACCGTCAACTCCTCATCCGCCGCCATCTACCGGTCCATCAGCGAGGACCCGCCCACGATGCTGGTCGATGAGGCCGACACCATCTTCGGTCCCAAGGCCGACGGCAACGAGGACCTACGCGGCCTGCTCAACGCCGGCCACCAGCGCAACCGCCCGGCCAAGCGCTACGACGCCGCGACCAACCGCGTGGAGAGCATCCCCACGTTCGCCATGGCCGCACTCGCCGGCATCGGCGCCATGCCCGACACCATCGAAGACCGCGCCGTCGTCATCCGCATGCGCCGCCGCGGCCCCGGCGAGTCGGTCGCGCCCTACCGGCACAAGCGCGACCGCCCCAACCTCCGCCAGCTCGCCGAAGCGCTCGCCGCCTGGCTGCGACCCGACATCGACACCTTGCAGGAAGCCGAACCGCCCATGCCCGTGGAAGACCGCGCCGCCGACACCTGGGAACCCCTCGTCGCCGTCGCCGACCACGCCGGCGGCACCTGGCCCGCCCGCGCCCGCGCCGCCGTGCTCGCCCTCACCGCCGAAGCCGACGACAACAGCGAGACCTCCACCCGTATCCGACTGCTGACCGACTGCCGCACCGCGTTCGGCACCGATTCCGTTCTGCCCACCGCCACCCTGCTGGAGCGACTCAAAGCCGACCCTGAGGCCGGATGGGCCGACTACGGACCCACCGGCCTGACCCCCATGAAGCTCGGCGCCCTCCTGCGCGAATACGAAATCCGATCGGACACCATCCGCTTTCCCGCCCCCGTCGGACAGGCCAAGGGCTACCAGCGCGCCGCCTTCACCGACGCATGGGCGCGCTACTGCCCCACGCCCAACAGCGTCGAAAACGACCCGCCGGCCACAACCGAGCCCGCCGAAGTGCTCCCCTTCGGCAGGGGAAGCCGTACCAGCCGTACCAGCCTCAACAGCGCAGGTCAGCCCCGGTACGGCTTGCCGCCTGGTACGGCTCAAGCCGTACCACCGAGCGACCTTGGTACGGCTTGAGCCGTACCACAGAACAAGCCGTACCAGCCCTGACCAGCAAAAACGAGGCTGGTACGGCTGGTACGGCTACCCCCCTCAAACCCGACCTCAACGTCTTCAGCGGTACCCCTCGAACGCCAGGTTCGCGACCGCTTGCCGCCCGATCCCGGAATCGGAAGGACTTTCGCCTGATGGCCCCCGCCCCGCCCCTTCACACGATCGATAACAGCGCGCTCGCCGGACCGCGCTTTCTCACACCGGACGAGATCGCCGATCTGTTCCGTGTGCCGCTGGAGACCGTCTACCAGTGGCGACGCAAGCGCACCGGCCCGCCGGGCTTCCGCGCTGGCCGGCACCTCCGCTACGACCTGACCGCCGTACTCGCCTGGGTCGCAGAGCAGACCCGACCCGCCGGGAGGGCTTGATTTGGCCGGACACATTCAAGACCGCTGGTACAAGAACGAGACGGGACCCGACGGTAAGCCCAAGCGCGTACGGACCGACCGCTACGGCACCGGCCTGCGGTACCGCGCCCGCTACATCGGACCTGACGGCACGGAAAAGAGCCGCTCTTTCCCCGACCGTCAGAAGCGCCAGGCGGAAGAGTGGCTAGCCCGCATTGAGGCTGACATGTCCCGAGGTCAGTACGTTGATCCCCGCGCTGGCCGCATCACCTTCAGGCAGTACGCAGAACAGTGGCTAGCATCCCAAACCACCGACCTGAACACCCGCTACTCCGTCGTGTCGCAGATTCGCCGGCACGCCATCCCCCATCTCGGCCCCCGCCCGCTCGACTCGTTCCAGCCTGGCCACATTCGGGCCTGGCTGAGTGAGCTGGAAAGCGCGCTTCCCACGTCGTCGTATCGCCGCGTCATCTTCGGCAACGTAGCGGCCATATTCACCGCCGCGGTTGATGACGGCCTTCTCTCCAAGAATCCATGTAGCGCACGATCGGTAACGGCCCCGGCGCCGGCGCGGGGCCGCGTGCAGCCATGGACGGCTGAGAGAGTGTTCGCTGTCCGCGCTGGACTGCCGAAGCGCTATCAGGCCATGGTGGACCTCGGTAGCGGCTGCGGACTACGGCAGGGGGAAATCTTCGGTCTGCCGCTCGATGAGGTGGACTTTGACGGCGGTTGGCTGCACGTCGCCCATCAGGTCAAGGTCATCAACGGTCACCTTGTATTCGCGCCGCCGAAGCGAGAGAAAGAGCGTGACGTCCCCCTCCCGGCACGAGTAGCCGATGCTTTGAAGGCGCACGCCGATCTGTTTCCACCCGCCAAGGTCACCCTTCCCTGGCGTACGCCGGACGGCGCACCGCTCACCAAACTGCTGTTCTTCTCCCGGGACGGCCGCTTCCCCGTTCGTCGGAGCGACTTCAACGTCTTCGCCTGGAAGCCCGCTTTGGTAGCCGCCGGCGTCATCCCAGCACCGACCAAGGGTGAGCGTCACCAGGCGGCGCGAGAGCACGGCATGCATGCCCTCAGGCACTTCTACGCCTCCGTGCTGCTCGACGCCGGCGAGAACATCAAGGCCCTGAGCCAGTACCTCGGACACAGTGACCCCGGCTTCACGCTCAGGGTCTACACGCACCTGATGCCGAGCAGTGAGGGGCGTACCCGACGAGCCGTAGACAGGGCGTATGAGGCCGTGAACCACAGGTCTGACGGCCCACAGACGGCCCAGGACCGATGAAACGGTGAGGGGCCAGCGGTTGCGCACCGCTGGCCCCTCACTGTTCTATCAACGATAGACCGGTTCTGAGCTGCGACTACAGCACCGGCAGGTAGCGGCCCAGTTCGAACTCGGTGACCTGGCGGCGGTACTCGTGCCATTCGGCGCGCTTGTTGCGCAGGAAGTAGTCGAAGACGTGCTCGCCCAGGGTCTCGGCGACCAGTTCGCTGCGCTCCATCGTGGTGATCGCCTCGTCCAGGCTCTGCGGCAGCGGCTCGATGCCGAGGGCGCGCCGCTCGGCGCTGGTGAGCGCCCACACGTCGTCCTCGGCGCCGGGCGGCATCTCGTAGCCTCCCTCGATGCCCTTCAGGCCGGCGGCGAGGATCACCGCGTACGCCAGATAGGGGTTGCACGCCGAGTCCAGCGAGCGGAACTCGACGCGGGTCGAGTTGCCCTTGTGCGGCTTGTACATGGGGACGCGGACGAGCGCGGACCGGTTGTTGTGTCCCCAGCTGATGTAGCTGGGCGCCTCGCCCCCGAGCCCGGCGATCGCCTCGGCGCCGCCCCACAGCCGCTTGTAGGAGTTCACCCACTGGTTGCAGACCGCGGTGATCTCGGCCGCGTGCCGCAGCAGGCCGCCGATGAACGACCGGCCGATCTTGGAGAGCTGATAGTCGGCGCCCGGCTCGTAGAAGGCGTTGCGGTCGCCCTCGAACAGCGACATGTGGGTGTGCATGCCAGAGCCGGGGAAGTCGGTGAAGGGCTTGGGCATGAACGACGCCCAGATGCCCTGCTCCAAGGCGACCTCCTTCATGACCAGCCGGAAGGTCATGATGTTGTCGGCCGTCGTGAGCGCGTCGGCGTACCGCAGGTCGATCTCCTGCTGGCCGGGGGCGCCCTCGTGGTGGCTGTACTCCACCGAGATGCCCATCGCCTCCAGCATCATGATCGCGTTGCGGCGGAAGTCGTGGCCCGAGCTGTGCGGGGTGTGGTCGAAGTAGCCGCCCGAGTCGATCGGCACGGGCCTGTCGCCTTCCTCCGGCCGTCCCTTGAGCAGGAAGAACTCCACCTCGGGGTGGGTGTAGAAGGTGAAGCCCATATCGGCGGCCTTCGCGAGCGTGCGCTTGAGCACCCAGCGCGGATCGGCGTGCGACGGCGAGCCGTCCGGCATGAGGATGTCGCAGAACATGCGGCCGGCGCCCGGCGTCTCGCTGCGCCACGGCAGGATCTGGAACGTCGAAGGGTCGGGCTTGGCCAGCATGTCCGACTCGTACACGCGGGCGAACCCCTCGATCGCCGACCCGTCGAAGCCGATGCCCTCGGCGAAGGCGCCCTCGAGTTCGGCCGGGGCGATCGCCACGGATTTGAGGAACCCGAGCACGTCGGTGAACCACAGCCGGATGAACCGGATGTCGCGTTCTTCGAGCGTACGGAGCACGAATTCCTGCTGGCGGTCCAAGGCATCCCCTTCTGCCGGACGGTGTTCGGACACCATCGTCGTCACGCTGAGCCAGGTTCTGAGTCGGCGGAAGACATGTCTGGTCATCTACCAGTCTGCCCGCTTGGTGTTTCGCACACGTTACGCGGGTCCGTAGTGAGGAGTCGAAGCCATGACCTTCACCATTTCGCGCCGGTCCGCGCCCGCCATCGGCCCGCGACGACCTTCGCGCCCATCGGTCACCGAATGCCCTGCGATCGGCATCCCACTCCGGAGATGGGACAAGACCAGCCTGCGGTTGCTTAATGTGACAGCATGGTGCCGTTCCGCATTCGTCAATGCCGACGTCCGGCGAGGAGAGCACACATGGAGGCGGATCGGCGGCGCGCCAGGCCGACGGCATCGCGACGGTGGCCACGGCGTCCGATGACGCACGCTCATGATCAGGCGCGGGCAGGAGCCCGCGACCTGCCGGACGCGCGCCGCGCGCCGGGCGACGACGAGATCACGTCAGGACGCTCGCCGAGCGACGACGAGATCACTTCTGGACGCTCGCCGGGCGACGACGAGGTCATTTCCGGACGCTCGCCGGGTGACGGCGACGTCATGCCCGGGCGGGCACCGCGCGATCGCAGGGCCACGTCGAGACGCTCGCCGGGCGCCGGCGAGGCCGCGTCCGGACGATCACCGGACGACGGCGAGGTCGTGTCAGCGCGCCCTCGGGGCGACCGTCGGCGCAGGCGGCGACGGGCGCGGGCGGCGGCGTGGCACCGGCTGGCGTGGGCGGTGTCCCTGGGCACCGCGCTCGCGCTTGTGGCGCTCGGCGCGCAGGTCGGCCGCAACGCCGCGTGCGCCGCGTCGGGCCCGGGGCCGGGCGGGCCGGCCGGCCTGTCGCGGGTGCTCGGCGGCGACTGCTCCCTGCTGGGGGCGGTGCGCGATGCCCTGGTCGTCGCGGTCTCCCCCGTCGAGTACGCCGGCTCGGCCGCCTGCGGCGCGTATCTCGACGTCACCGGCCCGCGCGGCACCGTCCGCGTGCAGGTCGTCGACGAGTGCCTGTCGTGCGCCACGGGAGAGCTCGACCTCAGCCGCCCCGCCTTCGCCCGCATCGCCGACCCCGGCCGGGGCGTCGTGCCCGTCGGCTACCACAGGGTGCGCAACCCCGCGGTCCCGAGGCCGGTGGCGTTCCGCCTCAAGCAGGGGTCCTCGGCCCGCTGGCTCGCCATCCAGGCCGTCGACCACGGCAACCCGCTGCGCCGGCTGCAGATCTCACGGGACGGGCGCTGGCGCGACCTGTCGCGCGCGCCGGACAACTACTGGGTGGCCGACCACGGGGCCGGGTCCGGGCCGTACACCGTCCGCATCACCGACGTCTACGGGCAGCGGCTGGTCGCGCGCGGCATCGGCCTGCTGCCCGGCAGCCTCCAGCGCACCTCCGACCGCCTGTACGCCCCGGGGTCGGCATCTCCCGCCCCATCGGCGTGGGGGGCGTCCGCGCGGCGCACCTCCGGCAACGCACCTCCGCGCATCGGCGGGTGGCCGCCCCGCACGGGCGGCGGCGTCCCCTCCCGCGTGGACGACCGACCGGCCGGCGCCTCAAGGTGGTCGGCCGCACATGGCGCCCCCGGTGCGCCGGGCTCCCATGGGCCCGCGGGCTCTCGATGGCCGCCGGGTTCCCGGGCTCCCTCAGCCGGCTCGGGTCCCTCGGGTCTCTCCGGCGCCTCGGGTGCGCAAGGGCGGTCCGGCACGCAGGGGGCCTCCGGCGCCCACGGAGCCCCCGGCGCGTCCGCGCCTTCCCGCCCTGGCGGTTCGGGCGGTTCCGGCACTTCCGGCACTTCCGGCGGTCCCGGCGGTCCCGGCGGTTCCGGCGGTTCCGAGGCTTCCGGGCCTTCTGGTGGTTCCGGGGCCTCCGGGCCTCGTGGTTCCGGGTCTTCCGGCGGTTCCGGGGCCTCCGGGCCTTCTGGTGGTTCCGGGTCTTCTGGTGGTGCCGGGGCTTCCCGGGCGGGCGGCCGAACCGCCGGGCTGACCGGCGGCGGGCCGGCGGCACGGCCGCGCTCCGGGGACGGCACGGCCGCGGACGTCGCGCCAGGGGGCGGTACGAACGCGAGCCTTCCGCCCTCGGCGGGTGCGAACGGCGCCGGCGGGGGCGCCTCGTCCGCGAGCCGATCCTGGGGGGCCGGGTCCGCGGACGCCTCCTCCCTGGCCGGCGCGTCCGGCGGGACGCGTCCTGACGGGGCCGTCCCGGACGGCGCGGCGCTCGGGCCGGCCGCGTCCGGTCTCGCGTCGGCCGGCGGCATCGCCTCCGAGGGCATGCCGGTGGGCGGCGGTGAGTCCTCACGGGCCGTGGCCGAGGGGCCGGTGAACGAGAACGGCGCGGCGCGGGGCACGTTGGACGCCTATCCGGGCGGCTCGCGTCCCGCGTCCGGCCGCGCCCCGTTCGCCGCGCTGCCCTCCGTCCGCCCCTTCTTCTGCTGACGCCGGCGACCCGCCCGCCGTCGCCGGGATCGCCGGTCCGGCGGCGGTCAGGCGGCGGTCAGGCGGCGGTCAGGGGCGGCTCGCGCGCCGTCGCCCGGACCACCGATCCAGACGGAGTCACCATCACCGCCGTCCCGGATCCGGCTGGGGTCAAAGGAGGGACGCCGGCCGGTGTGCCGCCGCCGGTGCCTTGAAGTCAGGAGGCTCCGGCGAGGGCGTCGCCGGTGGGGGTGCGCCGGTAGAGGACCTCACGGCCGAGTCGTCTGCGGACGACCAGGCCGCTGGCGCTCAGGACGGACAGATGCTGCGAGACCGCGCCAGGGGTGATGGACATCCGCCTGGCGATGGCCGTGGTGGAGGCGGGGTCGCGCAGCGACAGCAGCAACTGGGCGCGGGTCCTGCCGATGAGCGCGGCGAGCGCGCCGGGCGCCGGGGGCGGGCCGGCCTCCCACAGCGTGCCGACGCCACGCGCCGGGTAGACGAGCATCGGCTGGTAGGGCTCGGCCATGACCGCGATGTCCGGCCAGCGGAAGGCGCTCGGCACCAGCAACAACCCGTCTCCTCCCAGGTCACCGGCGTGGCACCAGGCTCCTCCTGTGGCGGTGGTGAGCCGGTCGCCCTCCCAGCGGACCGAGGGGTGCAGGTCGGCGAACAGCTCCTTGGCCCCGCCCGCGGCCAGACGGCGGGTGCGCCACATCAGGTCGGCCTCCAGCAGCCCGTGCACGCGCGGCCAGTGCTCGGCGTGCGCGAGCTCCCAGTACGCGGCGAGGGTGTCGGCCACGCGGCGGACCCCGGCGGCCGGGTCGGCCTGGAACCGGGCGATGGCCCGGGTGTCGGGCGTCGTCACCCAGCCGGCCTCCTCCGCGGCCTTCTCTGCGGGCGTCTCGCGCACCCGGGCCAGCTCGGCGGCGAAGTCGGGCAGCGGCGTGTCGGGCGGCGGGGTCAGGAAGTCGGCGATGTACCCGCGGGCCGGGGCCAGGGCGAGCAGTTCGGACAGGTCGAGCTGGCCGAGCCGCGGCTTGACGGCGCGCAACCACGGCAGGTGGACGGAGTGGCGCGCGGGAGCGCTGAGCACGCGCAGGCTCGCGACGACCTCCCAGAGCGGGGAGAAGGCGAACCGCAGGCGCGCCAGGTCGTCGGCCTCGAACCGCCACTGCACTGCCACGGGGCCCCCGCCCTTCACCGATGTTTTAGCACAGCCTAAAAGATTGGCACGGCGGCGAGGCCATGTCCAAGGCTGGACCTCGTGACCAGCGTTATCTCCGACAGGCCTTCCTTCCTCCGGTCCAGAATCGGGGGGTTCCCGCGCGCCTTCTGGGTGCTCCTCGGCGGCACCTTCATCAACCGGCTCGGCACCATGGTCGAGCCCTTCATCGGCATCTATCTGACCCAGGCGCGCGGGCTGCCCCTGGCGACGGCCGGCCTGGTGCTGGCGGTCTTCGGCATCGGCTCGTTGATGTCGCAGCTCGTCGCGGGCTGGCTGGCCGACCATCTCGGCCGGCGCGCGACCCTGGCGGGCGGCATGGTCGCCACGGCGGCCACGATGATCGCCCTCGGGTACAGCACCTCGCTGCCGGCGATCGTCGCCGCGATGGGCGTGCTCGGCGTCGTCGTGGACGCCTACCGCCCGGCCTCGCAGGCCCTGGTCGCCGACCTGATCCCGGCGCACGACCGGTCGCGCGCGTTCGGGTTGCTCTTCTGGGCGATCAACCTGGGCTTCGCGGTGGCGATGGTCGCGGGCGGCATGCTGGTCAGGTCCGGGTTCGTCTGGCTGTTCTGGATCGACGCGGTCACCTCGGTGGTCTTCGGCGTGCTGGTGTGGCGTGCCGTGCCGGAGACGCGCCCCGACAGGACGCGCGAGGCGGGCGGCTTCGGTGATGTGCTGAAGGACCGGCTGATGGTCACCTATGTCGCCTTGACGCTGCTGTACACCTTCGTCTACCTCCAGGCGTACACGACGCTGCCCCTGGCGGTCACCTCCTCGGGGCTGCCCGCCTCCGCGTACGGGTTCGCGATGGCGGTGAACGGTCTGCTGATCGTGGTGGTGCAGCCGCTGGTGGGGCACTGGCTGGCCAAGCGGGACCCCAGCGGCACGCTGGCGCTGGGCATGGCGGTGTGCGCGCTCGGGTTCGCGCTCACCGCGTTCGTCTCCACCACCGCCGGGTACGCGGTGAGCGTCGCGATCTGGACGCTGGGCGAGGTGGTCACGGCGGGCATGGCGGGCACGGTCGTCGCGCTCCTGGCTCCGCCGCATCTGCGCGGCCGTTACAGCGGGCTGTTCGGCTTCGCCTGGTCGGCCGGCGGGCTGCTGGCCCCGCTGATCGGCACCCGCCTGCTGAGCGCCGGCCAGGCCACGTTGTGGATCACGGTCGGCGTACTGGGGCTGCTCGCGGCTCTCGGTCAGCTCGCCATCGGCCCCGCCATCCGCCGGCGCGCCGCCGCCGGCCACCCCGTCGGGGTGGGCGTGGGCGCCTAGAGCAGGGAAGGGATGGGCGGCCCCCGCCGGGGAAGGCGGGTCACGGCCGGGCGCTCGTCCACAGCCACGGTCCGGCCCCTGTTCGCCGACGCCGTCACACGTAAGGTGGACACCGTGCCTCAACTGCGAATAGCCCTCGCCCAGACCAACCCGTCGGTAGGCGACCTGTCCGCCAACGCCGGTGAACTCGTCGAGTGGACGCGGCGCGCCGCAGATCGCGGCGCACACCTGGTCGTGTTCACCGAGATGTTCCTGACGGGTTACCCCGTCGAAGACCTGGTGCTGCGCACCTCGTTCGTCGACGCCTCGATCGCGACGCTCTCGGCGGCGGCGACCCGGCTGGCCGACGAGGGCCTCGGCGAGCTGCCCGTGGTCGTCGGCTACGTCGACCGTTCCGGGGTCACGCCCCGCGCCGGGCAGCCGAAGGGGGCGCCGCTGGACGCCGCCGCGCTGCTCCACCGCGGCCGGGTCGTCACCAGGACCGCCAAGCACCACCTGCCCAATTACGGCGTCTTCGATGAATACCGCTACTTCATCCGCGGCGACCGGCTGCCGATCTTCCGGCTGCACGGCGTGGACGTGGCGATCGCCGTCTGCGAAGACCTGTGGCAGGACGGCGGCCCGGTCTCCGCGGTCGCGCAGGCGGGCGCGGGCCTGCTCGTGGTGCCGAACGCCTCCCCCTACGAGCGCGAGAAGGACGACGTGCGCCTGGGGCTGTGCGCCAACCGCGCCCGGGAGGCCGGGTGCGCCCTCGCCTACGCCAACCAGGTCGGCGGCCAGGATGAGCTGATCTTCGACGGCGACTCGATCGTGGTGGACGCGCAGGGTGAGCTGGTCGCCCGGGCGGGCCAGTTCCGCGAGGAGCTCCTGGTCACCGATCTCGAGCTGCCGGCCGCCGACCCGTGGGTCAGCCCCGGCTCGTTTCCCGTGGACGCCGGCGACGGCACCACGATCACGGTCGAGCGGCTGGTGCTGTCGGGTGACCCGCTGCCCGCCTACGACCCCGAGCCGCCGACGGTCGCCCCGCGTCTCCCCGACCTGGAGGAGGTCTACTCGGCGCTGGTCCTCGGCGTGCGCGACTACTTCGCCAAGAACGGCTTCCGGTCGGTCATCCTCGGCCTGTCCGGCGGCATCGACTCGGCGCTGACCGCCACGATCGCCGCCGACGCCGTCGGCCCCGACCGGGTCCACGTCGTCCTGATGCCCTCCCGTCACTCCTCCGACCACTCGGTGAGCGACGCGCGCGACCTGGTCGACCGGCAGGGGTTGCACTCGCGGCTGGTCCCGATCGAGGGCATCGTCGACGCCTTCGAGAAGGAGGTCGAGCTGAGCGGGCTGGCCGCCGAGAACCTCCAGGCGCGCGTGCGGGGCATGCTGCTGATGGGGCTGTCCAACGAGCACGGCCACCTGGTGCTCACCACGGGCAACAAGAGCGAGCTGGCCACCGGTTACTCCACGCTCTACGGCGACTCGGCGGGCGGCTTCGCCCCGATCAAGGACGTCCTGAAGACGACGGTGTGGCAGCTGTCGCGCTGGCGCAACGAGCAGGCCGGGCGTGAGGGCGAGCTGCTGCACCGCTTCGACGGGCCGCCCATCCCCGAGAACTCCATCACCAAGGAGCCGAGCGCCGAGCTGCGTCCGGACCAGCGGGACACCGACTCCCTGCCGCCGTACGACGTGCTCGACCGGCTGCTCGCCGACTACGTCGAGCACGACATGGGCAAGGGTGAGCTGGTCGCCGCCGGGCACGACGCCGAGCTGGTGGCCAGGGTCATCCGCCTGGTCGACCTGGCCGAGTACAAGCGCCGGCAGTATCCCCCGGGCCCCAAGATCACCCCGAAGAACTTCGGCCGTGACCGCCGCCTGCCCATCACCAACCGCTGGCGGGAGACTCCCGCCTCGTAGTCTCCGCCCTACGCCGAGCGGCGGCCGGGCCACGATCCCTCGGCCGCCGGCCGCCCTCGAAGCCCCCCGGGGAACGCTCGCTGGGACGAACCGCTCAGGGCCGCAGGCCGCTGAGGATGAGGTCGGCGATGCGGTCGGGGAGGTCGGCAGGCAGTTCGTCGTCGTTGTCACGCCATTTGGTGAAGAACATCATCGCGCCGGACAGCGCCGCGATCGCCATCTCGACGTCCACGTCCGGGCGCAGCTCACCGGATTCGACACCCCGCTGGATGACCGACCGCAGGGCCTCCCGCCGGGGACGCACCACGATCTCCCGGAACCGCTCGGTCAGGTGGGGGAAGCGGTCGGACTCGCCCAGCGCGATGTTCATGATGCAGCGGGTGCGCGGACTGTGGCTGTCGGCCTGCATCGCCGCCAGGTAGCGGATGACGTCGTCGCGCACCGACAGGCCGGGCAGCTCGGGTATCGGGGCCTTGAGGCTGGCGAGCGCGTCGACGACGAGCTCCTCCTTGTTGGACCACCGCCGGTAGATGGTGGTCTTCCCGACACCCGCCCGCGCGGCGATCGCCTCGATGGACAGCTCGGCGACACCGGTGCCATCGGCGATCATGGCGATCGCCGCGTCGATGATCGCCTTCTCGGCCTTCTCGCTGCGGGGACGGCCGGGCGTACGGACCGTCCCCGTCTGCTCAGTCACCATGGTCAGATCACACTACTGCCGGTTCCTTGCTTTCTGGTCGAGCGACCGGGGTGGCGGTCGCGTTCTTACCTGGCAGCCACTTGGCGACGACGGCCGCGCCGATGAGCGCGACGACCGCGCCGCACAGCGCCGTCACGTGCATGCCGTCGACGAACGCCTGCTTGGCCGGGGCGATGAGCGCGGCGCCCTTGGGGCCGAGCGACTGGGCGACGCCCAAGGTGGCCGTGATCGACTCGCCGGCCGCGTGCCGCACGTTCTCCGGCAGCCCCGACAGCGCCCCCGCCATGTTGTCGCGGTAGCTGGCCGACAGCAGCGAGCCGAGGACGGCGACGCCGAGCGCTCCGCCCACCTGGCGGACGGTGTTGGTCATCGCCGAGCCGACGCCGGCCTTCTCCCGCGGAAGGGACGACATGACGGCCTCGGTGGCCGGCGGGTTGATGTTGGCCATGGCCGCGCCCTGGACGAAGGCGAGTCCCATGAAGACCCAGATCGAGGTGCCGACCTCCAGGAAGGCGAAGCCCGCCAGCGCGCCGGCCACGATGACCAGGCTGACCGTGGCGACGGCCTTGCCGCCGAACCTGCGCACCATCTGGGCGCTGAGCGGCGAGAAGATGAGCTGCGCCGCCGCGAACGGCAGCATCAGCGCCCCCGCCTGCAGCGGGCTGTACCCCTTGACGATCTGCAGATAGAACGCCAGGAAGAACATCACGCCCATCATGGCGAAGAACACCAGGCCGACGCTGGCGACGGCGGTGGAGAACCTCGCGATGCCGAAGTAGCGGACGTCGAAGGCCGGGTGGGCGGTCCTGCGCTCGTGCCAGACGAAGGCCGCGAGCACCGCGACGCCTGCCAGGCCGGGCGCCCACACCTCGGGGTCGGTGACGGTGCCGAGCTCGCCGCCCTTGATGATGCCGTAGATGACGCCGACCAGGCCGATGATCGACAGCAGCACGCCGACCGGGTCGAGCTGTGCCTTGTCCGGGTTCCTGGACTCGGGCACCAGCAGCGCGATCAGCACCGAGCTGATGAGCACGACCGGCACGTTGACCAGGAAGACCGAGCCCCACCAGAAGTGCTCGAGCAGCACGCCGCCGGTGATCGGGCCGATGGCGATGGCCAGGCCGACGCCGCCCGCCCAGATGCCGATCGCCTTGGCGCGCTCCTGCGGCGCGAATACGTTGGCGATGATCGCCAGAGTGGCCGGCATGACGGCGGCGCCGCCGAGGCCCATTGCGGCCCGCGCGAAGATCAGTTGCGTCGGGTCCTGCGCGTAGGCGCTGGCCAGCGAGGCCAGGCCGAACAACACCATGCCGACCTGCAGCATGCGCTTGCGCCCGAACCGGTCACCCAGCACGCCGAAGGTGAACAGCAGGCCGGCGAAGACCAGCGTGTAGGAGTTGATGGCCCACTCGAGCTGGCTCTGCGTCGCGCCGAGCCCTGCCTCGGGGTCGGAGATGACCTTCAGCGCGACGTTGAGGATCGTGTTGTCCAGAACGATCGCCAGCAGGCTGAACACCATGACGCCGAGGACCTGCCATCGGCGTGGGTGACCTGTCGGTTGTTCCACTGCTTCATCCCCCCAGGAATTAACACGTCCGTAATTTCGATACGGTTGAGTATCGCAACGCTACCGTAGCGCTTCTAGATTCGATACGCAACGGTTTCGTTTCGTTATTCACCGGCCGTCCACCCGGCCGTCCCATTCGCGGGCATGACGGACCTCGGGCGTTCCCGGGCGGCGCCGGACGCTCTCCCAGGGGCCTGCGGGACGCTACCCGAGCGCACCGACAGAACCTCCTCGGACGTGCGGCGGCATCCCCGCCGGCGCGCCCGCGACCTCTCCGGCACGGGCTCGCGGACCCAGGGGTATGGGGGACTCCGACAGGGGAACGCCGGGATGAGGAGGGGGCCTCCCGGGTGTTGCCTTGACGGTCAGACATGCGATGATCTGACCGTCCGGGGACGCCACAAGGGCGCCTCGAGGCCTGGAGGGATCCATGATGTCCTCTACGTCCCAGATTGCCAGCTCGCCGACCGCGCTCTACGGCGGCCAAGCTGGACGCAGGATCACCGTCCGCGACATCTCCGCCGCCAAGGAACGCGGCGAGAAGTGGCCGATGGTCACCGCCTACGACGCGATGACGGCTCGGGTGTTCGACGAAGCCGGCATTCCGGTCATGCTGGTGGGCGACTCGGCCGCCATGGTCGTCTACGGGTACGACTCGACCCTTCCCGTCTCCGTCGACGACCTCATCCCGCTCACGGCGGCGGTCGTCCGCGGGTCCTCGCGGGCGATGGTGGTCGCCGACCTGCCCTTCGGCTCCTACCAGTCCTCACCCCAGCAGGCCCTGGAGTCCGCGGCGCGGTTCCTGAAGGAGGCCGGCGCCCACGCGGTCAAGCTGGAGGGCGGCCGCCGGGTGCTCCCCCAGGTCGAGACGCTGGTCTCGGCCGGCATCCCGGTGATGGGCCACCTCGGGCTGACCCCGCAGTCGGTCAACGCGTTCGGCGGCTACCGCGTGCAGGGACGCGGCGAGTCGGGCGAGCAGCTCATGGCCGACGCCAAGGCGCTGGAGCACGCGGGCGCCTTCTCCGTCGTGCTCGAATGCGTGCCCGCCGACCTGGCCGCGCGGGTGACCGCCGCCCTGTCGATCCCCACCATCGGCATCGGCGCGGGCCCGTCCTGCGACGCCCAGGTGCTCGTCTGGCAGGACCTCATGGGTCTCACCCAGCGTCCGGCGAAGTTCGTGAAGAAGTACTTCGACCTGGCCGGCGAGATGGACCACGCGGTCCGCGCGTTCGCCGACGAGGTCGTCTCCGGCGCCTTCCCGGCTCCCGAGCACAGCTACCGCTGACCGCCCGCGGCGGCCCGCCGACCGGCCAGGCCGCCGCCCGCGCTGCACCCCGTACCCGGCCGTCCCGCCCGCTCTACCTCGTTCCCACCAACGGAGCAGAGCGGGCGGGTGGCGTGGTGACCGTCGGTCTAGGCGTCGAGGGCCTGGGCGAAGTCGGCCCACAGGTCGTCGGGGTGCTCGATGCCGACCGCGACCCGTACGGTGCCCTCGCCGATCCCCGCCCGCTGGAGCTCGTGGGCGGTCAGCGAGCGGTGCGAGGTCGTGGCCGGGTGCAGGATCAGCGTCTCGACGCCGCCGAGCGAGGGGGCGAGCAGGGCGAGCCGGACCGAGCTCATGAACCTCTCCCCCGCCGCGCGCCCGCCCACCAGGTCGAAGGAGAACACCCCGCCGAAGTCGGGCAGCAGCTTGGCGGCCAGCTCGTACGACGGGTGCGAGGGCAGGCCGGGCCAGTGGACGGCCGCGACGGCCGGGTGCTCGGCCAGCCGGGTCGCGAGCGAGCGGGTGTTGTCGCAGTGGCGGGCCATGCGCAGCGGCAGCGTCTGCATGCCGCGCAGCGTCAGCCAGGCGGCGAACGGGTCGAGGGTCGCGCCGAGCTTCGTCGCGTACGACCAGACCTCGCGATGCGCCGCGTCGTCGGCGAAGACCGCGATGCCGCCCAGCACGTCGCTGTGCCCGCTCAGGTACTTGGTCATGGAGTGGACGACGACGTCGGCGCCGTGCTCCAGCGGCCGGCACAGCACCGGGGAGGCGAAGGTGTTGTCCACCACCGTGGTCACCCCGGCCTCGCGGGCGACGGCGCACATGCCGGGCAGGTCGGCCACCTGGGTCATCGGGTTGGCGATGGTCTCCAGGTACAGCAGCTTGGTCTCGGGCCGGATCGCCTCGCGCGCCGCCGCCGGGTCGTCCTGCGGCACGTAGGTCACCGACACCCCGAACCGCTCCTGGAGGTCGGAGAACGACGCGGCGGTGCCGCCGTACAGGGCCGTCTGCGCGATCACATGGTCACCGGGCTGGAGCAGCCCGAACAGCACGGTGTTGATCGCCCCCATGCCCGAACCCGCGGCCACCGCGCCCACGCCGCCCTCCAGGCCCGCCACGGCCTCCTCCAGCGCGCGCACGGTCGGGTTGCTCAGCCGCCCATAGACGAAGGCGCCGTCGGGACGTCCCATGCCGTCGGCGAAGACGGCCGGATCGTCGAACACGAACCCCGACGTCTGGTACAGCGGCACCGCGATCGGCGTGCTTCCGTTCAGCGGCGGGTTGGGCAGGTGGACGGCACGGGTCTCCGGGTGCAAAGAGCTCATGCCGTCAAGAATGACCGCAAACGCCCCGTTTTGTCAGATCGCCTCCGGGCCACAGGCCGCAACCCCCACCACCGTCCGGCACCCGCACCACGGTCAGGCGCCCTCGCAGGACGCGAGGTCAGACGTCGGTCACCCGCAGACCGGCGTGGGCCTTGTACCGGCGGTTGATCGAGATGAGGTTGGCGGTGAACGCCTCGATCTGCCGGGCGTTGCGCAGCCGCCCGCCGTACACGCCGCGCGCACCGGGGATCCGCGACGCCAGCGCCTGCACCGTGTCGGTCGCCTCGCGGTCGTCTCCCAGCACCAGCACGTCGAGATCGATCTCCGCCACGGCCGGGTCGAGCAGCAGGACGGCGGAGACATGGTGGAAGGCCGCGACGACGCGGCTGCCGGGCAGGACCGCCGCCGCCTGCTGCGCGGCGCTGCCCTCCTCCACCTCCAGCGCGAAGGCCCCCTGCTTGTCGAACCCGAGCGGGTTCACGCAGTCGACGACGATCTTGCCGGTCAGCTCCGAGCTCAGCGACGCGAGGATGGACCGGTGCCCGTCCCACGGCACGGCCACGATGACGACGTCCGCCTCCGCGGCCACGGCGGCGTTGTCGGCGCCGCTGATCGGCAGCCCGGAACCGAGACCGTCGGCCGCCTCCTGGGCCCGCGAGGCGCTGCGCGAGCCGATCATCACGGTGTGCCCCGCGATCGCGAACCTGCGGGCGAGCCCCTTCCCCTGGTCGCCCGTGCCGCCGAGGATCCCCACCGACAGGCCGCTGACGTCCGGCAGTGCATCGCTCATGGTGTGCCTGATCTCCTCGTCGCGCTCTGATCCTCTCGATCATGCCAGGTGGCGCTATCCGGGACGGCGGCGGGGGCGATGATGCACCATGGAGGCCATGGACGCTGCGTCGGTGGCCTTCCTGCGCGAGGTGCTCTCCACCACCCGCTGGGTCGAGCGCACCCGTGAGCTCGGCACCTTCCTCCGCTCGACCCGCTCGCCCGGCGGGCTGCTGCTGGTCGGCACCCCGCAGGACGAGCCGTGGCACCTCGCCGCCCACCTCGACGACGAGGCGCGCATGTCGGGGCTGTCCCAGCTGGCCCCGACGCTGGTGCGCTGGTCGCCCCCGGCGGACGCGCCGCCGCACCTCGCCGTCGGCATCGACCGCATCCAGGCGGCCCGTCGCGGCGAGACGCTGTTCGTCGTGGCCGAGGACAAGGCGCCGGCGCCTCTGCTCGAACGCGTCGACGACGCGCGGCGCACAGGGGCGACGATCCTCGCTCTGGACGGCGGCGACCCCGAGCTCGAGGGTCTGGCCCACGACGCGCTGGCGGTGCCGTCCCACGACGGCCTGTTCACCTTCGACGCCGCCCAGCACCTGGTCAGCATGGCCGCCGGGGAGGAGCCGCGCTCGGGCGGCCGGCTCATCGATCGCCTGGCCCGCCTGGCCGAACGCATCACCGGCCCGCGCCTCCCCGACTGAGCCACCGGCCCCGCACGACGGCCACCCTCCGGGGCCGGACGGACATCGTCGAAGAAAGACCCATTCGGCCGGGATATCGGAAGCAGAACCTACGTCCCGATAGGACGTAGATGCGCTCGCTGCTGAATCATGCCCAACCAGGTGGCATGCCTGTTCAGGGCCCACCCCGGACGGCGCCCGCACCGGGCGTACGCTGGCGGACAACACCGGTCAAGCGAGGTGAGCCGCACGAACGCCGGCACTCGCGGCAGCGCGCGGCCCGGCCCGCCGCGGACGCCGGCATGTCGATGGATAGGGGGACCAGAGTTGCACTGCACCCACCCACGCCAGACATTTCCCGTTATAGGCGACACACGCCGCCTGCATCGCCTTTCCCGCCGGCCGCGCGCTTCCGCCGGGGCATGAGACGGTGCCGCTCCTGATCGACATCCTGGGCATGCTCGGCGCCGGGGTGCTCGTCTATGCCTACGCCATGCTGTCGATGCGCAGGTTGTCCGGCGACGGCCTCGCCTACCAGCTCCTGAACCTCGGCGGAGCGATCGCCCTAATGATCAACTCCGCCGTGCACCTCGCGTGGCCATCGGCCCTGCTCAACCTCGTCTGGTGCGGCATCGGCATCCTCGCCGTCCGGCGCGTGATGGCCACCCGGCCGTGGAGGCGCGAGGTCTAGTCTCCGTCCCACTCCTTGTCGCCTTCCTGCCAGCTCTTGTTGCGCGCGGCGGCCGTCTCCAACGCCGCCGCCGCCGCGTCACGCGTGGCATAGGGCCCCATGCGGTCCTTGTTCGGACAGCCCTCGTCCGGCTCGACCGCCATGTGCTTCAGGCAGAACCACCACTGGTCGGCGCTCATGTCTCTCCTTGCCGTACGGATGATCGACAACAATGCCCGCAGAACGGCCGGCGCGCTCGTTCTGCGGCAGATCCTGCCCGCTTGCCGCCGAACTAGACTTGGCGCATGACGACACTGCTCCGGCCAGGACGGCTCTCGCCCACCCGCAAGGTTCCCGCCGACATCGAGCGCCCGGAGTACGTCGGCCGCAAGGAGCCCCGTCGCGGCACCTCCGACGTCCAGACGCCCGAGACGATCGAGCGCATGCGCGTCGCGGGCCGCATCGCCGCCCAGGCGCTGGAGGAGGTCGGCCGGCACATCGCCCCCGGCGTGACCACCGACGAACTCGACCGCATCGGGCACGAGTTCCTCTGCGACCACGGCGCCTACCCTTCGACGCTGGGCTACCGCGGCTACCCCAAGTCGCTGTGCACCTCGATCAACGAGGTGATCTGCCACGGCATCCCCGACGACACCGTCCTCAACGACGGCGACATCGTCAACATCGACATCACCGCCTACATCGGCGGCGTGCACGGCGACACCGACGCCACCTACCTGGTCGGCGAGGTGGACGAGGAGTCGCGCCTGCTGGTCGAGCGCACGCGCGAGGCGATGATGCGGGCGATCAAGGCGGTGGCCCCGGGGCGTCAGCTCAACATCGTGGGCCGGGTGATCTCCGCGTACGCCAAGCGCTTCGGCTACGGCGTGGTGCGCGACTTCACCGGGCACGGCATCTCGACCTCCTTCCACTCGGGTCTGATCGTGCCCCACTACGACGACCCGTCGCTGTCGGTCACCCTGGTGCCCGGCATGACCTTCACGATCGAGCCCATGCTCACCCTGGGCACCATCGAGTACGACCTGTGGCCCGACGGCTGGACCGCCGTCACCAAGGACCGCAAGCGCACCGCCCAGTTCGAGCACACCTTGGTGGTCACCGACACCGGCAGCGAGATCCTCACCCTCCCCTGACCGCTCCCCGCGCACCGCGCCCGCCCTGAACCGCCATGCGCGAGATGCGGAGCATCGTCGGAGTGCCGCGCACCGGCCGGCGGCCGGGCGTGATCACAGGTACAGCACCCACCACAGCAGCAGGGTGACGGCGGCGGCCACGGGGACGGCGGTCTGCCAGTGCAGGCGGCTGCGGAGCAGCGCCACCAGGCTCAGCGCCGCCGAAAGGGCCGCGACGGTGCCGTACCACAGGACCGCCGAGGGGATGCCGATGCCGAGCGCGGTCTGGTTGGACGCCGCGGCGCTGTAGAGGCCCACCGCGGTCAGCAGGATGAAGGTGACCCCCGTGAAACCGGCGACCGTGGTGAGGGCCACCACCGAGCTCACCCTGCCTGCCGCGCTCTGCCGGACCAGCGCCCGCATCCCCACCACGAGCTGGCCGAACGAGGTGACCAGGAACAGGGCGAACGGGATGAGCAGCCACCAGGCGCCGGTGCTCACGCGGTAGACGACCGGGGTGACGTGGAAGTCCCCCGGGCCCGAGATCGCGTACGACGCCCGGCCGGGATCGCACGGGGCCGCCGCACGGGGGTCGGACACGAAGGCCGAGATGGTCTGCCGCCCGCACCGGCTCGACAGGAACACGGCGTGCCCCACGCCGGCGAACTCGACGACCCTCGCCCCGGGCAGTGCCCGGGCCGCGGACCTGGCCTTCGCGACCGGCGTCGTGGGATCGAACTCCCCGCCCACCACCAGCACCGGCGCGCTGACGCCCCTGCGCGGCGCCGTCGGTGCGGGGCCGCGGGTGAGGACGGCGGACGGGGAGGCGGGCAGCCCCCAGGCGTCGCAGACCGCCTTGTCGGCCTCGACCGTGAACAGCCGAGGGTGGCCCTGGCCGGAGAAGGTGTTGAAGGGCGCCTCGTCCTGGCACATCACCGCGTAGAACAGCCCGAACTCGTGGGACACCAGCCCGCCGCCGGCCTGGTCGGCCAGCACCTGCAACGGGCGGTCGTCCCCGTCGGCCACGGCGTCCACCAGCGCGGGCACGACCGGCAGGACGTCCACCTCGTGCATCGCCTCGTCCAGGATGGTGGCCACGTCGTCCCCGGTCAGCCGGACGGTGATCGGACGGCCGGTGAGGGGGTCGGAGGTGCGGACCTGCGCCGGCCGTTGGTTCAGGCGCCGGACCATCGTCGCGAAGCGCCCGGACAGGCCCGCCCATTCGCGGCCGAGCGACGCGACGGAACCCGCCAGATCGGCGGCCGCCTCGTCGTACCGGCGGGTCAGCGGGGGGAGGAAGGAGTCCAGGACGACCGATCGCGTGCCCTCGGGGTCGGCCTCCGCGGCGGCGAGCATCGACCTGGTCGAGTAGCTGACGCCGAACAGGTTCCACCGGTCGTATCCCAGCGCGCGCCGCAGGTCGACGACGTCGGCGGCGATCTCGGAGGTCACGTAGCCGCGCAGGTCGACCCCCTGCCGCGTGAGCCGGTCGCGGCAGGCCGTGGCGCCGGAGGCCATGCGGGCGTGTTCGGCCGGGTCGGCGGGCCCGCCGGGCATGCTCAGGGTGTCGAGAAGGGCCCGGGCGATCTCGGGGCAGTCGAGCCGCGGCCGTGACCACCGGCTGCCGCGCTGTTCGAGCACGACGACGTCACGGTCGCGGCCGAGAGGCATGTCGGTGAGGTAGCCGGTGAGCTGGACGGAGGCCGAGGCCGGGCCGCCGCTGGTGTAGACGACGGGATCGGGCCGGCGGTCGGCCGCCGTGGAGCGGTGAAGGGCGTAACCGACGCGGATCTCCCGGCTGTCGCCGACGTCCCTGCGCTCGGGCACCACCAGGAACCCACACTGCGTGCCCGCCGGCACCGGGACCGGGCAGACCGCCGCCTCCACCCGGGGAACCCGGGCGGTGGTGGCGTCGGTGAGGGGAGGGGCGGCGGCCGCCGCGGAGGGCGGGGCGAGGGTGGCCGGCAGAAGGGCAGAGGTCAGGGTGAGCAGGGTGAGCAGGGTGAACCCCAATGCCGGCCACCGCCGGGTCAGGCGCGTGAAACCGCGGAACGGCCGGTGCATCGATCTCCTCCAGCCCGGGGCCACTCGGTCATGTGTCCCGAGACTAGTAGCCTGATCTTCGCCACGAGCAGGCCGACCTCTGCCCTGTGGACAACCGCTCTAACAGCGGACGAGCGCAGGCCGCGGCACATGATCGTCCACGGTTCGCGGACCGGCCTGCCCCCTTTAGTGCGCTGTCCACGAATGTTCACCGGTTCGGGCGCCGTGGCAGGCGCCGGCATCGCCGTACCACGACCCGGCGCCGATCACCGCAGCACGTGGCCGGGGATGGAGAGCCGCGCCCGGTGAACGCATGTGGTCACCGCGCTAGCCACTCGCGGTGGCGTCCGGGGCCCGGTGACCTCGCGGCCCTGACGCCGGATCGCCCACCCGGTTCTCGCCCTCATGCCGCGGAATGCCCGATCTTGCATAGCGTGTCGGGCATGGACACGACGGTTGACGGGGTCGCCGGATGGGCGACCGGGATGATGGAACGGCTCGGAGCCCCGGGCGCCGGACTGGCGATCGCGCTGGAGAATCTGTTCCCCCCGCTGCCGAGCGAGGTGATCCTCCCCCTGGCGGGGTTCACCGCGAGCAGGGGTGAGATGAGCCTGTTCGACGCGCTGCTCTGGACCACCCTCGGCTCGGTGATCGGCGCTCTGGCCCTGTACGGCGTCGGGGCCGCGCTCGGGCGCGATCGGACGGTGGCGATCGCCGCGCGCCTGCCGCTGGTCAAGGTAGAGGACATCGAGAAGGCCGAGGCGTGGTTCCGCGAGCACGGGACGAAGACGGTGTTCTTCGGACGGATGATCCCGGTCCTCCGCAGCCTGATCTCGGTGCCCGCCGGGGTGGAGCGGATGCCGCTGGCGCACTTCGTCACCTTGACGACCCTGGGAAGCCTGATCTGGAACTCGGTGTTCGTGCTGGCCGGATACCAGCTGGGCGAGAGCTGGTCGCTGGTCGAGGGCTACGCGGGCATTCTGTCGAAGGTCGTCGTCGGGCTCGCGGCGCTGGCCGTGATCACGTTCGTGGTCGTGCGGCTACGCGAACGCCGGAGCAAGGGCAGGCACGCCGCCCGCTGATCCGCCGGCACACGGTCGACGGCACGGCGGCCGCGGCCGCCGGATGCCCGGGGTGCCGGGCGCCTCCGGTCCTGCCGCCGAGGGGGAGACGGCGCGGGCGCTGATCTTCTACGCTCAGCACTCGACGCAGATTCAACGCGCGATAGATGCCGCTATGTCAGTTATGTCAGGAGATACCGCGTGGACCACTTCCAGCCGGCGACGACCGCCGAGCACCTGCTGTGGCTGCTCGCCGAGCACGGCGTGGAGCACCTGTTCCTCAACCCCGGCACGGACTCCGCCCCGCTGCAGGAGGCGATCGCCACGCTGGCCAAGGCCGGCGCGCCCGCCCCCAAGGTCATCATCTGCTCGTTCGAGGCGGTCGCGCTGGCCGCGGCGCACGGCTACTGGCAGGTGACCCGCCGCCCGCAGGCCGTGTTCGTGCACGTGGACGTGGGCACGCAGAACCTCGGCGCCATGGTGCACAACATGCTGCGCGACCGCGCCGGAGTGGTGGTCATCGCGGGCAAGACGCCGTACGCGGAGGAACCGGGCGCGCCCGGCGGCCGTTCCCACACCATCCACTGGCAGCAGGACGTCCCCGACCAGGCCGGCGTCGTGCGCGGGTACGCCAAGTGGGTCACCGAGATCACCCGGCCGGGCATGCTGGCCCGGGCCATCGGTCGTGCGGTGCAGGTCGCGACGGGCGGGGTGCCCGGGCCGTCGTACCTCATGGTCTCCCGCGACGTCCTGATGGACCCGCCGGCGCCGGAGCTCGGCCGCACCACCGGCTACGCGGTCCCCCGCCCGCCCGCGGCCGACCCCGAGACCGTGCGCTGGATCGCCGAGCGGGTGGCGGGCGCCGAACGGCCGCTGCTCATCACCGCGAAGGTGGGCCGCCGCGCCGAGGGCTTCCACGCGGTCACGCGCCTGGCCGATCTCGCGCGGGTCCGGGTCGTCGATCTGGCCGAGAGCGGCTGCGTCAGCATCTCGACGTCGCACCCGATGAACCTGCTGACGGCGGCGGAGGCGCAGCAGGCCGTCGAGGAGTCCGACCTGATCATCGTCGTGGACGCGGACGTGCCCTGGATCCCGAGGTTCACCCATCCCCGCGAGGACGCGACGGTCGTCCACATCGACGTCGACCCGCTGAAGACCGACATGCCGATGTGGACCTTCCCGGTGGACGTGGCCGTGACGGCCGACGGGGCCACCGCCCTCGGCCAGATCGCCGACCGGCTGGAGGAGATCGGCCACACCGCGCCCGCGACGCGGCCGGCCGCGACCGCCACGGCCACCTCCACGTCCGCGAGCACGACGGCCTCGGCGGCCACGAGCGGCGCCGCCGAGGGGCCGATGACCGGGGCCGAGGTCGTCACCGCGCTGAACGAGGTGCTGCGCGCCGACGACCTCGTCGTCGAGGAGTCGGTCACCAACGCCCGCGCGCTGCACGAGAACCTCGGCCGCACCGAGGCCGCGACCATGTACGGCACGGGGTCGCCCGGCCTGGGCTGGGGGCTCGGCGGGGCGGTGGGCGTCAGCCTGGCCTCACCGGGACGCCGGGTCGTGACCGTGGTGGGCGACGGCAGCTTCATGTTCGGCGTGCCGACGGCGGCGCTGTGCCTCGCGGCCGAGGCGGGCGCGCCGATCATGGCCGTCGTGCTCAACAACGACGGCTACCGCGCCAGCCGGCTGCCGGTCTTCGAGCTGTTCCCCGAGGGCCTGTCCGCGAACCGCGGGGATGCCGAGGGGACGCGTTTCAGCGCGCCGCCCGACTTCGCCGCCGTCGCCCGCGCCTGCCACGCCCACGGCGAGACCGTCACCGACCGTGCCGACCTGCTGCCCGCGCTGCGCCGCGGCCTCGAGGCCGTCGAGGCGGGCCGGTCGGCGGTGGTGGACGTCCACATCATCCGCGACTGAGCACCCTCTGACAGCGGTGCGGGCGCTCGATCACGGCCGCCCGCACCGCCCACAGCGGACGACACCACCGGTAGGCGGACGACACCGCGGACGCCGCACCGCGCACCGGCACAGGTGGACGACACCGCGGACGCCGCACGGCGGCACCGGCACCGGCACCGGCACAGGTGGACGACATCCCGGACACCGCGCGGCGGCGCCGGCGAAGGACACAGGCCGGTCCCGTCGCCGCCCACCCGGCGACGGGGCCGGCCTGCGCGCCGGTCAGGGCCTCGGCACGGCGTCGCACCGTCTTCGGCCCGCGTCCACTCCGTAAAGCACGTCCACCGCACCGCGGGCGCCCGCCCGATGCCGGGCCACCGCACCTCGCCGGACGCGCATCAGCCGACCGCTACCACGCCCGGCATGCGCACCGCGACCGCTGTCCGTTCCCTGACCGGCGTCCGTTCCCTGACCGGCGTCCGTCCCCTGACGGCCATCCGTCCCCTGACCGGAGTCCTCCCTTCGCCGGGCGTTCTCCCTCTGGCCGGTTTCCCGCCCTTGGCCGGCGTTCGTCCTTCGGCCGGTGTTCGCGGCGAGGACGGTCTCCGGCTCGTGGACGTGATCCACTCCGGCCGAGTCCCCCTCGCGTGCCGCGAAGGCGAGGGCGTCGAAGACCCGCTCGCGCCGCCGGAGCAGCCGCGCGGGGTTCCTCGGCATGCCCGCCGTCATGGTCAGCACGTCCGCCGGTGAGACGCCGAACCCTCCCGGTTGCGGCATCCGGACGATCGCGATCTCCTCGGCCCGCCCGGTGACCCGGCTTCCCGACGGGGTCTGGCGGATCTCGAACGACATCACTCCCGCACCGCACTCGATCTCGACCTTCAGTACATCTCCGCTACGCGTCACGGGCACGGCTCTGCCGTTCGCCCTTTCCCGCCATGTCAGACCAGCCTCCATCGCGATCAGCGCGGCCTGCTCGGGCGTCATCGGGAATTCACCGGCGATCGACGCGAGCGCGTCGCTCCCCCGCCGGTTGCTCCACGAATAGACGACTCCGGACAGCAGCGTGATCCCGAGGATGGCGATGGTCAACCCCTCCATAGCCGCTCCTCGCCTGCGCCGGCACCACCGGCGACGTCGACCCGTCTCCCCCCGTGCCGACGGCCGGAAGCCGCCAGGTGCCGACAAACCCCTCCCTTTTGACATAAGGACGATATCCGCATCGATCACCCATAGCGCCACCCCTTGGGGTGGGTTTTCCCGGTGGATGCCGCAGTACTAAGTACTGCCTGGGCTCGCTCGGTGAAGCCGAGCGAACAGCCGGTGACCAGAATGCGGGGAGAGGGCAGCCGAGAAACCCCTCAAACGACCTCAGAGCACCATACAGAGAACGCGGAACGTGCAGACGAACGTGTGTTGCGAATGGTTCGCAAGTAACGTGCGAGACGCCGCCGTCCAGGGACGATGCGGTCACACAAGATCGGCCAGGGGTCCTCAGGGGGTACGGACGCGCCGGGAGCGCCGCCCGCGCCCGGAACCGGCGGCACTAGTCGAAGAATTGCTCCAGCCTGGCCGCGATACCGGACCGTTGCTCGACGCCGAGCTTGCGCAATATGCGGGAGACGTGGCCTTTGATGGTGGATTCGGTGACGAAAACCCGCGCGGCGATCTCCTTGTTGCTCAGGCCGCCGCGCGCGATCAGCAAGGCGATCTCCCGCTCCTTGGAGGAAAGCGAGTTGAGCAGGTTCTCGGCCCGGACGGAAGGCCGGGCGATGATGTCCATGGTCTCGGTCTGGCCCCGCTCGCACTGGTGCCGCAGTTCCCTGACCATGCGCACCAGCTCTCGCTCTCCGATGGGGATGGCCTCCTCCACCGCGCAGATCTTGCTGTGCAGCTCGGCGAGGATCTCCGAGACGTCCTGCACCACCTCCACCACCGACGGCTGGTCGCCGTCCGCGCCGGCCGGCGGGACGGCCAGCCCTTCACGGTTGAGCTCGTCCTCCCGCTCGCGGGCGAGCACGGTCGCCACCGAAGCGGCCGTCCATTCGAAGGCCCGCACGTGCTCGTCGGTGTAGGCGTGGCTCTTGTAGGTCTGGATGGAGGCCAGGCCGATCACCACCTCCTCGCCGTCGCGGGTGTCGAACATCGGGATCGTGATGGCGTCGGCCGACACCCGCTGCTCGTCGCCGAAGGCGACGCCGTGGTGCAGGAGCATGCCGTTGTCGCTGGCGTAGGTGTAGGTGCGCTTGTTCCGCAGAATCCACGCGGCCTGCCCTGTGGGGCCGTATCCGAACACCTCCGGCGGCATGTAGCGCTTGACGGCGATGGTGTCGTCGTAGGTGTACGGATAGACGATTCTGCGCCCCTCCCGGTAGAACCCCACGTAGAAGGCGTCCACGCTGCAGATCGTGCTCATGGCGAAGCGCCAGTAGTCGAACAGCGCGTGATGGTCGCCCATCCGCATGCGAATTCCCCGGTCAGCCTGGCTCAGAGCCGCTGCGACGTCCGGCGAGAACCCGGAGTTGGAACGAGCTGCCGACACTCGTCTCTCCCTTGACCATCTCGGCGTCCGTGGACTCACACCCGGCGAATGCGGATGTGCTGTCGAGCCTTACTGACCGACGTCCACTACGTCATCATTCCACCGGAATTGGTGCCATTAAGTGATCGTTTCGCTCCCAAACCCACCCAAAGAACACGGACAACCGCGGCTCACAAGCCCGCGACCTCGGTCGATACCATTTCGTTATATGCGTGCCACTGGAACATGAGAAACCCTCCGAAACGACGCCGAGACGCGGCACTGACTGCGGAACGAGCGGACGGAGTCAAGAACGGCGGCGCGGCGCACGGGTTCGCGGGGAGTGGAGCGGTCCCCGGGGGCGAACCCGCCCCATCCACTCGCCCACCCGAACGCGCGTCCGCGCCCCGGCGAATCGCGGGACGCGGGCCGGTTCGGCGTTTCCGCGCCACGCGCACATCACGTGTGCCGAATTGGTGTGCCATAGCCCAGCGACGCGGCCCCATTAGCGCGGCAGATCAGAACGCCGGCCGATTCTTCACACCGCGGCGGCACCGGACGGCCCGGGGAGCACAGCGGCCAGAGTTCATCCCACGGACGACCGGAAAAGGACTGCCCGGATCGTATGGATATGACCGTTCCAGCGCCCAGCCCGCATGCCGCTTTTCCGGCACGTCGAGATGCGACGGCGCCGACCATAACGATTCTGTCTTCTCGTGATACTCCCGATCCATTACCTTGGGTATCCGATTAACTACACACCGGAACCACGGTCTCCGTGGAACGGTGGTCACCCCCCATGTCATCACTCCCGAAATGGAATAGATGTTTCAAATGCCACATATGACGAAAATCAACCCCGGGGAATCCGCGCGCGCCCGCTTCGCCTACGAGCTTCAGCGCCACCGCATACTCGCCGGGCTCACCCAAGGGCAGCTCGGCCGGCGCGTGGGCTTCTCCGGCAGCCTCGTCGGCGCGGTGGAGAACCTCAAGCGCACCCCCAGCGAGGACTTCGCCAAGCGCTGTGACCAGGCATTCGGCCTGGAGGGGGACTTCGAGGCCCTCTACCTGGAGGGCTGGCCACCGCCGCCTCCGGTCGCCGATCATTTCCGCGATTTCACCTTCGAGGAGCGGCGGGCGACCGCGATCCAGACCTGGGACCCACTGCTCGTTCCGGGGATCTTCCAGACCGAGCCATATGCGCGGCGAATCTTCTGCCGCGCGCCCGACAGCACACCCGAAATAGTGGAGGAGCGAGTGGCCGGCAGGATGCAACGCAAGAGCATCTTGTCCCAGGAAAACCCGCCGTTGGTCCTCAGTTTGATGGACGAAGGCGTCCTGCGCCGTCCCATCGGCGGTAAGGAGGTGATGCGCGATCAGATGCTGCACCTTCTGGAAATTGCGGAGCACCCGCGGGTGACGATCCAGATCGTTCCGTTCGACGCCGAGGCCATCCCCGGACTTCTTGCCGGATTCGTTATAGCCGAACAGCGCGGCACGCCTTATACGGTATATGTGGATTCGGTGCCCGACGGACGCACGATGACCGATCGAAACGCGATCGCGTCGCTGACCGCTCGTTACGACGCCATCAGGGCGGAGGCCTTCCCTCAGTCGCTGTCGCTCAAAGTAATCAAGGAAGCGGTAGACAAATGGACCTGAGCCACGCGTTATGGCGCAAATCATCTCGGTCTGGTGACAACGGCGGCCATTGCGTCGAGGTGGCGAGCAACCTGGCCGGCGAGGACGCCATCGCCGTGCGTGACTCCAAGAACCCCGACGGCCCCGCCCTCGTCGTCGCCTCCGGCGAGTGGTCCACGTTCGTGAACACCCTCAAGGCCGGCCGCGTCGTGCTCGGGCCCATCATGGCGGCTGCCCCGGCGACCACCGCCTTCCGGCGGGCGCCGGGCCGCACGTAAACGACTGTTCAGCGGCGCCGGCGGCGACGACAATGAGCCGATGAGCATCCGTATGGCCGCCCTCGACGAGCTTTCCCTCCTGCAGGACATCGAGCGCGCCGCCGGGCGATCCTTCCTCGACCTGGGCATGACGAAGGTCGCCGACGACGAGCCCTTCCCCATCGACGTCCTGGCCGGCTACCAGCGCGCGGGACGCGCGTGGGTGAAGACCGACTCCGGCGACCGGCCGGTCGCCTACCTCCTCGCCGACGTGATCGACGGCAACCTCCACCTGGAACAGGTCTCGGTGCATCCCGCGTCGGCCCGCAGGGGCATGGGACGCTCGCTCATCGACCACGCCGCCGCCTACGCCACGGCCGAGGGCCTGCCGGCGCTCACGCTGATCACCTTCACCCGCGTGCCGTGGAACGCCCCCTATTACGAGCGGTGCGGGTTCTGGTCACTGGACGACGCCGAGTTGACCCCGGGCCTGCGCGACCTGCGCCGGCGCGAGCGGGCGCTCGGCCTGGACCGCTGGCCCCGGGTGTGCATGCGACGCGACCTCTGACCGCCCGCACCCCGCCGACCTCGACACCGGCCGCGAGCCCGGACGCCAGGCGCCACGAGCCCACGGCCCATCTGCGGACGTGAGCTTCGACCGCCGCGGGCGCCGGAAGCCTATGCTGGAATCCGACCCCTCCCCACCGCACGACCAGCCGAAAGCGAGCGCGTCAGCCCCTGCCGATCGGGAGTGAACCCAGTGCCCCCTGCACCCCCGCCCTCCCCGGATCCGGACGACCCGGCCACCGCGGCGCCCGACTCCCCGTCCGGGAACCGCACCGGGAACCAGACGGGAACGGTCCCGCGTCACGACCCCGACGAGAGCTACCGCAGGCGCAACGAGGGCGTCCGCGAGTTCCTGCGCGTCTTCGACCAGATGCGCGTCCGTCCCACCTGGCGCGGCGGCGACGTGCCGCTGCCCGTGGTGTGGGTCACCGGGCAGTACGCGGCGACGTCGGCGGCGGTCCAGGCGCTGGAGGCCCGGTGCGACGGCACACCGTTCGCCCACCTCGCGCCCTCCACCGAACAGGAGGAGGGCGCGCCGGCCGGGGAGCGCCCCGCTCCGCCGTACGCCGCGCTCGCCGCGCGGCTGCGCCAGGTGACGCGCGACCTCGCGGCCGTCGCCCCACCCGGCGAGGCGCACCTGCGGTTCCCGCTGTTCGCGCAGGTGCTGTGGATGCTCGACCTGCAGGTTCCCGAGGACGAGCCCGACCGCCTGCACGACGGGGTGAAAAGGGCCGTGCGGCAGCGGCGCAGGCAGATCAGCGCGGGCACCGGACAGGACCGGCGCAACTTCTGGGCGAACGTCCGCGCCTACGCGGAGGGCCCGCTGCCGGCCTGGGCCGCCGCCACGGCCATCCTGAGCGCCGGATGGGCCGACCAGCTGACCACGCTCTTCGGCGTGTGCGCGATCCTCGCGGGCCCGGTGATCGGATCGTTCCACGTGCTGCTGCTGTCGCGTAACTGGGCCGGGCGGCGCCGCTACCGGTGGTTCCGCCGCCAGCCGTTCCTCATGCCCGGCCAGCGCCGCAACCAGCCGCACGACGTCACCACCTTCGCCGTCCGCCTGCTGCAGTTCCGCCGCCGGGCCGAGTCGGTCACGCTCGGCGACCCGGGCGCCGCCCGCCCCACCGTCCCGCCGCGCGGCATCCCCCCGGTCGCCTCGCTTCCTCCGGTGAGCGCCGTTCCCGACGATCCGCCGGCGCCGTCCGTGACCGGCCCGCAGGCGTGGGCCCGGCAGGCCGAGCCGGGCGAGGACCGCAAGAGGCTGGAGGCCGTCCAGGCGAACGAGGGCATCGAGCGCCTGCTGGTGAACGCGTTCCTGGAGGATCTGCGGCAGGGGTACGAGCGCCGCCTGTGGAAGGTGTGGCGGCGGGTCGCCTGGGCGCGCACGTCCTACCCGGTGCTGCTGGCCGAGGGAGACGGCAGGCGCCTTGTCGCCCGCATCGAGGAGGTACGCGCGATCACCTGCCTGGCGGACCCGCTGCTGGTGGTCGTGACCGGTCCCGGCGACCAGCGGGTCCTGCCCCCGGCGCGGCCCGGCGGTGACGACGTGCCGATCATGACGGGCCGGCCCGAACTCACCGAGGAACTGTGGGAGCAGTGGGGGAAGGAGCTGGCCAGAGACCGCGCCCTGGGCTCGCACCGCGTGCTGCGCATCGAGGTCGAACCCAAGGACGCGCCGATCCTGGAGAAGATCAACGTCCCGGTCCGCGGGCGGCGGCGCCCGCTGCTGGCGCACCCGATCCTGCCGTGGGTCACCGTGACGGCCCTGGTCGCGTTGTCGCTGGTCCGCGTCCTGGCCACGGCGACGAGCAACTGCGGCCCCGGCATCTGGCGCGCCGGGACGGGTGAGTGCGTGGGCATCAGCGACGGGGGCTTCGTCTTCGCTCCGCACTTGGCAGCCGTGCTCGGCCGCATCGACCAGCAGAACCGCTCCGTCCTGGCCTCGGGCAACCCCTACGCGACCGTGATCTACTTCGGGAAGCTGACCACCCCGGGGAAGGCGGTCGCCGCGGCCGACGACGCGCTCACCGACATCCACGGCGAGCTGGCCGGCATCGCCCTGGAGCAGGGCAGGCTGATCGGCAACAGCGGCGACGGCAGCAAGCTGCAGATGCGGGTGCTCGTCGCCAACGCCGGCGCCGACTTCCGGTACGCCCAGGACGTCGCCCGGCAGGTGCTGCGCGAGATCGACCGCGATCCGAGCGTGATCGGCGTGGTGGGCCTGGGCGAGAGCCGGCAGGAGGTCCAGGCCGCGATCCAGATCCTCGGCCGCAAGGCCGTGCCGGTGATCAGCACCACCTCCACCTACGACGACCTCGGGCGGCGCGGCGACGGGGAGTCCTTCATCCCTTCCTTCTTCCCGCTGGCCCCGCCCAACAGCCTGCTGGCCGCCGCGGCGGCGCGGTGGGCGCGCGCGGGCATCCCCCAGCGCGGCGTCCCGCCCGCCCGCACGGCGGCCGTGTTCACCGACACCATGCTCAGCGACCTGTTCACCAAGGACCTCGGCGCCAAATTCGTCCGCGACTTCGGCAAGGGGGCGACCTCGATCGGCTACTCCAACGCGGCCGCGCTGGAGGAGAAGGTCACGCAGGTGTGCGCCCGGCCGGTCAAGCCGGAGCTGGTGTACTACGCCGGTCGCACCGCGCAGTTCGGCGCCTTCGTCGACGCGATCGCCAAGTCGCAGTGCCACCGGCTCACGGTGATGGCCAACGACGACATCACGCAGTACGTCAACGACTACTCCACCGCGCTGGGACGCAACAACCGGGTGCGGGTCATGTACGTGGCGCTGGCCGCCGAGAGCGCGTGGGCGAACGTCCCCACCGAGTTCAGGAGCGACTTCTACCACCAGCTGAGCACGCTGATCACCGAGCTGCACATGGACAAGCTGCCCAGCACCCGGCTGCCGTCCAAGGAGTACGCCGTGCAGGCGCACGACGCGGCCGACGTGCTCATCGGGGCGGCGCAGGTGGCGTTCTCCGGACAGGGCGGCCCGGCGGCCGCGGCCGGCGCGCCGGGCATGGTCGACCGGGCCGGCGTGCTGCTGGCGCTGGAGAAGCTCCAGGAGATCGACGGCGACAGCGGGCTGATCAAGCTGCACGGCGCCTCCGACGGCCGGCACGCCCTGGACCGGCCGATCCTGCTGGTCACCGTCGACCCCGACGGCGCGCAGGTCGTGGTCCGCCAGTGCGGACGCCTCTACGCCCAGCAGAACTCCACCTCCCTCTGCTGAGGCCCCTGCGTCCCTCCGCCGCGCGACCCTCGTGACCGCCGTGATCATCCCAGCCGACCGTGGGCCGAACCGCACGACCGCGACACACCGCACGACCCAGGACACGACCGGGAACGCACCACACGACCGGGGCGGAACCGCGCGAGCGCCGACGGTTCTCACGATCGGAGGGCCCGGCGAGCGATCGGAGGGCCGGCCGGGTTATCGGAGGGCCGGTCGAACGATCGGTGGGTGTTCCGCGTATCTCCGGTCAGCCGCGGACATCGGCGCCGGCGATCGATGCGGTGCCGCGGAGATCACCGGCACGGAAGGAGACGTGGATGGCGGACGCGCGCGGGACACGTGGTCACACCCCTGCTCTGAGCCTCCTGGCCCTCATCGGCGCGCTGGCCGGCGTCGTGTTCGCCGCGAAGGCGGGCCCGGTGGAGGCCGTGGAGCTGCGACTCGACATCTCGCACTCCACCGGCGCCTCCGGCCCCGTCACGGCCCCCTGACCACGGCCCCCTGACCACAGCCCCTCCCCCGTCGTGGCCCCCTCACCACGACCCCAAGGCCCGGTGGGTCAGATGTGGCCGCTGACGGTGGTGCCCTCGCCGACGACGCTGTTGACCGCCAGTGTGCCGCCCACCTCGCTGAAGCGCCGCTTCATCATGTCCATGCCGCGGCCGGTGCGTCCCGGCGGGAAGCCGATGCCGTTGTCGCTGATCGTGAGCCGCAGCCCACCGCTCCCCGTGGTGAGGGCGACGGAGAGCGTGTGGGCCCCGCTGTGCATCTCGACGTTGGCGAGCGACTCCAGCACGACGGCGTAGACGGCGTCGGCGACCGGTCCGGTGACCCTGTCTTTGGGCATGGCCCATACCTCGACGGTGATTCCCGTGCGCTCCGACCATTCCGTCAGATAGTCCTCGATCGCCCGCGCCAGACTTCGCTTTCCGCGCATGCGCAACTCTTCGTACAACTCCCCCAACCCTTCTGGGCCGCGCGCCGCTCCGGGCTACGTGATCCCGGCCCCACCGCGTCACCGCCGATGGGACGGCGGTGCGCTACCGGCGCGTGCTTGAAGAGCGGTCGAGAAAATCGCTCGGAGTGAAGGCGAGACCACCCCGGGAGGCAGGTGTGCCGCTATCCCGCCCAAGGTGGTTATGCCCGAACTCCTTGATGCCACGCTACCCGCAGGTAGGTCGCGGCGCGTCGCGGTGGAGAGCGGTCATTCGCGGCCGCCGGGCTGGTTGAGCCGGGAGAGGTAGGCGTTGTAGGCGTCGAGCTCGGCGTCGCCGGTGCCGCCCTCCTTGGCGGCGCGCGCGTCCGCGCGGCGGTCGGCCCGCCGGGCCGTGCGCTGGTCGTCGCGGTACCACTGGAAGGCCAGGGCGATGAGCACGATGAGCGTGGGGATCTCGCCGAAGGCCCAGGCGATGGCCCCGCCCGTGCTCTGGTCGGCGACGCCGGAGGCGCCCCAGGTGCGGCCGAGCTGGTCGTACCACTCGCCCGCCAGAGGGGTGCCCATGTTCATGAGCGCGATGCCGAAGAAGGCGTGGAAGGGCATGGTGACGAACAGCAGCAGGAGCCGCCCGACATAGGGGAGCTTGGTCGGCGCCGGGTCGATGCCGATGATCACCCAGAAGAACAGGGTGCCGCTGAGCAGGAAGTGCACGGTCATCGCGATGTGCCCGAGGTGCTCCTCCATGGCCGCGGCGAACAGCGGCGTGAAGTACAGGGCGTAGGTGGACACGATGAACAGGGCCGTGGCGATGGCCGGATGGGTGACCACCTTGACGAACCTGCTGTGCAGGATGGTGGTGATCCACTCGCGCGGGCCGCGGTCGCCGCGCCGGGCGGCGGGCTTGAGCGCGCGCAGAGCCAGGGTGACGGGGGCGCCGAGCACCAGGAAGATCGGCACGAGCATCGACAGGACCATGTGCTCGGTCATGTGCACGCTGAACAGCACGGGGGCGTAGCGCGCCACGCCGCTCTGGGTGACAAGGACGAGCAGCAGCACGCCGATGGCCCAGCTGATCGTGCGGCCCACGGGCCAGTGGTCTCCGCGGCGGGCCAGCCGGACGGCGCCCGCCCCGTACAGGCCGGCCAGCAGGGCGGCGACCACCGCGAAGAACAGGTCGAACCACCACAGCGTGAGGAGGTTGGTCACGGAGATCGGCGGCGGGACGAGGTAGCCCAGGAGCTCGAAGGCGCGGTCGACGGGCAGGTCGAGCGGGGGCGGGGCCGTGCGGGAGAGCGCGACGGCCAGCCCGACGGCGACCAGCATGATCAGGCCCTCGACGCCGGCGAGCCGGGTGAAGGCGCCGGGCCGCCCGGCGGCGAGCGCCGACAGCGTGCGGCCGCGGTGCCACCAGCCGATCACGCCGAGCGCGGCGAAGGCGACGATCTTGGCCATGATGATCAGGCCGTAGGAGGAGGTGAACAGGTCGCCCACCGAGGTGAGCCTGCTCAGCGCGCTGAACAGCCCGGACACGCCCACGCCGATGAAGCACCACAGGGCCGCGCGGGAGAAGCGCTGGGCGGCCAGGTCGAGGTGGGGGCCGCGCCGCAAGGCGTGCACGCAGAGCAGCAGCAGGCCGCCCACCCACGGGGCCAGCACCAGCAGGTGCAGCGCGACGCTCGTCGTGGCCAGGCCGTGGTTGGGCGCCGAGGCGGAATGGCCGGTGAGGGCGGGCGGCATCAGCGTGGCCAGGGACAGCACCAGCAGCCCCCCCGCGGAGCCGGCGGTGATGGCGCCCCGCGCGAACAGGGCGATGGCCGTGCCGAACAGCACGACGAGGGTGAGGGCGATGCCCTGGGGAACCTGGCTGGCGAAGCTGGTCAGCTCGTCGCCGCCGAGGACGTCGCCGACCGGGGTGCCCAGGGTCTCGGAGAGGCTGAAGACCAGGGTGGAGGCCGCGGCGACCGCCCACAGCAGGCCCGTCCATGAGGCGGCCCTGACGTAGGTGAGGGCGGAGGCGCCCAGCAGGCCCTTGTCGCTCGGGAGCAGCGCGGCGGCGAAGAGCAGCAGCCCCACGCTGAGGACGCCCGCGGTGTCCATGGCGAGCTTGGACACCGGCAGCGCCCAGCGGGTCAGCAGGCCCTCGTCGGGCAGGCCGGGGATCACGCGCGGGGTGGCCGCGCCCCCCACGACCATGGCGACGGCCAGGGCGCCGAGCGCCAGGCACGTCCCCGCGACCGCGAGGCGAAGGGTCTTGCTCACGACTTCTTCCGCAGGGTGAGGGCCATGCCGATGCCGATGCCGGCCAGACCGAAGATGACGATCCACACCCAGGTGGCGATGCCGCCGCCCTGGCCCCCGGTGTCGGACACCGGCGTGGCGGCCGGATCGGCCGCCGCTCCCCCGCCCGGGGAGGCGGAGGTCGCGGGCGCCGGCAGGACGCTCGTCGAGGGAGAGGCGGAGAGCGTGCTCGACGAAGAGGACGCCGACGGCGACGCGGCGGCCTCCGGCGCCTTCACCGTGAAGGGGATCTCGCCCTCGATGGGGTGGCCGTCGTCGGAGACCACCCTCCAGGCGATGGTGTACTTCCCGGAGGGCAGCGGGCCGGCGACCTTCTGGGTCACCGTCGCGCCGTCGGCTTTGGGCTTGCCGTCATGGTGCTCCTGGCCCGCGGCATCGCGGACGAGCACCACGGGCAGGCGCACGGACTCGGTGAAGGTCAGCTTGACCGAGTCGAGGCTCTTGACCGTGGCCCCCTTTTCGGGGTTGCTGCTCTTGAGCGCCGTGTGGGCCAGGGCGGGCGCGGCGAACGCCGTGCCCAGGACGGCGGCGACCAGGATCGCCAGCGCGGCGGCGAGCGGGGAAGTCCTCATAGCACCCTAAGGCTACTCACGTGACGGGCCGGTCCTCACCGCACGTCTCCGCCTGTGGAAAACCCCGACGAGATGACCGCCCGCCCGCCGTCCGCCCTGACACGAACCTCACCGGTCCCCCGCCCTCCGGCCACGTCGGCGTTCCCGCGAATCGTCATCCGCCGGGCACACCGGCGCCCTCGGACCGGGTGGTCCGAGGGCGCGCAAGCGGGTGCCCCCGGCGCGCGGAAGCGCGGAGGCGGCCGGTCAGAGGCCGACGCTGGCGAGGGCGCGCTGGTAGGCGGCGACGCTGGCCTCTTCCCGGTCGTCGAGACGCTCCAGCACCGTGGCGGTGGCCAGCCAGCCCTCGGCCGCCTTGCGCGAGGCGGGCGAGTGCTCCAGAGACTCCTCTACGGCGAGCAGCTCGACGGTCGCCTCCGCCGTCTCCTCCTGCAGCAGCAGGGCGTGGGCCAGCGTGAGGCGGGCCTCGTCCAGCAGCGCCGGGGTGCGCTCGCCCAGCATGTCCCTGCCCCGGCGGGCGTACTCGACGGCCTTGGCGGCGTTGCCGAGCACCAGCTCGGCCTTGGCCAGGTAGATCGAGACCACGGCCAGGTCGACGGTGCTCGCCGAGGTCGACATCAGCTCGCGCTCGCCGCGCAGCATCAGGTCACGGCAGGCGGCGGCCTCCGCGGGACGCGTGCGCAGCATCAGGATGGCGTACTCGACGCGGAGCCTGGCCAGGTTGCGCGCCTCGCCGGTCTCCGACTGCACGGCCAGAGCCCGCTCGACCAAAGAGAGCGCCTCGTCGCCACGGCCGGTCTTCTCGGCGACGATGGCGGCGTTCCAGCACGCGGCGACGGTGGATCGGGGGGTGTTGAGCATCTCGGCGGCGGCCAGCAGCTCCATCGAGAACTGCCGGGCGCGCAGCAGGTCGCCTCGCACGTCGTAGACGCTGAGCAGGGTCGCGCCCAGCTCGACCAGGGCGTCGTTCCAGGTGGGCCGGCCGGCGCCGAGCAGGGTGTCCTCGCCGACCTGCACCGCCGCGGCGAGGTCGCCGCGCTCGCGGTAGCAGCGGGTCAGGGCGACCGCGATCGCCACGGCCTGGTCGGAGGGCATCGAGTCGCCGGAGGACCTGCGCAGCCGCAGCAGCACCTCGATCGCCTCGTCGAGGTCGCCGCACGCCTCGCTGGCCAGCGCGTAGCCGTACTCGGCCTGCTGGAGCAGCGAGCGCAGCCCGGTGAGGCTGCCGTCCTCGAGGAGCTCGGCGTAACGCCGCCTGGCCTCGGCGACCTCGCCGTTGTTGAGCGCCAGGCCGGCGTAGCCCAGGCGAAGCTCGAGATCCTGCATCTGTTCGGCCGTGACGCCGTTGATCAGGTACGTTAGGGAGCATTCGAGCTTGGCGGCCAGCAGTTCCAGAACGGCCGCGGTGGGCGTACGCTTTCCACTCTCGATCAGTGATACATAACTGTCCGAGAGTTCCGGATGTGCCAATTGCGCCTGGGAAAGACCGCGCTGGCGGCGGGTCATTCTGATTCGCTGACCAATAAGATCTTGACCGCTCACCGGCACCCCTTCAAGATGTAAGCCCCGACAATCCCCGACCGACAGGAGTCAGCCATGCGTCGCCGCCGCCTCGCACTTCTCACCCTGGCCGTAGCTTTTTCGGCCGTCTTCGGTGTTACCGGCAATGGTACGGACATTAACATGTCCCCCGCCGCCCAGAACTCTCGTGCGGACTTGTACTGCTGCTGATTCACCATTCGGTCTTCCTGAACCGCTGACTCGATATTCAGTTCGCACGTAGCGCAAGGAAAAGGTCCACCCGGTCCGCCATGGAACCGAGATCACGTCCGGTGAGCTCCTCGACCCTCCGGATGCGATACCGCACCGTGTTCACATGCACGTGCAGACGTTCGGCACAGATGTTCCACGAGCCGGCGCACTCGAGGAAGACGTCCAGCGTACGGACCAACTCCGACCGGTGCCGCCGATCGTACGCGAAGAGCGGCACGAGGATGCGGTCGGAGAAGGACCTGCGGACTTCCGCGGGCACGGTGGCGAGCAACAAGGCGTGCGTGTAGATCTCGTCACTGGTCACCACCCCTCCACCCCGCGCCTCCGCCAGACGCCGCGCGTGACCAGCCTCCTCGGCACCGCCCCGGATGCCCGTGGCACCGGTGAGCCAGGCGCTGACGCCTATGGCCACCTGCGCTCTCGGCATCCCGGCCGAGAGGGCCGTCACACGTTCCCTTATCGCGTGTACCAATGCTTGCACATGAGACTGCATTTGCCCATGCACTTGCGCCCGCACTTGCGGATGAATGTGCATCGATTCGGCAGCGGACCTGACACGAGGTCCGCGGTCCCGGTCGATTTGTGTGCTCAGGCCCAGGTCAGGGGCCATCTCCCCTGCCGAATCGGCTGTCATGGCCCGCGCTTCGGCCCCCATGATCCGCAGCGGCACGAGGGCGACGGCCCCGTCCGCTCCCCGCGCGGCGACGATCCGCCGGTCGAGCAACTCCTCCAGAACCTGGCCGCCGAGCGTGGCGGCGTCGGGTCCGTCGGTGGCTCCGGGCCTGACGACGGCCGCCGTCACCACCGCGTACGGCTCCTCGGGTCCGATGCCGCAGGTGCGCAGGCGGGCCGCCAGCTCCGGCCCGCTCCCCGACCCGGCGATGGCCAGCCCGATCAGCTCCTCGGCCAGCCGCCGCTCCACCCTGCGGCCCTCCTCGGTGCGGCCGCGCTGCAGCGCGACGCAGGCCGCGAGCTCGAAGCCGGTGTCGGCGTGGTCGAGCAGGTCCGAGCCGAGGACCAGCGCCCAGCCGGCCGCCCGGTGCGACCGGTCGACGGCGAACAGCGTGAACGGCCCTCGCGGAGTGCGCACCAGGTGGGGCAGGCGCGGCGCGGACAGGTACTCGCGGGCGAGTAAGGCCGGCAGATCCTCCTCCAGCCGTCCCGCGACCACCGCGCCGCTCGCCGAGACGACCGCGCCGGTGATGCCGAGTTCCTGGGCGATCACCGTGAAAAGCTCCTCCAGCCCGGTGCCCTCGGCGACGGCCGCGACGATGCGGCGGTGCCGGCCGAGCGCCCCCCGCAGGTCGGCGGCGCCGCCGATGCCCAGGCGCGCCTCGACGACCTCGCTCAACGCGCGGAAGGACACCTCCTCCGGCACGTCCAGCAGCGGGAGGTCGTGCTCCCGGCACGCCTCGACCAGGTCGCCGGGCACGTGGCCGAGCAGCGCCCGTCCCGCGGCCAGCGCGGCCACTCCGGCCTTCGCCAGGGCCCCGACGAACCGCGCGGAGTCCCCTGGGCCGCGATGCCAGGTCAACCCGGTGAGCACGAGTTCTCCCCCGGACAGGTAACGTCCGGGTTCGGGCAGGTCGGTGATGTGCGCGCCGGTGAACCGCCGGTCCAGGTGGCTCTGGTCCGACAGCAGGGTGAGGCGCAGCCCGTCCACCGCGATGAGATCACGTATACGCACTTATCAAGGCTAACCACTCGATTTGGATGAACCTCCAACTCATCGCCCGACCGGCCCCCGGCGTTTCACACCCGCGCCTATTGGCGCCCCTGAGCTGGGCTGATGTACTGCCGGTGTGACCCAGACCGCGCGCGGACGCAGCCTCGGCGAAGGCGTCGGCACCGGCGCCATCCGGCCGGACGGCATCCTGAAGGTGACCGGGGAGTTCGCCTACTCCTCCGATCTGTACCTCGCGGACATGCTGTGGGGCGCCACGCTGCGCAGCCCGCACCCCTCGGCGTGGATCCGCTCCGTCGACGTCGGCCCCGCGCTCGCGATGCCCGGCGTGCACGCCGTGCTCACCCACGAGGACGTCCCCGGCGAGCGCTTCTACGGCCTGGAGCATAAGGATCAGCCGGTGCTGGCCATCGACCAGGTGCGCTACCAGGGTGAACCGGTCGCCATCGTGGCCGCCGACCACCCGGAGACCGCGCGGCGGGCGGCCGCCGCCATCGTCGTCGTGTACGAGCAGCGCGAGGCCGTCACCGACGCGCGACGCGCCCTGTTCGACCCCGCCTGCCCGCACGTGCTGCCGGGCGGCAACGTGGTACGCCACCAGCCCGTCCGCGTGGGGAGCATCCCGCCGTCCGCGGAGGTCGTCGTCACCGGCGAGTACGAGGTCGGCATGCAGGACCAGGCGTTCCTCGGCCCCGAGTCGGGGATGGCCGTCCCGGCCGAGGACGGCGGCGTCGACCTGTTCGTCGCCACGCAGTGGCTGCACGCAGACCAGGACCAGATCGCCCCCTGCCTCGCCCTGCCCAAGGACAAGGTGCGGCTGACGCTGGCGGGGGTCGGCGGCGCGTTCGGCGCCCGCGAGGACCTGTCGATGCAGATCCACGCGAGCATGCTCGCCCTGCGCACCGGCCGACCGGTCAAGATCGTCTACGGCCGCGAGGAGTCGTTCTTCGGCCACGTCCACCGGCATCCCGCCCTCATGCGGTACGAGCACGGCGCCACCCGCGAGGGCAGGCTCGTCTACGTCAAGGCCGAGATCGTGCTGGACGGCGGGGCGTACTGCTCCTCCTCCCTCGCGGTCGTCGGCAACGCGGCCTCGCTCGGCGTCGGGCCGTACGAGGTGCCCAACATCGCGATCGACGCCTACGGCGCCTACACCAACAACCCGCCCTGCGGGGCGATGCGCGGCTTCGGCGCGGTGCAGGCCTGCTACGCCTACGAGTCGCAGATGGACCGGCTCGCCGAGGCGTGCGGGCTCGACCCGGTGGAGATCCGCCTGCGCAACGCGGTGTCGCAGGGGTCGCGCCTGGCCACCGGCCAGGTGATCGACTCTCCGGCGCCGCTGGCCGGGATGCTGCGCGAACTGGCCGCCATGCCGCTGCCCGGCGCGGCGCGCTCGTCCGATCTGCGGTCCATGCCGGGCGGGGTCGCCCAGACGACGCACGGCGAGGGCGTGCGGCGCGGGATCGGGTACGGGGTCGGCATCAAGAACATCTGCTTCTCCGAGGGCTTCGACGACTACAGCACGGCCCGCGTCCGGGTCGAACTGCTCGGGGACGAGCCGCACGTGCTCGTCCACACCGCCGCCGCCGAGGTCGGGCAGGGCCTGGTCACCGTGCAGGCCCAGATCGCCCGCACCGAGCTCGCCGAGTTCCCCGAGCTGGGCGTCGCGCGGGTGACGGTCGCCCCGGCCGACACGACGGTCGGCTCGGCCGGGTCCAGCTCGGCCTCACGGCAGTCCTACGTCACCGGGGGCGCGGTCAAGGCCGCGTGCGAGGCGGTGCGCGAGCGCCTGAACGCGCTGCGCGCCGAGCGCCCCGTCCTCGCGCTCGCCGACCTGCTGCGGGAGCACGGCCCGGTCGAGGAGACCCGCGAGTACCGCCACCGGCCGACCCACCCCATGGACCCGCTCACCGGGCAGGGCGACTCCCACACCCAGCTCGCCCTGTGCGTCCACCGGGCGGTCGTGGACGTGGACGTGGACCTCGGCCTGGTCAAGGTGGTCGAGCTGGCCGCCGTCCAGGACGTCGGAAAAATGATCAACCCGACGGCGCTCGAGGGGCAGATCCACGGAGGGTCGGCGCAGGGGCTGGGGCTGGCGCTCATGGAGGAGATCCAGGTGCGGGACGGACGGGTGCTCAACCCGTCGTTCACCGACTACCTGATCCCCACCATCCTCGACATGCCCCCCATGAAACTGTCGATCTTGGAGAATCCGGACCCGGCGGCGCCCTACGGCCTGCGCGGGGCGGGCGAGCCGCCCACCCTGTCCTCGACCCCTGCCATCGTCGCCGCCGTCCGCGCCGCCACGGGCCTGCCCCTGTCGCGGGTGCCCATCCGCCCCGAGGACATCGCCCTGTCCCCCGCCTCCCCGTGATCGGCCCCGCCGGGGGGACGCGCCCGCCCCCCGGCGGCTACGGCCGGACACGGCGCGGCATGGCGGGACACGGCGGGACACGGCGGGACATGGCGCGGCATGGCAGGACCAGGACCGGCGCGGCAGGTCAGGTGATGTCGCCGCGCTCGCAGGCCACGCCGTCGTGGTCGCCGTCGACGTACCAGTCGTACTCGGGGTGGACTCCCTTGGTGTAGGGCCCGTAGTTGGCCGCATGGGCCTGCTTGCAACTGGGGAACCGCGGGTCGAGGGTGCGGCGCGGGCCACGCGCCGAGACGCCGGTCGCACGGGGGGTCGCGGAGCCCGCCGGCTGCGCGCCCTTCCCGGCGGGTGTGGCGCCGGTCCCGGTTCCGGGGGTGTGCGTGGCGCCGGGCGGGACCAGCGGCACCGAGCCCGGCTGCGAGGCCGGCGCCGAGGGCGCGCCCGTCGCGGGCGGGCCGGAGGGCACCCCGGTCGTGGCGCCGCCGGGGGGCGGTGCGGCCGTCGTCGCGGCGGTGGGCGGGCAGGCCGGGGAGCCGCCGACCGTTCCGGCGCCCGGGTCGCCGATCGTACCGCCCGTCCCCTGGCCGCCCGTGGTGCCGGTTCCGGGGTTGCCGGTGGTGCCCGTGCCCGGGTTGCCCGTCGTCCCGGTGCCGGGGTTGCCGGTGGTACCGGTGCCCGGGTCGCCGGTCGTCCCGTTGCCGGGGACGCCGGTCGGGGGGCAGGACGGGGTGGGGGTCGGAGCGCCGCTGCCGGTGACCGTGCCGACGCCGCCGAGCAGGCGCGACATCAGCGCCTCGGCGGTCTCCTTGGACAGGCCCGCGATGCTGAGGCTGTCCTGGGTCATGGGCTGGGCGACCCGGGGAGCCGTGACGACCTTGTCGTCCACCACGACGGCGAGCTGCTGGTTGAGCGTGTCCTTGATGAGGTCGGCCAGCCGCGCGCGGCTGTCGGGCGCGGGCACGACGCGCACGGCATAGGTGCCGTCCTGGGCGGCGACGGTCGAGATCCTCACCACGGAGGTGACGGTGACCCCCCGGGCGACCTGGTAACACGTCGTCCCCGCGTCGTCGAGCACGGCCTCGGCGCCCGGGCACGGCGCGGCGCGCACGCCGGTGACGGGCGCGAAGTGGATGGGGGTGGCCAGGCGGCTCGGCGGCTCGGCGCCGAGCGGCAGGTCGGGCTCGCGGGTCATCAGCACCGCGATCGTGCCGAGGACGCCGGTGACGACGATGGCCACGAACAGGCCGGCGATCAGGGCGATGGTCGTGCCGCGCCCGGCTCTCGGGGGCCCGGGCGGCGGCTCACCGGGGACGGCGGGCCCTTCGGGGCCGGGGGGAATGCCGCCGGACCCGGGCGGGAGGTCCTCCTCGCCGGCCGGCGGAGGCACGGCCTCCGGCGGGACCGCCGCGAGGGGCGTCTCTTCGGGCTCACCGGGCACGGGCCGGATGTCGACCATGGTCTCGTCCTCGGCGGAGCGGAGGTCGTCCATGAGCACCGGCGGGTCGCCGGGGTCGGCCGGAGGAGGATCGCCGAGACCCGGCAGCACGCCGGCCGGATCACTGTGATCGCCGGCCGCCCGACGGTTGCGCATCCTCACCCCTTCGACATCGCCTCGCCCCAGGAGCGGGGCGTCCGCCCTTGATGTCCGGTGACCGACATCGCTCGGCCGAGCCTATCGAGGCTCGCCCGTACGAGCTAACCGCAGGATGGACGTCGGAGAGGGGGTCCTACGCTGAAGAGAACCTGACAATTCGCCCGCGCGCCGAGATCGGCCCCGATATCCCGAGGGCCTGGGCGCCTGCGGCGGCCGGCGGGACGCCACGGCCGCCGGCTCGGGCGCCGGGCCGGGTGAGGCGGGGTCGCTCCTGGGCAGTGCTCCGCTGATCACACCGTCACCGGCACGCGAACGGCGGTAACGGGAGACGAGCGGGCAGCCGCCGCCCCGGGTCGAAGGAGGATCTCATGAAGGTCGGAATACCCCGAGAGGTGAAGGACCAGGAGCATCGGGTCGCCCTCACCCCCGCCGGAGCCAACGAGCTGGTCCGCCACGGCCACCAGGTCTTCGTCGAACAGGGCGCGGGCGCCGGTTCCTCCATCCCCGACGAGGACTTCCGGGCGGCGGGCGCGGAGATCCTCCCCTCGGCGGAGGAGGTCTGGGGGGAGGGCGACATGATCCTGAAGGTCAAGGAGCCCATCGCCTCGGAGTACCCCCTCATGCGGCAGGGCCAGGTCCTGTTCACCTACCTCCACCTCGCGGCGTCCCGGAAGCTGACGCTCGCGATCATCGAGTCGGGGGTCACGGCCGTCGCCTACGAGACCGTGCAGACGGCCGGCGGGGCGCTCCCCCTGCTCGCGCCCATGTCCGAGGTCGCCGGACGCCTGGCGCCCCAGGTCGGCGCCTACCACCTGATGCGCCAGGGCGGCGGCCGGGGCGTGCTCATGGGCGGGGTCCCCGGCGTGTACCCGGCCAAGGTGGTGGTGCTGGGCGCCGGGGTGACCGGCATGAACGCGACCACGATCGCCCTCGGCATGCAGGCGGAGGTGCTGCTCCTGGACAAGAACATCGACCGGCTGCGCCAGGCCGACACCATCTACCGGGGGCACCTGCAGACGGTCGCCTCCAACATCTACGAGATCGAGCGCGCCGTCCTTTCCGCCGACCTGGTGATCGGAGCGGTGCTGGTCCCGGGGGCCAAGGCGCCCAAGCTGGTGACCAACGAGATGGTGGCCCGCATGAAGGAGGGCTCGGTGCTGGTGGACATCTCGATCGACCAGGGCGGGGCGTTCGAGGACTCCCGGCCGACCACTCACGCGCACCCGACCTACCGCGTGCACAACTCGGTGTTCTACTGCGTGGCCAACATGCCGGGGGCCGTCCCGCACACCTCGACGTACGCGCTGACCAACGTCACCATCCCGTACGCCCTCGCGATCGCCGACAAGGGATGGCGGGAGGCGCTGGGCGACGACCCGGCGCTGGCGCTCGGGCTCAACGCCCACGCGGGCACCCTGACCAGCCGCCCGGTCGGCGAGGCCCACGCGCTGGAGGCCGTGGATCCCGAGGACGTCCTTCGCTGACCGGCCCCGCGCCGGCCGCGAGGGCCCGGCGCCGCACCGGACGGCGGGGCGGCGGGGACGGCGGTGACGGCGGTGACGGCGGTGACGGCGGTGACGGCGGTGACGGCGGTGACGGCGGTGACGGCGGTGACGGCGGTGACGGCGGTGACGGCGGTGACACGGACATGACAGGGCCGGCCGGCGGAGGCGAACCTCCGCGGGCCGGCCCGGTTCCGCCGCCGCTCGCGCGGGACGGGTCAGGAGCTGGGCGTCGCGCTCGGCATGGCCGACGACTCGGCCGGGGCCGGCGACTCGCTGGGAGCGGCCGACGCGTTCGGCGCCGGGGTCGGCGACGTGGTGGGGATCGGGTTGTCGGCGGCCAGCGCCGAGGTGGCGTCCTCGCCGCCGCAGGTGGCGCCGTATTCGGGCGTCGTGCTCGGGTTCTGCTTGTACTTGGTGATGTACCGCGGCAGGCGCGCGTCGTCGGCGCCCGTGAGGGCGAGCTGGTGGTTCCAGGAGCTCACCACGACCGGCGCCGTCAGACCCGGGTACGGGCTGAGCAGGATGTAGTCAGAGGTCACCATGGCCTTGAGCTTGTCCACCTGGGCCTTGGGCAGGTCGGGCCGGTAGGTGATCCAGACCGCGCCGTGCTCCATGGAGTGCACGCCGTTCTCGGGGTTGATCGGCCCGTCGTAGGGGCCGCACTGCTGCCACTGCGGGTTGTGCTCGCCGCCGACCGGCGGCGTCTCCTTGTAGTTGACCTTGATCGCGGTGTGCTGGGAGGCCTTGTAGCTGAAGGTCTTCACCGCGTCGAGCGAGCCCGCGGCGTTCTCCCTGATCACGTAGAAGCCGACCAGGCCCACGACGAGGACGATGACGAAGGCGCCGGCACCCCACATGAGCATCGCCGTGCGCCGTTCCTTGCGCTTCTGCACGGCGCGCATCTGGGCGAGATGCTCCCGCCGTGCCTGCGTCCTCTCCTTGCCCATCGTGTTTCCTCCAACGGCCGTTCAGGACGTGTGTGGTCAAGCTGCCGATACTTATGTGGAGGATAGTGGGTAGGTAATAACGTTTGCGTTCAACGTCTGGCACGACCCCTCATATTGGCTGGCAATGGTCAACTCACGCTCACGTCTGGTCCTCGTCGCGCTGCTCACCTGCGCGGTGACGGCCGTCGCCACCTTCCTGCTGTTCGGCAGGTCCGCGCCGCCGGGAGACGCCTCCCCGGAGGCCGGTTTCGCGCGTGACATGGCGGTACACCACGCGCAGGCCGTCGAGATGAGCTTCACCGTGCGCGACGAGACCGCCGACTCCGCGATCCGGGGACTGTCCTACGACATCATCACCACCCAGACCGCGCAGCGTGGAATTTTCATGGGCTGGCTGCAGCAGTGGGGCCTGGACCAGGCGGGCTCGCGGCCGGTGATGGCCTGGATGGCGGGCCACGGCGGGCACGGCGGGTCCGCGGCCCCCGTCGCGGCCGCGGGCGGCGCGGCGATGATGCCGGGCATGGCGACGCCGGAGGAGCTGAAGCGCCTGAAGGCCGCCAAGGGCAAGGACGCCGAGGTCCTCTTCCTCCAGCTCATGATCCGTCACCACCAGGGGGGCGTGGACATGGCCAAGGCGGTGCTGAAGCTGACCACCCGCGACGAGGTGCGCACGATGGCGCAGAGCATCGTGGACACGCAGAACGGCGAGATCGGCTACATGACCGAACTGCTCACCGCCCGGGGCGCCAAGCCCTGACCCTCGTCGAGGCGTAGGCGGCCCGGGCGCGGCGGGCGTCAGGAAGCGGAGAGCTCCTCGGCGACGGCGGCGGCGAAGGCGTCCACATCGGCCTCGGTGGTGTCGAAGGCGGTCATCCAGCGGACCTCGCCGGTGGCCTCGTTCCAGGTGTAGAACCGGAACCTCTTGCGCAGGCGGTCGGCCGCCTCGCGGGGCAGGACGGCGAAGACGGCGTTGGCCTCGACCGCCCTGGTCAGGGTGACGCCGGGGATGTCGCGCACGGCGGCGGCCAGGCGCGCGGCCATGGCGTTGGCGTTGCGCGCGTTGCGCAGCCACAGGTCGCCGGCGAGCAGCGCCTCGAACTGCGCCGAGACGAACCGCATCTTCGAGGCGAGCTGCATCGAGCTCTTGCGCAGGTAGACCAGCCCGCGGACGGCCGAGGGGTTCAGCACGACGATGGCCTCGCCGAACATCAGCCCGCTCTTGGTGCCGCCGAAGGACAGCACGTCCACGCCCACGTCGGTGGTCAGCGCCCGCAGCGGCACCTCCAGCGCCGCCGCGGCGTTGACCAGGCGTGACCCGTCCAGGTGCAGCAGCAACCCGAGCTCGCGGCAGTGCGCGGAGATCGCCGCGATCTGCTCGGGGGTGTAGACGGTGCCGAGCTCGGTGCTCTCGGTGATCGTCACGACCTTGGGCTGGGCGCGGTGCTCGTCCCCGAAGCCCCATGCCTGCCGGTCGATCAGCTCGGGGGTGAGCCTGCCGTCGGGTGTGGGCACGGTGAGCAGCTTGAGCCCGGCCATCTGCTCGGGCGCGCCGCCCTCGTCGGTGTTGACGTGGGCGCTCTCGGCGCAGATGACGGCCTCCCACGGCGCGGTCATCGCCCGCAGGCCGACGACGTTGGCGCCGGTGCCGTTGAACACCGGCCACGCCTGGGCCTGCGGCCCGAAGTGCCGCTGGAAGACCTCCTGGAGCGCCTCGGTGTAGACGTCCTCGCCGTAGGCGATCTGGTGGCCGCCGTTGGCGAGCGCGACCGCCTGGAGGACCTCCGGGTGGACGCCCGCGTAGTTGTCGCTCGCGAACGCCTTGACCTCGGGGTCGTGGCGGCGCCGTGCCTGGGTCATGTGGTCGTGCCCCCGCGTGTCGTGCTGGTGGTGCCGGTAGTGGTCGGTCACGTCGTCAGGTCGACCCGCAGGCCGTTGACGTCGGCGGCCGGGCGGTCCCACAGCCCGGCGACGGCGGCGGCCAGGTCGTCGACGTCGGTGAAGCCGGGGAACCTGCGGTCGGGGCTCGCCGCCCGCATGTCGTCGTTGACCAGCGCCTTGATCACCAGGATGGCGGCGGCGCTGCGGGTGCCGCGGAGCGCGTCGGCCAGGGCGAGCGTCCACGCCTCGGCCGCGGCCTTGGCGGCGGCGTAGGCGGCGTTGCCCTGGGTGGGCTCCCGCGCGGCCTTGGCCGAGACGATGGCGAACCGGCCGTCGTCGCTGTCGCGCAGCAGCGGCTCGAAGGCGAGCGAGACGTTCTGCAGGGTGCGGACGATCGCCTCGTGCAGGGCGTCCCAGTCGGCGAGGTCGGTGTCGGCGAAGGTCTTGGACCCGCGCCAGCCGCCGACGAGGTGGACCACCCCGTCGACCCTGCCGTGCTCGGCGCCGATGCGGCGCGCCGCCTCGCGGACGGCCTCGCCGTCGGTCAGGTCGACCGCGGTCACGCCGCCTGCGGCGCGCCGGCCGAGGCCGATCACGGTGTCGCCGCGCGCGGCGAGCCGCGCGGTGACCGCCCGGCCGGTGGGCCCGCCGGCCCCGGCGACGACCACCACTCTGCTCGCCGGCCCGCCCTGGTCGCCCTGGCTCACGCGCGGATTCCCTTCGTCGCCTCGATGACTCCGGAAAGCTTACGACGCAGGGCCTCGTAGAACATGCTCAGGGGGAACTCGTCGGGCAGCACCGCGTCCACCACGGCCTTCGGGAAGCCCTCGACCGGCAGGGCGTCGGCGCCGCGCTTCCACACCGACGCGGGGTGCGGGGCGACGTAGGAGGCGACGAGCTGGTGGGCGGCCAGCCAGTGCGCGAGCTTGGAGCGGTCGATGCCGTCGCGGTAGAGCTTCTCGACCTCGCCGCGCAGGTCGGCCACGCAGTCGGCGACCCGGTCCCAGTCGATGGACAGCCGGTTGTCGGTCCAGCGGACGACGTCGTTGCGGTGCAGGTAGGCGAACAGCAGCTGGCCGCCGAGGCCGTCGTAGTTGCGCACCCGCTCGCCGGTGATCGGGAAGCGGAACAGCCGGTCGAACAGGATCGCGTACTGCACGTACCGGGCGTGCGGCACGCCCCGCCCCTCCAGCGCGACGGCCTCGCCGAACGCGGTCAGGTCACAGCGCAGCTCCTCCAGCGAGTACAGCCAGTACGGCATCCGCTGCTTGATCATGAAGGGGTCGAACGGCAGGTCGCCGTGGCTGTGGGTCCGGTCATGGACGAGGTCCCAGAGCACGAAGGTGTCCTGGGCGAGCTCCTGGCTGGAGAGCAGGCGGGCGGCGTCCGGCGGCAGGGCGAGCTTGAGGGTGTCGGCGGCGGCGCGGCTGACGCCGCGGAACCGCGCGGCCTCGCGGTCGCAGAAGATGGCGCCCCAGGTGAACCGGGGCGGGGTCTCGCGGACGGCGACGGTCTCGGGGAACAGCACCGCGCTGTTGGTGTCGTACCCGGCGGTGAAGTCGACGAAGGCGATCGGCACGAACATGGGGTTGTCGTACTGCCCGCTCTCCAGCTCGGCGAGCCAGTCGGGCCACACCGTGCGGATCCAGACGGCCTCCAGGTTGCGGCCGGGGTTGCCGTTCTGGGTGTACATCGGGAACACGACCAGGTGCTCCAGCCCGTCCACCCGCTGGGTGTCGGGGTGGAAGGCGTTCAGCGAGTCCAGGAAGTCGGGCACGCCGAACCCGCCCGCCTGCCAGGCGCGCAGGTCGGCGACGACGGCGGCGAGGTAGTCCCGGTCGTGCGGGAAGCGCGGGGCCAGCGTCTCGACGGCGGTGACGACGCGGTCGACGAGGGGCGAGGCGGCCGCGGCGTCGGCGACCGAGCCGTCCTTGGCGGTGAGGGGGCGCAGTGCCTCGACCGCGTCCTTGAGCTCGGCGAAGGCCCCGTCTGCGGAGCTCGCGCCGCCCGTGCTCGCCGGTACGCGTGCGGCCCAGGTGACGACGTTGCCCCACAGCCGGGCGTGCCGCAGGTCGTCGATGGAGTCGTCGCCGAACAGGTCGGAGTCGGCGAAGACGACCACCCGGCCCTCGCCGTGGCGCAGGGCCAGGGCGAGGGGGCGTCCGGCCGGGTCGGCGGAGGGCGAGGTCGCGAACAGGACGGTCGCGCCCTCGGGCGCGGTGAGCACGCCCGCCCGGTAGAAGCAGGCCTCGCGGGCGCCGGCGGTCAGGTCGTCCCCCGCTCCGGGGACGGGGGCGCCGAGCACCCAGGTGGCCACGCCGTTGTAGGAGTTGCCCGGGTCCTGGACGGTGGTGTGCTCGACGCCGACGCCGAAGCGGGCGAGCAGCTCGCCGAGGTTGTTGCCGTACTTCTCCTGCTCGCACTCGGCGAGCACGATCAGGCCGCCGCCCTCGGAGACGTACCGCTCGATGGCGTCGATCTCCTCGGCGGGGAAGGCGGGGCTGCCGAGCCCGGTGGTGCGCTCCCACCGGTCGGCGGAGGGGTGGGCGACGACGTAGACGTCGTGGGCGTTGAGCACGGCAGGGGTGACCGGGCCCTCGGTGTGCGCGGTGACGGTGTGGCCGAGGCGGCGCAGGACCTGCGCGGCGCGGGCGTAGCTGTTGTCGTCGGGGTGCGCCGGGTTGATCGCCTCGGCGACCTCGCGGCGGATCGTCCACGACTCGTTGTGCGCCTCGTCGAACAGCACCCGCGGAAAGGCCCTCATACCGCCCCATCCCTTCGTCGGTTAAATATCTTCCACCAATGTCCGGTTATGTACGAAAAATATACATGCATGACGCCACCTGACGGGAAACCCGGCACGCGACCTTCGCACGAGCGTCCGCACCGCCGCCGCCTCCAAGCGGCCTCCAAGTCGTTCAAGATCGCGAGACGGCTGTCGCAGATCGTTCAACGACCGATTGCAAGTGCGTGACGGCGGCCGGAGGAGCCTTGAACGAGGCTGTCCGCGCTGAGACTCTGGACTCAACCAGGTCCGGAACAGGAGGCGGAGATGCCCCGCCTGCACCACCTCGTCGCGGGGCTGAGCGTCCTCGGATCGCTCATCCTTCCCATGCACCCCCATCCCAGCGGCTCCACCGACCGAGTGACCCCTGGAACGGTCCGCGTGGAGGCGAAAGCCCACGTGACCATCAACCTGCTCGACGACCGAGGGGTCATCCAGCAGGTCGTGCGCGAGTACGACACGCCGGTCGGCACCGGCAGCGGGTTCACCGTCTCCCCCGACGGCGTCGTGGTCACCGCCACCGGCGTCGTGCGGCCGAGCAAGGACCCCGCCGTCTACGCCGCCAACCGGGTCTTCGCGGAGTACTTCAAGGTCAAGATCCCGGCCGACTTCTCCCGGCACAAACTGAAGAACCCCGAGCTCAACGCCCGCCTGCAGGCCTGCTACCCGCCGCACCGGCAGAACTCCAACTGCATCGCCACCACAGCCCCCAAGATCACGGTGTTCCCGTACGCGGACCCGCCCGTGCCCGAGGGGTACCCGGCCGACCTGCTGCGCACCGGCGCCTCGCCCGGCTCGCCCGCCGTGCTCAAGCTCACCAAGGGCGGCGAGGACGGCACGCTGCCCACCGTGCCGCTCGGCACGACGCTGGGCAGCGGCATCGAGTCGGTGGACACCATCGGCCTGCCGAGCCGGCCCAGCGCCAAGGCCCCGCCGAAGGTCCAGACGGCCCACCTCGACCCGCCGGGCGGGCGCACGTTCAAAGAGGCCGAACGCGCCAAGCTCGCCACGTTCCTGAGCGAGGACGGCGACGGCGGCGCCGTGGTCGACGACGGCAGGAGCGAGGTCATCGGCCTGCTCACCGGCAGCGGCGACGCGGCGACGCTGACCCCGGTGGACGACATCCGAGCCGCGCTGGTGGCCGCCGACGTGACCGCCCGGCGGGGGCCGGTGGACGTGGTGTACGAGACGGCGCTCGCGCCGTTCCACAACAAGTTCTACGCCAACGCGATACCGGTCCTGGAGCAGGTGCTGCGGCTGCGTCCCGACCACGCCGTCGCCCAGGACCACCTGCGCACCGCCCGGGCCAACCGCGCGGGCACCCCTTCGGCCGGGCAGAGCAAGGCTCCGGCCGTCGCCCAGAAGGCCTCCGGCCTCGCGCCGCTGCTGTTGCCGGTGTCCGCCGGCATCGTCGCCGTCGCCGCCGCGGTCGCCGTCGCGGTGCCGCTCATGCTGCGGCGGCGCCGCCGGACGGCCGGCGAGGCGGCGGGCGACGGCCTGCTCGAATCGTTCCCCGCGGTCTCGGGGGTCTCCGGTACGGCCGCGGGCCCGGCGGGTTCGCTCGGCTCTCTCGCCCCGGCGGGCCCCGGGGGCGGCTCCGGGAGGCCGGCGGGCGGCACCCAGACGATGGAACCGCCGCACCCGGGCGACGGCTCCTTCCCCCCGTACCGCCAGTCCCCGTTCGGCGCGCCCGGCACAGGGCAGCAGGGCGGCCCGGCCCCGGCCGGCGGGCCATCCACGCCCGCCGGTGTCGCCGGCACGCCCGTGGCCGGCCCCGCCACGCCCACCGGCGGATCGGGCACGCCGGCCGCCGGCCCCGCCACGCCCGCCGGCGGTCCGGGTACGCCGGCCGGCGGCCCTGAGGGGACCGCGTCCGGCGCGCAGGCGCGGTTCTGCACGCAGTGCGGCATGCGGTTGCAGAAGGCGCACCGTTTCTGCGGCTTCTGCGGGAACCCGGTGGACCAATGAGCGAACAGGGTTTCTCGATGCCGCCGCTGATCGGCACCCAGGTGGCCGACTACCTCATCGAGGCGGTCGTCGGGCGCGGCGGCATGGCGACCGTCTACCGGGCGCGCGACCGGCGGCTCGGCCGCGCCGTGGCGCTGAAGGTGCTGGCGCCGCAACTGTCGGCGGACCAGCGCTTCCGCGACCGGTTCGTCCGCGAGTCGCGCCTGGTCGCGGCGGTCGACCACCCCAACATCATCCCGATCTACGAGGCGGGTGAGAACGGCGACCTGCTGTTCATCGCCATGCGGTACGTCGACGGGGCCGACCTGCGCAAACTCATCCAGGGCAGCGGCCCGCTGCCGGTGGCCCGCGCCTACCGCCTGTTCTCCCAGATCGCCTCGGCGCTGGACGCCGCCCACCAGCACGGGCTCGTGCACAGGGACGTCAAGCCGGCCAACATCCTGGTCGCCGACGGGTCCGAACGCGACCCCGAGCACGTCTACCTCACCGACTTCGGGCTCACCAAGAGCACCTTCTCCGAGGCGGGGCTGACCAGCCACGGCCACTTCATGGGGACCCCGCGCTACGTGGCGCCCGAGCAGATCCGCGGGCTGCCCGTGGACGGGCGCAGCGACCTGTACGCGTTCGCCTGCGTCGTCTACGAGGCGCTCACCGGGTCGCCGCCGTTCCAGCGGGACACCGAACTGGCCCTGCTGTACGCGCACGTATCGCACGACCCGCCGCCGCTCACCCCCTACCGGCCCGACCTGCCGCACTCGGTCAACCAGGTGATGCTCCGCGCCCTGGCCAAGTCGCCGAACGAGCGGTACGTCACCTGCCGCCAGTTCGTCGCCGCCCTGCGGGACGCGATCAGCTCCGACGACCAGCCCACCGGCGTGCAGCAGGCGAGTCCGGGCCGGCACGCCGCGCCCGCGACCGACCCCCCGTACGCCCACCCCGGTCCGCACGCAGCCGGCGAGCCGCCGTACGCGCCCGGCGGGCCGTACGACGGCCCGTACGACGGCCATTCCGGGCCGCGGGGCGAGGCCATGGGCTCGGCCGAGCCGACGACCTCCCTGCGTGCGTTCGCCGCGGCGGACCCGGCGGGGTCCGCGCACGCCTCCCTCGGCCCGGCCACCCGGCCGGGCGTGGCCACCGGCCCGCGTCCCGCCGCGCCCCGGCGCCGGCGCGGCCGGTTGGCGGGCGCGCTGGGGGGCGCCGGCGCGGCGATGGTCGCCTCCGCGGTCGCCGCCACCCTGCTGCTCAACCAGGGGACGGCTCCCCTGGGGGCCAAGCGCTATCCCGGCAGCACGGCGGCGCCGATGACCTTCGAGTACCCGGGCGGGTGGGAGGCGCGCACGCACGCCGACGAGTACGCGGTCGTCTCCCCGGCGGCGGCGGAGTTCGACGCGCTCTTCTCCGTGCCCATCGCCTCCGACTGGACGGCGGTCAACGCGCTGCTCGGCACCCACCCCGAACGGGCGACGGGCGTGTTCGCCGAGCTCAACGACGCCATCACCACCTCAGACCCGCCCGAGACCCTCAAGCGCAGCCTGAGCTTCGTGCTGCCGGGCCCGGCCGACTTCGCCTCGGCGCTCACCACCGACACCGTGGCGGGCAAGCCCGCCTTCCGCCTGACCGGCGTGGTCAACGACCCGGCCCAGCAGGGACGCCTCGACCTGATCGTCTACATCATCGGCCGCGGCCAGGGCCAGCCCGTCGGCCTCCTCGCCTTCTTCTGCCCACCCGGCAAATGCCACCAGCCCACCATCGACCACACCCTCACCACCGTCGCCTTCACCTCCTAGCCGCCCCCGCGGCCGGCGGCACCGGCTCGGCGGTCAAGGAAGCAACCTGAACGCGGGCACATGAACCGGCCGCACCACGCGGAAATGGCGATGATCGAGCGTCGCTATCTCCCGAAGCCCCAGCCGCTCGGCGATCGCGATGACCGAGGCGTCCACCACGCCGAGCGGCAGGTCCGCGTACGTCCGCACCAGGTGGGCCACACGGGCGAGATCGCCATCGGCCAGATCGAGCAAGGTCATCTGATCGGTGACGAGAGAGTCGATGAAAGCGGCCTCGGCGCGGGCACCACGGTACTTCTCGAGCAGCCAGCACACCTCGACCATGACAGGGGCGGGAACCAGGAGGGGGCCGGGAGCCGTTTCCAGGAACTCCGCACAGCGGTGGTGGCTCTTGTCGTCGGCGTCCAGGGCCGCCACGAGCGGGCCGGTATCGAGGAGGGTCGTCACATCGGACGATCCAAGCCCTCCTTGAGGACTTCTTCATGCCGTTCGGCGAGATCGCCCACCCCGGAGTTCATCATGCCGATGAAAGAGAGCCGGCGTCTGCCCGATTGCTCCGCACTCGCCCCTTCAAGGACGTCGCCGGACTGGACCAGACGCAGGGCGACCGCGCGCAACCGGCGTGCCTGGTCTGGCTTGAGCCGGTCCACCAGGGCATGCAGGTCGTCGTAATCACGCGCGGCGTCCACATCATGAGTGTACGCCGCGCCACTTCCGGAGATCGGCGTTGCCGGTGATCCGCATCGACGACGGCCGGAGCGTGGGTCTAGGAGTGGGGTGAGCCGGTCGTCTCAGGGGGTGGGCCAAGGATGTGGAGGCAACGGGCGGGAGGGGGAGGCGGGGGTGTGGTCGAGGGTGGGCCAGGCGTGGGCGCCGGCGAGGACGCAGCGGTGCACGGCTCTGGCGACACGGGCGCCCCACGTGGACCTCGGGCCGCCGAACGGCTCCTCCGGGCCCTCGGCGCGGACCGCGACGCACACGGCGTCCGAGGCGGTGCCCGTACAGGCGTACCCTGCCTCGGCCAGGGCCTGCGCCTTCGCCTCGGTCACGGTCATCACGGCGTTGACCAGGGCGGCGTCGCTCATCGCCACCGGGACGGCCACGATGATGTTGATCGTCCCCGGCGCCGGGAAGACCGGCCGGGTGTCCGGCCCTCCCCGGGCGCTGGAGTCGCGGTCCGGGTACGGCCCAGTGGCCGGAGGGAGTCCGGAGGCCGGCCCGGACTCCGGGGCGGAGCGAGGCTGAGGGGCAGGACGGGGTTCACGGGCGGGACGGGATTCAGGGTCGGGACGGGCTTCGGGGGCGGGACGGGATTCAGGGTCGAGGCGGAGTTCGGGGTCGGGGGTGCCTTCGGGGGAGGCGGCCCAGGTGGGGACGCGCAGGCCCACGGTGGCCACGGCGTCCACTCCCCCGTCGTGCGCGCGGGTGTGGTCGGCGACCGAGGCCGCCGTCAGCATGCCGACCCCGCGTCCGGGCGGCGCGAGTTCGAGCAGGTGCGCGACCGGGTCCATCCGCGAGTAGGCGCCGACGACCTGCGCGTTCAGCACCCACTCCACCGGGCCGATGCCGCCTCCCAGCATGGCCGAGGAGACGGCCCGCCATCCGGGCCCGAGCCGCCACAGCAGACAGGCCAGACGGGCGCCGTCCTCATGCCGATGGCTCAGGGAGAGCACGCGTCACCCTCCTCCGGACCGCCCGTCTCCTCCGGACCGCCCGCTGGGCGGGAGGGCACGGGGACGGTGGGGCGGACGAGGTTGACCAGGGGGCGGCCGTCCTCGCCCTGGGCGACGCGGACGTGAGCGCCGAAGGTGGCGGCCAGCAGCGGCTCGGTGAGCACCCGGCCGACCGGTCCGGAGGCGACGGCGCGGCCGTCGGCGATCAGCAGGACCCGGTCGGCGTACTGCCCGGCCACGCTGAGGTCGTGGACGGTCGTGACGATCGTCAGCCCGTCCGCCAGGCGCAGCCGATCGACCAGTTCGAGCACCTGCTGCTGGTGCCCGAGGTCGAGGGCGGTCGTCGGCTCGTCGAGCAGCAGCACGGGCGCCCGCTGGACCAGCGCCCTCGCGAGCACGACTCGCTGGCGCTCGCCGCCGGACAGGTGGGCGAGCGGCCGGCGCGCGAGGCCGGCCAGGTCCAGGCGTTCCAGGACGGACTCGGTGACCTCGCGGTCGTGCCTGCCGTCGCGGCCGAGGTAGGAGATGTAGGGGGTGCGTCCCAGCAGGGCGTACTCCAGGACGGTCAGGCCGGGCGGGAGCAGGGGGTTCTGGGGGGCGTAGGCCATCAGCCGGGCCCGCTGCCGCGGCTTGAGCGAGCGCGCGGGCAGTCCGTCCACCAGCACCTCGCCCCGCGCGTCCAGCAGGCCCATCATCGCGCGCAGCAGCGTGGACTTGCCGGCGCCGTTCGGGCCGATGACCGCAAGCCACTCGCCGTCGCGCGCCGACAGCCCGACGTCCGACAGCACCGTCCGCCCGCCGAGCGACACCGACAGCCCGCTCACCTCGATCGCGCTCACGACCGTCTCCTCGTGGTCATGCCTCCACCGCCCTGGTGGCGCGCAGCACCGCGACGAAGAAGGGGGCGCCGATGAAGGCCGTGACCACGCCGATGGGCAGTTCGGCCGGGGCCAGGACGGTGCGGGCGACCAGGTCGGCGAGCACCAGGAACGCGGCCCCCGCCAGCAGCGAGATCGGCAGCACCACCCGATAGGACCCGCCCGCGAGGCGGCGGACGGCGTGCGGCACGACGATGCCGACGAACCCGATGAGCCCGCTGACGGCCACCGCCGACGCCGTGGCCAGCGAGGCCGCGCACAGCACCACGAGCCGGACGCGAGCCGCGTTCACCCCGAGGCTGCCGGCCTCGTCGTCACCGACCGACAGCACGTCGAGCAGGCGGCCGTGCGCCATCAGCACGGCCGCCGAGACCAGGGCGTAGGGGGCGACGAGCCACACCTGCGACCAGTCGCCGCCGATGCCGCCGAGGATCCACGAGTAGATGCGCTGGAGCTGCTCGACCTTGACCTGCTGGACGAACGCCTGCAACGCCGACAGGAAGGAGGCCACCGCCACCCCGGCCAGGACCAGGGTCGCGGTGCCGCCGCCTCGCGCGGCCGTGTTGCCCAGCGCGTACGCCAGCAGCACGCCGCCGATCGCCCCGCCGAAGGCCGCCAGCGGCACCAGCCCCTCGGCCTGGACCAGGACGATGACCAGGGTGGCGGTGAGGCCCGCGCCGGCGGCGGCGCCGAGCAGGTACGGGTCGGCGAGCGGGTTGCGGAACACGCCCTGGTAGCCGGCGCCCGCCATCGCCAGCAGCCCGCCGACGATCGCCGCCAGCACGACGCGGGGCATCCTGAGCTCGAAGAGCAGCCCGCGCTCGACCGGGGACAGCCCGGAGTGCACCGAGACCAACGGCAACCGGTCCAGCAGTTCCAGCACGACGCCCTTGAGCGGCAGCCCGGCCGCGCCGATCATCAGCCCGGCCAGCAGGCAGACCGCGAGCAGGCCGGCCGCGACGAACGGCACCACCGGCCGCATCCTCCCCGGTTCCACGGAGGCGGCCGGTTCCCCGGTGGCCGGTTGCCCGGAGGCGGCCGGTTCCGGGGAGATGGCGGGGTGGTCCTCCGTGGCGCAGGGAGGGGCGGGCACGGAGGGCGGGGAGGGGTCCGGGCGGGTGCCGGTCATGGTTCTCGCAGGTGGTTCGGGGCCGGGCCGGTCAGCCGGCGGCCTTCTTGACCGCCGCGTCGACGGCCTTGGCGAAGTCGACGACGCGCGGGCCCCAGCGGGAGGCGATGTCGTCGTCGATCGGGAACACCTGGTCCTTCTTGATCGCCGACAGGCCGCCCCAGCCGGGCCGCTTGGCCAGGGTCTGCTTGGACTGACCACAGCACTTGGTGTCGGCGAGGAAGATCAGGTCCGGGTCGGCCTTGGCGACGAACTCGCTGGAGAGCTTGGGGTAGCCTCCGGCGGCGTCCGGGGCCTTGTCGGCGATGTTGGTCAGGCCGAACATCCCGTAGATCTGGCCGATGAAGGTACCGGAGGTGACCGAGTACGGGGTGTTGTCCAGTTCGTGGAAGTAGGTCAGCCCGGCGTCCTTGGGCGCGGCGGCGGCGAGCCGCTCGATCTGCGCCTTCATGTCCGAGGTGACCTGGGCGGCCTTGCCGGGGTTTCCGGTCGCGGCGCCGAGGTCGGCGATCTCGTCGTAGCTCTCCTCCAGCTTGGTCGCGGCCGGCTCGAGCAGGACGGGGATGCCGACCTTGGTGAGCGCGGCCACGACGCCGCCGGTGTCGTTGGCGAGCACGACCAGGTCGGGCTTCTTGGCGATGATCGCCTCGGCGTTCGGCTTGAAGCCGGACAGGTCGGTCTTCGGGGCGTCGGCGGGGTAGGTCGACTGGTCGTCGACCGCGGCGACCTGCGGGCCGGCGCCGATGGCGAACAGGTTCTCGGTCGCGGTGGGCGAGAGCGAGACGATCTGCGCGGGCTTGGCGGGAATGGTGACCGCGCCGTTGCCGGCCTGGACGGTGACCGGGAAGCCGGGCGCCTGTGAAGAGGCGGCGGGGGCGGGGGTGGCCGGGGTGGCGGAGCCTGCTGCGGTGCCGCCGGACTGGCCGCATGCGGCCAGCGTCAGCGCACCCAGCAACGCGCCCGCCAAGGCCGTGTGCACGGGCCTCACGAGGGGATTCCTCCAGTTGCCGGGAATCGAGAGACCCGCGAAATGACGGATCACCCTTTTCCACGAGGGTTGATGGCGTCGGCGCGGCACGCAGGCGACCTGGCTCGGCCGGAGGGCCTCACAGTTGCGGGACAGCGCCGGACTCTCACCGGCTTCGCTGCGCTGCGCGCGTCAGGGGAACGGTACCAACCCCCGGCGGGATCGGACACGAGGGGTCGGAACCCACCCGTGCCCGAGGCCCCTGACCTGCGATGATCAGCGCAGCTGGGCCTCGGCGGCGGCGATGATCTCCTGCAGGCGCAGGCCGTGGCGGGCGTCGAGGGGGTGGCCCCCGCCGCGGCGGACGGTGTGGGCGAACTCGGCGACCATGTCGGGGAAGACGTCGTAGCCGAGATCGCCGCCGTCGAGGGTCTCGGTGCCCTGGCGGCCGAACACCGCGACCTGGGAGGCGCCGTGGTCGACGCGGGCGGCCATGGACAGCGACGCCTCGCTCACCGCGCCGCTCTGGTGCTCCAGCAGCAGGCCCACCCAGCCGAGGGTGTGGCCGTGGGCGCGCACGCCGGTGACCGGCCCGAGGGAGGCGTCCAGCATGTCGATCATGTGCGGTCCGACGTCCAGGATGGCTCCCCGCTCCTGCCGCCACGGGGAGTCGATGGTGTAGAGGGCTCCTGAAACGTTCATCGCGTATCCGCCGAACGGTTCGATGGCGCGCACGCGTTCGAGGAACGCCTTGGTCGTGGCCGAGTACCGGAAGGTCAGCACCATCTGGGAGGCGACCCCCGCCTCGCCCACGGCGTCGGCCAGGCGCTTGGCCCCGTCGAGGTCGGCGGCGAGGGGCTTCTCCAGCAGCAGCGCCTTGCCGGCGCGGGCGGCCAGGACGCCCAGTTCGGCCTGCACGGCGGGCGGCACGCAGAAGGCGACGGCCTCGCAGACCTCGAACAACTCCTCCAGGCGCTCGTACACCGGGACGCCGAGCCGGGCGGCGGCTCTCGGCCTGCGGGCCCAGACGCCGGTCAGCCGCGTGTGCGGCCCCGCGGCGATGGTGGGGGCGTGGACGGCCTCCGCCCACGGCCCCGCTCCGATCAGGCCCACCGACACCGGTTCCACGACGCATCAGCTCCCGACTTATCAGATCAATCGTGGCGAGACTAGCCGAGCCTCAGCCGGGCGCGCGGCATCTCCGGCCGACCGCTCGGATGCGGGGGCCCGGAAAGACCAGCAAATACCATATCTGACGAAAAAAATCATTAGTTGCCCGGAAACTTGATCGGAGTCGTAGATCGTGATAGCTCATTGGGCCTGCACCAATTTGCCAGGAGAGTAAGCAATTGTCGCATTCGTGGTCATGCGGCGAGCGGTGCCCGACACAGACGTGCTCCGAACAGGCCGGACGTGCCCCGTCGACCGACGCCTGACCTCGTCTGGGCCGGTGCCCGCGTCGCAAGACGGAACAGTCCACGCCGTCAAGACATGACCCCGGATACCCCACAAGCAGCTCACAATTGGAGTAGTCACGATGTCGGTCGTCGCTTCCCCCCGGCGTGCCCGAACAATTCCGCTCCGCCGGATACTCGCGCCAATCGTGCGCGACCCGGTGAACATGCTGGCGGAACTGGGGAGGGAGTCGGCGGGAGGCATCGTCCGGCTGCCCGTGGGCACCCCGTCGATCTACCTCGTCAGCCACCCCGACGACGTCCAGCACGTCCTGCGCGGCAACTGGGAGAACTACCAGCGCCAGGGGATGTTCTGGCGGCCCCTCCAGCGGCTGCTCGGCGCGAGCGTCCTGGACGACGGAGCCGCCTGGCAGAGCAGCCGCGAGATCCTGCAGCCCTTGTTCACCGCCAGGTACGTCGCCTCCCTCGCCGAGCAGATGGCGGCGGCGGTGGACGAGCGGATCGCCGAACTGGAGCCGTACGCCGCGTCGGGGCGCTCGTTCGACGCGGGCGAGGAACTGGCCGACGTCGTCAACCAGACGGTGATCAAGGTGCTGTTCGCCGGGCGGCTGTCGCGTGAGGGCGGGCGCCGCCTGTCCCCCGCCTACGACCGCGCGGCGCGCTCGATCGCCTTCCGCCTGCTCCTGCCGTCGATGCCGTACAGCGTCCGGCTCCCCGGCGACCGGGCCTTCATGGACGCGGTCCAGCGGATCGACGACGTCGTCCTGCCGATGATCAGGCAGGACCGGGACCGGCGGCGGTCCGGCACCGACGTGTTCTCCACGCTCGTCCGGGCCCGCGAGGAGCAGGGGGCCGGCGAGCGACAGGTGCGCGACGACGTCGTCAGCGTCTACGGGGCGGCGGCCGAGTCCACGGCCACGACGCTGACCTGGCTGTGGGCGACGCTCGCCGCCCATCCGGAGGTCGCCTCCGGCCTCTACGAGGAGGTCGGCCGGGTCGTCGGCGATGGGCCGGTCCGGGCCTCCCACCTGCCCGAGCTGGGCTACACCAAGATGGTCCTGCAGGAGCTGATGCGCCTGCGGCCGGCGGGCTGGCTGTTCCCGCGCATGGCCAAGCGGGCCGACCTGGTCGGCGGGGTGCAGATCGAGGCCGGAGCGCAGGTGCTGATCACCCCCTACGCGACCCACCGGCTGGACGAGTTCTGGGAACGCCCGCTGGAGTTCGACCCCGAGCGGTTCGCGCCCGGCCGGCAGGAGCGCAGGCACAGGTACGCCTACTTCCCCTTCGGCGGCGGACCCCACCAGTGCCTCGGCCGGCATCTGTTCGACATGGCCGCGCCGCTCATCGTGGCGGCGCTGCTGAGCCGATTCCGCCCGGTGGTGCGCGGCGGCGGGCCGTTCACGCCGGCCGCGGCCGGGTCGCTGCGCCCGAAGGAGAGGGTGGAGCTGGCACTGGTACGCGCTCCCCACTTGCTGCGTGGGGCGCTGTGATGGCGGCGTCCTTCGCGCACGGCCTGAGCGCCGTGGAGTGCGGGCGGGCCGCCGCGGTGGCCGGACGATCGCAGCGGCACATGACCGAGTGGGCGGCCGCCTACCCCGCCCTGTTCTCCGCCAAGCCGTTCGACGCCGCGCTGTACGGCACGGTGGCGATGGCGATGGCGTTCAGCGGACCGCGGCACACCGCCGAGGAGCTGAGGACGGCGAACAAGGCGTGCCTGTGGGCGTTCGCGCTCGACTGGCTGATCGACTACGCGCTCACCTCGGCGGAGGAGGTCCGCGGCCACGCGCGGGTCTGCCTGGAGGTGGCGGCCGGCGAGGGGCCGCCACCCGGGGACGACCTTGCCCGGATGCTCGCCGACATCCGCGCCGGGCTGGCCGGGGCGCCGGCGTGGCCGGCGATGGAGGACATCTGGCAGGACGAAGTGCGGCGCACGCTCGAGGCGATGGTGCGGGAGTGGGACTGGAAGGCCGCCCAGACCACCCCGTCGATGGAGGAGTACCTGGCCAACGCCGACAACCACGCCTTCAGCCTGGTGTTCACCTGCCACTGGATCGCCACCGGCGGCCCGGACGCCCCGACGGCCGCGCGGCAGGTGCGCGAGGCGGCCCGCGCGGTGCAGCGGGTGATGCGGCTGCTCAACGACCTGAGCAGCTATGAGCGGGACCGGAGCTGGGGAGACGTCAACGCCCTGCTGATCGGCGCCACGCGCGAAGAGGTCGGCGACCGCGTCGCCGTGCTCACCGCCGAGGCCGGGAAGCTGATCGGCGGCGTGCGAGACGTCCACCCGCGACTGGCCGACTACCTGGAGCGCCAGATGGACTTCTGCGCCGGCTTCTACGCGCTCGGCGAGTACTGGGGGCGGCTGTGAGCGCCCTGCTCCCGCCCACCGGCGCATCGGACCGCACCACGCCTCACGTCAACGGCCGCGCGGCCATGAGCCGCGGCGGCTCGGCGAACGGGTACGCCTCCCCCACCGCGGGCGACACGACGGGGAACACCGCAGGCCACCTGGCGGCGCGGGCCGGCGCGCTGGTCCGGGGGCTGACGGAGCGCCCCTGGGGCGAGGTCACCGCGTCGGTCTACGAGACCGGGCGGCTGGTCACGCTGGCCCCGTGGCTGACCGGCCACGCCGAGCGCGTGGCGTTCCTGACGGGTGCCCAGCGACCGGACGGCTCGTGGGGCGTGCATGACGACTACGCCCTGGTGCCCACGCTGAGCGCCACCGAGGCCCTGCTCGCCGAACTGCGGCGCGGCGGCACGGCGGGCGGCGCCACCGGCGGCGGCCCGCCGACCACGCCCCTGGACGGCGAGCACAGGACCCCGGCCGCGGCGGCCGGGCGCGGGCTGCGGGCGCTGCTGCGGTGGTCGCGCGGCGGGTACCCGGGCCCGCGCCCCGACATGCCGGCGGTCGAACTGATCGTCCCGTACCTGGTGGAGGCGGTGAACGGGCATCTGGAGGCTCTGCGGGCGGGCGGCCTGGCCCCCTCCCCCCTGGGGGACGGGGCGGCGTCGCTGCCCCTGCCACCGGGCATGCGGGCCGACAAACTGGCCGGCGTCCGCTCGGCGCTGCGCGCGGGCGCCGTGCTGCCGGACAAGCTGATGCACGCCCTGGAGGTCGCGGGCGACGCCGCGGCCGGCGCCCGCGGAGTGCCGATCACGCCGGCCGGGACGGTCGGCGCCTCGCCTGCCGCCACGGCCGCGTGGCTGGGCGCCGGGAGGGCTCCCGAGCCGGGCCATCCGGCGCGCGTCCACCTGGAGGCGGTGGCGCGCCTGCACGGCGGGCCGGTGCCGTGCGGAATGCCGATCACCGTGTTCGAACGCGGCTGGGTGGTGAGCTGGCTGCTTCGCGCGGGCGTCCCGGTCGCCATGCCGGCGCGGGTGCTGCGGAGCCTGAACGAGGGGCTCGGCCCGCAGGGCGTCCCGGCGGGAGCGGGACTGCCCGGTGACGCCGACACCACCTCGGTCGCCCTGTACGCCCTCGCCCTGGCGGGCGCGCCCGGGGAGCCCGACAGTCTGTGGGGGTACCGGGCCGGGACGCACTTCGCGACCTGGCAGGGCGAGCAGGGGTTCTCGACGACGACCAACGCGCACGTCCTGGACTGCTTTCGCGAGTACGCCACCGGCCGTCCGGACGCCTCCCCGCGATACGCGGCCGCGGTGGCGGAGGTCGCGGGCTGGCTGCTCGAACGGCAGGCGGCCGACGGGAGCTGGTCGGACCGGTGGCACGCGTCCCCCTACTACGCGACGATGTGCTGCGCGGTCGCGCTCGACGCGGCCGGCGGCGGGCGCGTCGAGCGCGACCGCGTGCGGCGGGCGGTGCGCTGGGTGCTGTCGGGGCAGCGGGCGGACGGCGCGTGGGGGCTGTGGCGGGGCACGGCGGAGGAGACCGCCTATGCCATGCAGACGCTGCTGCTCTGCGAGTCGGCGCGCGAGGAGCCCGGACGCGACCGCGCGGTCGCCTCCGGGCACGCCTACCTGCTGCGCGCGGGCGAGGACGAGCCGTGCACGCCCATGTGGCACGACAAGGATCTGTACACGCCGCTGGCGGTCGTCCGCGCGGCGATCATCGGCGCACTGCATCTCGCGGGGCGTGACGCGACGGTGGCACCGCATCTGAAATCCGCCCATTAATGCGACTAACCGGACACCATACGGGAGACGTCACCATATAGGACCGTCCTTAACTGCCATGTTTACTGGTGCTGACAGCAGGAGCGTGTGACCGGTTTTCCTCCATGCTAAGGTTCCGGGGTCGACACGGTGAAATGCCCGCTTCGACGCGATACCCATGCAATAACATGCTTCCACAGCGGTTTCACCGATATCATGCGCCCTGACGGCACGGAGGGCTTCCTGACTTTGGCCAGGGATGGAGTTATGCGCTTCCACAATCCGCGGGTACGTGCCAAGGTCACGGCTCTGCTGATATCACTCGTGGCGCTCTGGAGTTTCGCGGCGTGGGTGACCTTCCGCGAGGGCCTGAACCTGCTGTGGGTGAACACACTCGACACCAACGTGTCCCAGCCGGCCGAGCGGTTGATCACCGAGCTCCAGCGCGAGCGCCTGCTGACCACGGTCGCGCTGGGCGAGGACGACCTCCGCGACCGACCGAGCGGGACGCTCACCACCCAGCGCGCGCGCACGCTGGCGGCGGGAGAGACCTTCCACCGCCTGATCGGCGACGCCAGCGTGCGCCGCGCGGCGAGCGACGTCGTGCTGCGCCGCATCGCGGCGGCCGACCAGTCGCTCCAGCGCCTGGTGCCCCTGCGCAAGCGCATCGACGCCGGCCAGATCGACCGCCACGCCGCGGGTGACGCCTTCACCCAGGTCGTCGAGTCGGTCTACAACATCTACGACGCGCTGGCCGGCCTGGACGACCAGGACTTCGCCAAGGACACCCGCACCCTCGTCGCGATGGCGCGGGCCAGAGAGCTGATCTCGCAGGAGGACGCGTTCGTCGCCGGCGCGCTGGCGGCGGGCGGGCTCACTCCGGCCGAGGCGGTCACCTTCAGCCAGATGGTCGGCGCCCGGCGGTACACCCTGGCCGGGGCCTCCTCCGAGCTCCCCACGGTGGAGCACGCCGCCTTCCAGCGGCTGGAGAACAGCGAGATCTTCAAGCGCTTCCGCTCGACCGAAGACCAGCTCATCCGGGAAGGCATGGGCGGCGGCCCGCCGCCCGTCGGGGCGGAGACGTGGAGGTCGTCGGCCGAGAGCATCCTCTCCCAGCTCGACCGGCTCATCCAGGACAGCGGAGACGCCCTGGTCGAGCGGGCCACGCCCCTCGCGGTCGGCGTCATCGTCCGCCTGGTGCTCATGGGAGGTCTCGGCCTGCTCGCGGTCATCGCGTCCATCATGCTGTCGATCACCACGGCCCGCGCGCTGGTGCGGCGGCTGGAGGAGCTGCGCGCCGCCGCCCTGGAGCTGGCCTCGCAGAGGCTGCCGAGCGTCGTGGAACGCCTCGGCCGGGGCGACGACGTGGACGTCAAGGCCGAGGCGCCGCCGCTCGCGGTCGGCAACGACGCCATCGGGCAGGTGGGCCAGGCGTTGAACATCGTCCAGGAGACGGCCATCGCGGTCGCGGTGGAGCAGGCCGAGCTGCGGCGCGGCTACCGGGGCATCCTGCTCAGCCTGGCCCGGCGCACCCAGTCGCTGGTCCACCGGCAGCTCACCATCCTCGACGCCATGGAGAAGCGGGAGACCGAGCCGGGCGAGCTGGCCGACCTGTTCCGGGTCGACCACCTGGCCACCCGCATGCGGCGCAACGCCGAGAACCTCATCGTCCTGTCCGGCGCCTCCCCCGGCCGCGCCTGGCGGCGCTCGGTGCCGATGGTCGACGTGGTCCGCGGCGCGCTCGCCGAGGTGGAGGACTACACCCAGGTCACGCTGATGCCCATGGGCGAGGCGCAGCTCGCCGGCCGGGCCATCGGCGACGTCATCCACCTGCTCGCCGAGCTGATCGAGAACGCCGTCTCCTTCTCCCCGCCGTACGCCTCGGTGCAGGTAAGCGGCCAGGAGGTCGCCAAGGGATACGTCGTGGAGATCGAGGACCGCGGTCTCGGCATGCCCCCGGACGAGCTCGCCGCGGCCAACGAGCGCATCGCCGACCCGCCCGAGTTCAAGCTGAGCGGCACGCCCCGCCTCGGCCTGTACGTGGTCAGCCGCCTGGCCTCGCGGCACAAGATCAGGGTCACGCTGAAGTCCTCTCCGTACGGCGGCACGACCGTCGTCGTCCTGATCCCCCGCGAGTTGATCGAGTCCGACTCCGACATCGAGCCCGACATCGAGCCCGCCATCGAGCCGGACGCGGCGCCCGCCGGCGTGCCGCTGAACGGCGTGCCGGAGCCCCGGCAGGGAGGGCACAGTCCGACCGGGGAGGTTCCCGTGCACGCCGCCGACGATCCCGAGGATTCCCGTCCGCCGCTGCTGACGGTGGCCCCGCGGTGGGACGACCCACCCGTCCACGAGCTGCCGGACCTGCCGGCGCCCCCGCCGCCCGAGCGGCCCGCCTACACCCCTTCCGGGCTGCCCAGGCGCGTCGCGCAGGCGCACCTGGCGCCGGAGCTGCGCGAGCAGCCCCCGCCGCCGGTCCCGGCCGCCGCCGAGGAGGACGACGAGCTGTCGCCGGAGGACCTGCGGCGGCTGATGGGCTCCTTCCAGAGCGGCACGGAACGCGGCCGCTCCGACGCCGCCAGGCTGCCGCGCCGCCTGGACGCCACCCCGACACGGGAGGACGAACCTCCGACCGCATCCCCGTGAGCCCGCGGACCACGGCCGCGGGTGACCGAACTCCGCCTCGCCAGGTGACCGCCGGAGAGCAATGGAGACGACGTAGTGAACAGTGTGAGCCGGTAAAAGAGGACAGCGAGTGATGCAAAGGACGAGTTCCCCCGCCGACCTGGCCTGGTTGCTGGACGACCTGGTCGAGCGGGTGAGGGAAGCCGAGCACGGGATCGTTCTGTCCACCGACGGGCTGCTCCTGGCCACATCGCAAGGCCTCACGCGGGCCGACGCCGAGCACCTGTCCGCGGTGGCGGCGGGGATCCAGAGCCTGGCCCAGGGGGCCAGCGAGCGCTTCGTGGGCGGAGCCGTACGGCAGACCATCATCGCGATGAAGTCGGCCTACCTTGTCGTGACCGTGGCCGGAGAGGGCGCCTGTCTGGCCGTCCTGTGCGCCGGCGACGCCGATGTGGGCCTGGTCGCCTACGAGATGGCCATGCTGGTGACCCGTGTCGGGCAGTATCTCACCTCGCCCGCCCGCTCCGACGGCGCCGCCAGAAGGGAAGGGGGCGGCACATGACGCACCTGTCCGACGACCCGGCCGAGGAGCAGTGGCTCGACGACGAGGCCGGGCGCATCGTCCGCCCGTACGTGATGACGCGCGGGCGCACCGAGCCGAGCCGGGGCCGTATCGACCTGATCACCCTGGTGGTGACCCTGAACACGGCGCCCGCGGCCGAGCCCGGCCTCGGCCCCGAGCACCACACCATCGTCAGGCTGTGCGAGCGGCCGTTGTCGGTCGCCGAGATCGCCGCCCACCTGGACCTGCCGGCCGGCACCGTCCGCGTCCTGCTGGGCGACCTCGTGGACCGAGGGCTCGTCGCCATCCAGGAGCCCGCGCGGGAGACGGACGTTCTCGACCTGGAAACCTACAAGGCGGTGCTCAATGGACTCCGTACGCTCTGACGTCGGCGCGGCGCGCGCCAAGCTGCCCACGGCGATCAAGATCCTGATCGCGGGCGGGTTCGGGGCAGGCAAGACGACCATGGTCGGCTCGGTGTCGGAGACGCGCCCGCTGCGCACCGAGGAGACGCTCACCGACCGGGGTGTCGGCGTGGACGACCTGTCGGGCGTGGAGGAGAAGAAGACCACCACGGTCGCGATGGACTTCGGCCGCATCTCCATCGGCGACGCCCACGTGCTGTACCTGTTCGGCACCCCGGGCCAGGAGCGGTTCTGGTTCGTGTGGGACGAGCTGGCGCTGGGCGCGATGGGCGCCGTGGTGATCGCCGACACCCGCCGCCTGGCCGACTGCTTCCCGTCGGTGGACTACTTCGAGCGGCGCGGCACGCCGTTCATCGTCGCGGTCAACTGCTTCGAGGGCGCCAGGCGTTACGACCTGCAGGAGATCCGCATGGCGCTCGACCTCGGCCCCGCCACACCCGTGGTCCTCTGCGACGCGCGGCAACGGGAGTCGAGCAAGAACGTGCTGGTCACACTGGTGCAGCACGCGATGCGCACCCGCACCGGCGCCGAGGAGCCGGTCGCCGGCTGACCGGCACCACGGCTCCTGGCCGGGCGTGGCGGACGGCGGCCACGGCCCGGTCCCCATGTCCGGACATGCGATGGTGTACGCCGAATGTCGGCGTTTGCAATAGGCGGCGCGCGCAACTACCGTCAGGACGGTACCGCTGAACGCGATCGTCTGGAGCCTCGCCATGCACATCGACCTGACCGGCCGCACCGCACTCGTCACCGGGTCCACGTCGGGCATCGGCCAGGCCATCGCCACCGCCCTCGCCCGGGCCGGCGCCGGAGTCGTGGTCAACGGCCGCGACGAGCGGCGCACCGAGGACGCCGCCGCCGCGATCGGCGAGGCGAGCGGCAACCCCGGCGTCCGTGCCGTGGCCGCCGACGTGGCCACCGAGGAAGGCGCGGACACGCTGTTCGCCGCCGCGCCCGAGGTCGACATCCTGGTCAACAACACCGGCGTCTACGGCCCGGCGCCGGTGTTCGAGATCCCCGACTCCGAGTGGCGGCGCTACTTCGAGGTCAACGTCCTCAGCGGCGTGCGCCTGGCGCGGCTGTACGTGCCGCGCATGGTCGAGCGGGGCTGGGGCCGCGCGATCTTCATCAGCAGCGACTCGGCGATGATGACGCCCACCGAGATGGTCCACTACGGCATGACCAAGACGGCGCAGCTCGCGGTCTCGCGGGGCATGGCCCAGTCGGTGGCCGGCAGCGGCGTCACCGTCAACTCCGTGCTCGCCGGGCCCACCCTCACCGAGGGGGTTCAGACGTTCATCGGCGAGCTGTTCGGCGACGAGGTGCCCTTCGAGGAGGCCGAGCGCCGTTTCATCGCCGAGGGCCGCCCCACCTCCCTGCTGCGCCGCCTGATCCGCCCGGAGGAGATCGCCAACCTGGTGACCTACCTCAGTTCGGACCTCGCCTCGGCCACCACCGGCGCCGCCCTGCGCGCCGACGGCGGCGTCGTCCCCACCCTGATCCCCTGACAGCCCCCCCGCCCGGGCGACCGGCAGGCCCGGACGACCGGGGTGCCGAGCCGGTGGCGATCGGCATTCCATCGAGAAACACCCGTGACCTCTCACCGCACTCGGGCCCGTGCCCGATATTTCGGCAAACAGGGCCTTCGGTCGTTTGTCCGGTCCGAGGCCGGGGAGTGCATCACGCGCACCCTGAACGGAGCGTCCGCGGCTTCGCGGAGCCCCGCTCGCTCGGCCGGCGACGACCCGCCGGCCGAGCACGAACCAAGGCGATCACGTAAGGCGATGACCATGACCGGCGTACCCACCATCACGCTCAACAACGACGTGCGGATCCCACAGCTCGGTTTCGGCGTCTTCCAGATCCCGCAGGACGAGACGGTGGCCGCCGTCACCACCGCGCTGGAGTCGGGCTACCGCAGCATCGACACGGCGGCGGCCTACGGCAACGAGCGGGGCGTCGGCCTCGCCCTGGCCGAGTCCGGCGTGCCACGCGAGGACGTCTTCGTCACCACCAAGCTGTGGAACAGCGCCCAGGGGTACGACTCCACGCTCGCCGCGTTCGACCAGAGCGCCGCCGAGCTCGGCCTGGACCAGATCGACCTCTACCTCATCCACTGGCCCACACCGGCCCGCGACCGCTACCTCGACACCTGGCGCGCGTTCGAGAAGCTGTACGCGGACGGCCGGGTGCGCGCCATCGGCGTGTCCAACTTCCAGCCCGGCCACCTGCGGCGCCTGCTCGACCACTGCGAGGTACCCCCGGTCCTGAACCAGATCGAGCTGCACCCGAACCTGCAGCAGGCGGAGCTGCGCGCCTTCCACGCCGAGCACGGCATCGCCACCGAGGCGTGGAGCCCGCTCGCCCAGGGCGGCCTGCTCAAGGACCCCGCCATCACCTCGATCTCCGAGCGGCACGGCAGAACCCCGGCCCAGGTCATCCTCCGCTGGCACCTCCAGCTCGGCTCCATCGTCATCCCCAAGTCCGTCACGCCCGAGCGCATCCGCGAGAACCTGGACGTGTTCGGCTTCGAGCTCACCGGCGACGACATGGCCGCCATCGCCACCCTCGACACCGCCACCCGCACCGGCCCCGACCCCGACACCTTCAACTGACCCCCGGCCGTCCCGCTCAGGCCCTGCCGTTGGTGGGCGAGCGCGGGCCGCCCGCTGTTTCGCAGAATCGGAGACGTGCCCGGTCGTTGTCGAACAGCTCGCCGTCGATCAGGAACGCGTGCGGCGAAGCCGGGGTCGATGGTGAGCATCGGCACTGCCTTCACGACACGTCACTCGGCCGTGTGCGCGAGGATGGCGGCGGCCAGTTCTTCGTATGCCTCCGGCGGCAGCGTGTGCCCCATGCCCGCCACGATCATCAGCCGCGCGCCGGGAATCCGCTCGGCGATGATCGCGCCGTGGCCCGGCTTGACGGGCTCGTGGCTGCCCTCGATGACCAGCGTGGGCGCCTTCACCTGATGCAGCACGCCCACCGGCTCGAAGTCGGCCTTGGCCGCCGCGGCCAGCCGGTGGTTGGCCACTGCCGACAGGTCGCGGGCCCGGTCGTGGATCCGCTCCTGCAGCCGGCGCGCCGCGTCATCGTCGAACGGCAGCCCGGTGCCGTGCAGCACGCGCTGCTCGGCGATCATGCCGTCGATCAGCGCGCGCCGATCCTGCGGCGGCGGGGCGGCCATCAGCGCGCGGTAGAAGGACACGAACTCCGGCGCCGGCTCGGGCAAGCTGCCCTCGGGCTGCGGCTGCCCCGTCAGGGCCCGCATGAGCACCTGGCCCTCGCCGCCGCCGAGCGGCGAGGAGCCGATGACGGTCAGCGAGCGCACCCGCTCCGGCCGTTCCACGGCGACGAACTGGGCGAGCAGCCCGCCCGCCGAGTGGCCCACCAGGTGCGCGCTCTCCAATCCGTGGGCGTCCATCACGCGGTAGACGTCGTTCTTGATGTCGTCCCACGTGTACGGCGCCGCCGCGAAGTCGACGGTGCCTGACATGCCGGTGTCACGGTGGTCGTACCGGATCACCCGGCGGCCTCCGGCGGTCAGGCGGCCGACGAGCTCGTCCGGCCACAGGATGCCCTGCGACATCGAACCCATGATCAGCAGGATCGGCGTGTCCGACTCCGCGCCGAACTCTTCACTCCAGATGGTCACGTTCTGCATGTCTCACAGCATGGCGTCGTGGGCTACGGGCGCCTTCTGTAGAACTACTAGTCGCGCCAGATCCGTACGGGAGCCGATGCCCAGCTTCGGATAGATCTTGTACAGGTGGTACTCGACCGTGCGCGGGCTCAGGAAGAGCCGGGCGGCGATCTGCTTGCTCGACAATCCGTCGGCGACCAGGCCCGCGATGCGCAGCTCCTGCGGCGTCAGCGCGTCGAGCACGGCGGCGGACGGGGCCTGCCCGCGGCCACCCGCCGCCCGCAACTCGCTCTGCGCGCGCCGCGCCCACGGCCGGGCACCCGCCCGTTCGAACGTCTCCCAGGCCGTCCGCAGATGCGCCCGCGCCTCGCCCGGCCGCTGCGCGCGGCGCAGGCACTCGCCCAGCAGCAAGGCCGTCCTGGCCGCCTCGAACGGGTTGGTGTGCAGCCGCAGCGCCTCGCCGAAGGCGTCCTCGGAGGAGTCGGCCAGGCCCCGGCAGCGGGCCAGCAGCGCGCGGGACTCAGGCGTCGTCGCGTGCGCCGACCACCGCTCGTACGCCTGCAGCACGGCCAGCGCGCCCGCCTCGTCACCCGCGCCCACGGCGGCCTCGACGTGGTCCGGCGCCATCCGCCACACCACGGTCGGGTGCCCGGCGCCCGGTCCCGCCGCGGCGATGGCCTCGAAACGGCCGTGCGCCGCCGCGTGGCGGCCCAGGCACAGGTCGAGCATCGCCAGCGCGTACGCGGCCACTCCCGCGCGCAACCCCACCCGATGGGGGATGGCGATGGCCAGCGCCTCGCGGGCCTGCCGTTCGCAGGGCTCCTCCTCGCCCCGCAGCGCCGCCAGCACCGCCAGGTTGGCCAGGTGCGCCGCCACGGTGTTCTCGTACCCGGCCTCCCGGGCCAGCGCCAGGCCCTCCTCGGAGACGGCCTGGCCGCGTGCCAGCCGCCCGGCAAGGCGCTCGGCGGTCGCCACGAACTCCAGCACGACGGGCAACTGCCCGGTCATCCCCGACACCCTGGCCACCTGTCCAGCTCGGTCGGCCATCTCGGTGGCCAGATCCGGCTCGCCCAGAGCGCTGGCCGCGGCCGCCGCCCACAGGTACCCCGCCGCATCCTCCAGTTCGCCGGCCCGCGCCAGCGCCCGCCGCAGCAGGACCGGCCCGGTAGCGTCGCCGTCCGCGGTCAGGCCGATCCCGGTCACCGTGTCCCGCAGGAACCCCTCGGGGTGCGCCGCCGCGCGCCGGCCGAGCTCGACGATGGCCGCCGTGTCGCCGACGTACGATGCCGCCTCCACGGCGTCGGCCAGCATGTCCAAGCTGTCTCCCGCCGCCAGGATCCGTACGGCCTCGGCGGCGTTGCCCGCGTTCAGCTCGAACCGGCCCCGCAACTGGGCGATCTCCATGGCGAGGGTCGCGTCCCCGTCGGCCCGTTCACGCGCCTCGGCCAGCAGGGACTGCGCCTGTCCCGGGCGGCCGCCGAGCCAGGCCGCGACGGCGGCGTCCTTCAGCCGGACGGCCCGGGCGCGCGGCTCGGGGGTCAGCTCGGCGGCCCTGGCCAGGGCCGTGGCGGCGGCGCCGTACCCGCCACGGTCGCGCGCCCGCTCCGCGGCGGCCACCAGCGCGGCGGCGACCTGCCCGTCCTGGCCCAGGGCGGCTCCGGCCAGGTGCCAGGCGCGGCGGTCGCCCTCGGTCAGCTCCGCCAGGACGGCGTGTACGCGGCGGACGTCGGCGGGGGCGGCGATCTCGTGGATCGCTGATCGGATGAGCGGATGACGAAAGCGCACGCTCGTGCCGGACAGCTCGGCCAGCCCGGTCTCCTCCAGCTCGGCCAATGCCACCCGCGCGGCTCCGGCGTCCGTCCCGGTCGCGGATGAGGCCGATCGGGCCGCGATCGCGACGGGCCGTACCGGCCGCTCGCCGAACAACCGGTCGGTGGCGCGCAGGACCAAGTCGAGGTCTGCCTCGACGGCGGCGACCAGGGCGACCAGCCGGGCAGGGCCGGACAACCCGGTCACCCGATCGCCGAAGAGGCTGGCGCCACCGAGCAGCGGGTCGGGCAGTGGTTCGCGTCCGGCGAGCTGCGGGCGCGTCAGACGGGCGGCGATCTCGCCCAGGGCGAGCGGATTCGCGCCGGTCAGTGTGATGAGTTCCCGTTTCACCTGGGCGGGCAGCACACCGTGGCGGGACTCCAGCAGCTCGGCGGCAGCGGACTCGGGCAGGCCTCGCACGTCCACCGTCAGCGGTACTCCCTTGACGGGAGCGTCTCCGCGCACGCCGAGCAGCATCACGATCCGTTCCGTCCCCAACCGCCTGGCGGCGAACAGCAGCGCATCGGCCGAAGCCCGGTCGACCCACTGGAAGTCGTCGACCACGCACATGAGCCCGTGCGGCGCGGCGGCCTCGGCCAGCAGCGAGAGCACGCCGGCGCCCAGCAGGAACCGATCGCCGCCGCCGCCGGCGGCCAGCCCCAAGGCCGCGCGCACGGCGAGGCGCTGCGGCTCTGGCAACGCATCGAGCGAGCCGGTCACCGGCCGCAGCACCTGGTGCAGCGCCGCGAACGCGAGGTCGGACTCGGACTCGACGCCAGTGGTCCGCAACACTCGCATCGCGCCACCGCGCGCGGCCGCCGCGTCGAGCAGAGCGGTTTTGCCCACCCCCGCCTCGCCTCTCAACGCCACCGCGCCGCCGAAGCCGTCGCGAGCCCGCGCGATCACCTCAGCGAGCGCGCTGATTTCCGCAGATCTTCCGTAAAGCACGAACACCCACTGTAGGAGGCCTCCATGTCCACAGGGCCGACAAGCCAGGCCGACCGACCCTATCGGGGTCGCGTCCTCGCGTTCCGGCTACTGGAACGACCGCCGATGGGCAGGGGGAGCCCGTGGTCTCCGGGGGCCGCCGATCGGATGGGTCGCGTGCTCCGGGTACCGCCGTACCGACGAGGCGGCGAAGGGCGCGACCCCACCGACCTGCCTGAACACCTCAAATCTGGACAGAGTAGGGTCTTCCAGGTCATATGCGGCATAGACAAGGACACACATGAGCGGGACTCCGGACGGGCAACGCGCCGCGTACTGGGACATCCCTCGGGATCCGACCGTCCTCGCGGACGTGCGGAAGATGATCCGGCAGACCTTGAGCAAGTGGCAGCTCGCCGGGGCGGGCGACGACCTCACCGACGACATCGTGCTCGCCTCGACCGAGGTGCTGAGCAACGCCGTGCTGTACGGGCTGCCGCCGATCCGGTTCACGCTCCGGGTGTCCGGGGAGACGCTGCTCGCGGAGATCACCGACCACGGGGCCGGACGGCCCGAGCGCCGGAGCGGCATCGACGACGACGAGCACGGACGTGGGCTGACCATCGTCGAGGCCCTCTGCGACGAATGGGGCGTCCTGCCCTCCCCCGAGGGCCCCGCGAAGACCGTCTGGTTCCGCAAGAAGTGCCCGCCTGACGACTCCACCGCCTGACCGGCCCCGCCGGCCAGGTCCCCGCTCCCGCGATCCACGTCACTCCGGCCAGTCGGACTTCAGGATGACCTCGACGAAGTCGATGTGCCGGAACCCGGGGACGTAGTGCTCCAGGACGTCGGCGTTGACGGTGCCGAACGTCGTGTCCGGGCGGTGCTTGAAGCCGTCGGTGAACGCCTGGAGGATGCGCCGCTTGAAGTCCGGGCGGGGATGGGCCGCCGTGACCGCCGCGACGTCGCCCGGGTCCAGGTCCCGGTAACCGATGCCGAGAACGTCGGTCTCCACCCCGGCGGTGACCAGGGCGACCTCCGGTTCGAGCCGGTAGGGGATCTCGGGGGTGGTGTGCAGGGCGATGCCCTCCCACACCTTGCGGATGTCGGCCTCCGGGACGCCGTGCGAGGCGAGGAACCGGCGCGCCTCGTCGGCCCCGTCCAGCTCGAACCGCTGGTCGTCGCGCCGGAGCCGGTCGGTCAGTCCGAGATCGTGGAACATCGCGCCCACGTACAGCAGCTCGGGATCGGCCGTGAGGCCGAGCCGGCGGCCCTGGAGGGCGCCGAACAGGTAGACGCGGCGGGAGTGGTCGTACAACAGCTCGGGCGCGCTGTCACGGACCAGCTCGGTCGCCTCGGTGGCGAGCGCCGAGTCCGGGATGGCGACGCCTGCGATGATCTCGCTCATATCGGGGACTCCTTGTGTTCGACGGGGGCCGGCCCTGCGGGCTCGCCCTCCGCGAAGCCGGCGTCTTCCCCTCCACTGTCGCAACTCATCCCCGCCGCCGCGCCCGCGCCCCTGGACCTCCACCCCACAGATCAGGACACGGCGGGATCCGCCCGGCACCCCCGGCGACGTGCACGTGCACGGGCGGTACATGATGGTCCGATATGGACGAGCTGATTCTTCTCCGGCACGGCGAGACCGAGTGGAGCCGCGACCGGCGGCACACCGGCCGCACCGATCTCCCGCTGACGCCCAAGGGCGAGGACCAGGCCCGCGCCCTGGCGCCCGCGCTGAAGGACAGGACCTTCTCGCTCGTCCTGGCCAGCCCGGCGGAGCGGGCCCGGTACACGGCCGAGCTGGCCGGCCTGACCGGCGTCGAGACCGACCCCGACCTGTGGGAGTGGGACTACGGCGGCTACGAGGGCATCACCACGGCGGACATCCGCGCGGAGCGGCCGGGCTGGTACCTGTGGCGCGACGGGGTGATCCCCGGGGACGCCGAGCACCCCGGGGAGACGATCGAGCAGGTCGCCGAGCGCGCCGACCGGGTGATCGCCCGGGTCAGGGGCGTCGAGGGCACCGTCGCGCTGGTCGCGCACGGCCACTTCCTGCGCGTCCTCACCGCCCGGTGGCTGGAACTGCCGCCGCGGGAGGGCCGCCACTTCGTGCTCGACACCGGCACCATCTCGGCCCTCGGGTACGAGCACGGCGAGCCGGCCCTCACCCGCTGGAACGCCCAGGTCACCCCCTGAACGTCCGGCATCGGCGAGGGGGCGCGCTCCCCGGAGACGGCGCGCCCCCCGGCTGAGTTCCGGCTTCGCGGGTCGCCCGGGCCGGGCGGTCAGGCGGACAGGCCGTGCGCCTCCGCCAGGAGTTCGGCCGACCTGATCGACGCCTTGGCGTCCGGTGAGGCGAGAGAGACGATCAGCTCGTCCGCCTGGGCGTGCTCGGCGAACTCGGACACGTAGGCCGCGGCCTCCGCCGGGTCGCCGACGGCGAAGTACTTGGTCATCCGCCCGATCTGGCGCCCCGCGGGCGAGGCCAGAAGCATGTCGGCCTCCTGCTCGTCGTACGGGCGTCCCGCCGCGAGGAAGTTGTGCACCCTGAGCCGCAGGGCGGCGAGCTGCTGCTCGCGCGCCTCCTCGGTCGTGTCCGCCGCGATCACGCTGAGCGCCGCCATGACGTACGGCCGGTCGAGCTGGGAGGACGGTTTGAACTCACGGCGGTAGAGGGCGACGGCCTCCTCCAGCGCGTCGGGCGCGAAGTGGGAGGCGAACGCGTACGGGAGCCCGAGCGCCGCCGCGAGCTGGGCGCCGAACAGCGAGGAGCCGAGGATGTACAGCGGCACGTTGGTGCCCTTGCCCGGGATGGCGTGGACGCCGGGGATGCGGCTCTCGCCGGTCAGGTACCCCTGGAGCTCCAGCACGTCCTGCGGGAAGGCGTCCGAGGAGGTGGGCGTGCGCCTCAGGGCCCGCATGGTCTGCTGGTCGCTGCCCGGGGCCCGGCCGAGGCCGAGGTCGATGCGCCCGGGGTGAAGGGTCTCCAGGGTGCCGAACTGCTCGGCGATGGTCAGCGGGGAATGGTTGGGCAGCATGACGCCGCCCGATCCGAGGCGGATCGTCCGGGTGTGCGCCGCCACGTGGGCGATGACGACGCTGGTCGCCGAGGACGCGATGTACCGCATGTTGTGATGCTCCGCGTACCAGACGCGCCGGTATCCGAGCTCCTCGGCCCGCTGGGCGAGGGCGACGCTGGCGGCGAGACTGTCGGAGGCCGTCCCTCCCTCACGGATGTACGCAAGATCCAGGATGGACAGCGGCAGAGCCATGGAGAAACGCCCTTCACCCGATGACGGCACGAACGGAGGTATGCAACAGCCACTCGGCCATGACTATTTCCCCTCCGGCCGGCCCACCCGTGAAGGTGGCCGATCGACCGGCTCCCCCGGGCTCGCCACCTTGGAGCGGGCACGCGGTGAGCGGTCGCCTGGTCAGGCGCGGTCGGCGGGCGGTGCGGAGATCAGCGGTAGCGGAGGCCGGACAGGCGCCAGGCCAGGTCGCGGCGCACCGCGGGGTGCAGGGTGAACAGCCGGAGCGCCAGGTTACGCAGCGGCGTGAGGCGGCGGTCCGCCGTGGCGAGGCGGGTCAGGCGGTCGGCGAGGGAGACGACCTGCTCGGCCACCGGCCTGCGCGTCGCGCCGTAGGCGTCCAGCAGGTCGGGCGATCCTCCGGCGAGGACCTCGTCCAGGGTGCGGGCCAGGGCCGCCGCGTCGGCGATGCCGGTGTTCATACCCTGGCCGCCGGCCGGGCTGTGGACGTGCGCGGCGTCCCCCGCGAGCAGGACGCGCCCGGCCCGGTAGGTGTCGGCGATCCGGTGCTGGACGTGGAACCGCGACCCCCACAGCACCTCGCGGACGATCGCCCGCCGTGCCCGCGGCCCGCGCGTGTCGAGCAGGTCCTGGACGAACGCGGCGTCCGGTTCCTTGGGCGCCTCCGGCACGGTCGCCACGATGCGGTGGACGCCGCCGGGGAGCGGGGCCACGACGACCAGCCCGGCGGGCGAGAAGTACAGGATCACCTCGTCGTCCGGCACCCCTCCGCCGGACAGGCGCACGTCGGCGAGGCTGAAGGACTCGGCGTAGGCGCCGCCGGTGAACCCGATGCCCGCCTGCTCGCGCACGGTGCTGTGCATGCCGTCGGCGCCCACCAGGTACCGCGCGCGGACGGTCTCGCCGGTCGTGAAGGTGGCCGTCACCCCTGAGGCGTCCTGTTCGAACGCCGAGAGCGTGCAGGGGCGCAGGACCCGGCCGCCGAGTTCGGTGAGCCGTTCCAGCAGCACGGCCTCGGTGACCTCCTGGGAGATCATCAAGGTGTAGGGGTAGGGGGTGGGCAGGCCGCCGAAGGGCACCGGCACCAGCACGCGGTCCCGGTCGCGGACGGTGAAACGGGGCACCGGCAGGCCCCGCGCGACGAGCCGGTCGGCCACGCCGTAGGGCTCCAGCACCTCGAGGGTGCGGGCGTGCACGACGGCGGCGCGGGTGGTGGTGTCCGCCGCGGCGCGCGCGTCGACCACGGTGACCGAGCGTCCCTGATGGACCAGGCCGAGGGCGGTGGTGAGCCCGGTCGGGCCCGCGCCGACGACCAGTACGTCTGTGGTGGCTGGGGGGAACATGGCGACCTCCTGTGTCAACGCTTGTTGGTCAACAACCGTTGGCATAAGTCTGCGTCGCCGGGATCGTCATGTCAACAGGTGTTGGCCTACACTTGTTGGCATGAGGAGATCGTCCGAGGACACCAAGGCCGCGATCCTGGCGGCCGCGCGCGCGCGCTTCGCGGCCGACGGGTACGAGCGCGCCACCATCCGCGCCATCGCCGCCGACGCCGCCATCGACCCGTCGATGGTGATGCGCTACTTCGGCAGCAAGGAGAGGCTCTTCGCCGTGGCCGCGGACTTCGACCTCCGGCTCCCCGATCTCACGGCGATCCCCCGCGACCGGCTCGGCGCCACACTGGTGGCCCACTTCCTGGAACGCTGGGAGGCCGACGAAGCCCTGATGGTGCTGCTGCGCACGAGCGTGACCAACGCGGAGGCGGCCGGCCGGCTGCGGGTGATCTTCGCCGGGCAGCTCGGGCCGAGGGTCGCCGTGCCCGCGGCCGACCCCGCCGACGCCGCGCGGCGGGCGGGTCTGGTCGCCACCCAGGTGCTGGGCATGGCGTTGTGCCGCTACGTGTTGTGCCTGCCGCCGGTCGTGCAGATGACGCGCGACGAGATCGTCGCCTGGCTCGCCCCCACGGTCCAGCGCTACCTCACCGCCCCCTCCTGAGGGGCACGGCGGCGGGGCGCGTCAAAGGGCGGACAAAGCGGGGCAGGAGCCGCTCAGAAGGAGGTGACGGGCTTGGGCTGCGGGCCTCGGCCGGTCAGCCACTCAAGGACCTTGCGGTGGCCGTGGCGGGCGTCTTCGAAGTGGCCCCAGCGCCAGTATCTCGGCTGGTCCCTGACCCCGGTGACCCAGGTGCGGTAGGAGACCGGGCGGCTGCCGTCCTCGGTGGAGGCCGCGGACGCGACGCCGTACGTACGGATCACGACGCGGCCCCCCGGCGCGAACAGCACATCATCGGCTACGGGGTAGAGAGTCATCTGATCCAGCATCACGGGCCCCCACGAACTTCACGAAGAAGCGGACGGGACCAGTGTGCCGGGCCGATGGACGACCCCGGTTACGCGATCAGCGCTCTCCGGTTAACCGGACGCGCGATATGTGAACAGGGTGTTACGCGACCAGATTGTCGAACTCGCCGTCCTTGACGCCGAGCACCAGGGCCCGGATCTCGTCAGCGGTGTAGATCAGGGCCGGGCCGTCCGGGAATCGGGAGTTGCGGACGGCGACGCCCCCGTCGGGGAGTTTCGCAAGCTCGACGCAGTTGCCCTGCGAGTTGCTGTGAACACTCTTGCGCCACGCGACGCCGGTGAGGCTCGTGGCCGGCATTCCGTTGTATGGCTGGTTCATCTAGATCTCTCTGAGTATGTCGCCGAGTATCTCGGCAGTGCCCCCGGGCGTTGTGCTCTCGATGCACAGCTGTTCCATGGCCGTGAGGTACGGATCGATGTCCTCACGCTTGTCCAGATAAAGGGCACCCCACAGCTGCTCGACGTAGACCACGTCCGATAGGTCGGACTCCGGAAAACGCAGGATGGTGAACGCTCCACCCTCGGCCGCGTGCATACCGAACTGGAACGGCATCACCTGCAAAGTGATGGCCGGCAGGCTGGCGACGGCCATCAGGTGCTGCAACTGCTCGTACATGATCTCTTTGCCACCGATGGGCCGCCGCAGCGCGGCCTCGTCGATGACGGCCCAGAGTTTCGGTCCGTCGTTGCGCAGGAGACGCTCCTGCCGGTGCAAGCGCAGATGCACACGGCGTTCGATCTCGTCGTCGGACACATCCGGGTACCCGAGCCTGATCACCGTCCGGGCGTACGCGGCCGTCTGGAGCAGCCCCGGAATGAACTGCACCTCGTAGGTGCGGATCACCGACGCCGCCTCCTCGAGCCCGACGTACGTCGAGAACCATGCGGGGAGCAGGTCGCTGTACTTGTGCCACCATCCAGGGGTGTTCGCCTCGCGGACCATCTCGAGCAGCCCACGGCGGTCGGCGTCGTCGTTGACGCCATAGAGCGTGAGCAGATCCTCGACGTCACGCGTCTTGAACCCCACCCGTCCAAGCTCCATGCGGCTGATCTTGGACTCGGAGGCGCGGATGTGGAATCCCGCGACCTCGCGCGTTAGCCCGCGCTCCTCACGCAGCCTGCGTAGGCTGGCGCCCAGCATGATGCGCCGAACCGTTGAGCCCGAGCCAGGCGGATCGATGGACACGTGCTTTCCTCCGGTTGTGGACTGGTTCACAGTCTGTCAAAGATCGCGCGTGAGGTCCCCCTTCGGTTTCACTCCCAAGGGCAACCGTAGCGGTTGCACGCCCCTTCTGCACGTGCATTCGCTCTTGCACCTGCACACGAGTTTGGCCCATCATGATCTCGTGCACTCCACGGACCTGACACGTGGGCCGAACCAGTGGTCGGCATTCGACTGGTGGCCTCCCATCGGCTGGTGGCCTCATCCCGCGCGCGATCTCGCTCCCCCGGAGGCCGGCACGTCGAGTGCCACGTTCGTGCTGCCTCCCCGCCCGGAGTCCGTCCACTCCGCGCGCAGCTTCGCGGCCGGCAGCCTGATCGGCTGGCGCATGCGCGACCTGGTGCAGGACATGGAGCTCGTGGTGTCGGAGCTGGCCACCAACGCGCTGCGGCACGGCCTCATGCCCGGTCCGTGCGAACCGCGCCACAGCGTCTGCGAGCCCATCCGCATGTCCATGATCCGCATGGGCTCCCTGGTCGGCTGCGTCTTCGCCGACCCGGGGTCGGCGGCCCCCGTGATGCGCGACCCCTCGCCGCTGGAGACCGGCGGCATGGGCCTGCACATCGTCGAGTCGATGAGCCTGCGCTGGGGGTGGAACCCCCTGCTGCCCTACGGCAAGGTCGTGTGGGCCGTCCTGAAGAGCTGATCGAGGTCCCGGGGGGCCCTCCTGAGCAGGTGAGCGGCGCCGGACACCGGCGACGCGGCCCGGCCCCCTCCACCGCCATGGCCGGCGCACCGTCCCGCGCCGTGGGAAACGCGTCAAGGATTCGGGGGTGTATTCCGCAAGGTCGATCCGTCAAGCGGGTGCTCTGCATTACGGTTGCTTCTTGGTGACTCCCGCGAGACCTTTGAAAGAGCTGTGATGGATGATCACCTGCTCGGCTGGTTGACGACCCTCGATGAAGACCGGCTCGCGCGCCTGCTGGCCAACCGCCCGGACGCGATCGCCGCGCCCTGGCCCCGCCGCCTGGACACCCTCGCCCGGCGTCTGAACGACACCTTCGCGGTGATGGAGGTCATGCGCGGCCTTCCCCTGCCTCCCCTCGAGATCCTGCAGGCCTGCCTGGTCATCGGCGAGCGCGCCAACGCCGAGGAGCTGGCCCGCTTCCTCGGCGTCACCACCGCCGAGGTGCTCCCCTGGCTGGACGACCTGTTCGACCACGCCCTCGCATGGCCGGGCCCCGACGGCCGCCTGCACCTCGCCGGGGCCGTCGCCCGCTGGTGGACGGCCCCCTGCGGGCTCGGCGACCCTCTGCTGTCCTACCTGGACTCCTGGACGCTCAACACCGACGGGCTGCGCCGCATGAGCCGCGGCCTCGGCCTGGCCTCGCAGGGCGGCAAGCGCCAGCTGATCACCCGCATCACCGGCGTGCTGTCCGACGCCGACCGGTTGTCGGCCCTGCTGCGCCAGGCCCCGGACGGCACCGTCAGCCTGCTGGACGAGTTCGCCTGGGACGGGCCGGTGCGCGGGGTGGACGGCAACCGCTTCGTCGCCCCGGGCTCCCCCGAGCAGTGGGCCGCCGACCACGGCCTGCTCTACCGCACCCAGTGGGACATCGCCGAGATGCCCCGCGAGGTCGCCCTCGCGCTGCGCGGCCCCGACTACCACGCGCCCTTCACCCCCGAGCCGCCGCAGCTCGGCACGGTCCCGGTGGACCCCGAGGCCGTCGACCACCAGATGTGCCTGGCCGCCCCGCACGCCGTCGACCGGGCCGCCGCGCTGCTGGAGAACACCGACAAGACCCCGCTGCCGCTGCTCAAGGGCGGCGGCGTCGGGGTCCGCGAGGTGCGCCGGGTCGTGAAGGAGACCGGCTGCACCGAGGAGGAGTCCCGGCTGCTGCTGGAGGCCTGCGCCGTCGCCCGGCTGCTCGCCCTGGACGAGCCGGCGGGCGGCCTGGTGCCGACCAAGCGGTTCGACGCCTGGCGGCTGGAGGACGCCCCCACGCGGCTGCGCGCCCTCCTGGCGGCGTGGTGGCGCATGGAGCGCTCATCCCTGCGGCGCACCGCCGGGAAATACCCGACCGTGCTCTGCGACGACCCCTCCGGCGAGACGGTGGCGCGCATCCGCTGGGCCGTGCTGGCCACGCTGGCCACCCTCCCGCCCGACGCGGCCTTCGCGAGCATGCCCGAACTGGTGCAGGCCGTGCACTGGCGGGCGCCGCTCCTCGACCGCGACCTGCTGGCCGAGTGCTGCCCGGCCGTCCTGGCGGAGGCCCGCCTGCTCGGCCTGGTCGCCTCCGACACCCTCACCGCCCTCGGACGGGCCCTGGCCGCGATCGGCTCGGCCTCGGCCGGAGACGAGCAGGACGAGACCGTCCCCGCGGTCGAGCGGGCCCCCGGGCTCGTCGAGTCCTCGGTCCACGCGCTGGCGGGCGCGCAGCGCACCGCCCTGTTCGGCGCCGACCTGACCGCCGTCGTCACCGGCCCGCCCGCCGCCGAGCTGTCGGGCCTGCTCGACCGCGCCGCCGACCGCGAGTCGCAGGGCGCCGCGTCGGTGTGGCGGTTCAGCCCCGCGAGCGTGCGGCGGGCCCTGGACGCCGGGTACACCGCCGACTCCCTCCTTGAGGAGCTCAGCGCGGCGGGCACCCTCCCCCAGCCGCTCACCTACCTCGTCAGAGACGTCGCCCGCCGGTACGGCGAGGTCACCGTCACCACCGTCGGCTGCATCATCCAGGGCTCCGACCCGGCGCTGCTCGCCGAGATCGCCGGCCACCGCCGCCTGGCCCGGCTCGGCCTGCGGCTGCTGGCCCCGACCGTCCTGGCCGGCGCCGCCCCGGCCGCGCGCACGCTCGCCGCCCTGCGCGACGCCGGGTACGCGCCGGTGCCCGTGGACGACAGCGGCGAGATCGCGGTCAGGCGCGAGCCGCAGGGCGGGCGGCTCATCCTGCTGCCCGGCGGCCGGGTGGCCGAGCTGGAGGAGCCGCACGTGCATCTGGCCGAGCCGCCGCCCGACCCGCGCGAGCACGCCCGGCGGCTGGCGGGCGCTCTCGCGGAGGAACGGCACACCGGCCAGACGTGGGCCGTCATCGGCCGCCTGGCCACCCGGCTGCCGACCGCCCAGCAGTCCCTGCTCGGCTTCGTCGTCGACCGGGGTGTGCGCGCGCTCATCACCCTGTCCGACGGCCTCACCGCGACCATCAGCCACGGGGAGCTGCGGCGCGGGGTGCTGGACGCCTGGTGCGAGGAGGCCGGCGACTACCTGGAGTTCCCGCTGGCCGAGATCTCCTCGGTCACCAGCGGCTGACGGCGGGTCGCAGGGCCGCCTCCGCCGAAGGCGGCGCCTGGCCTGGTACTTTTCCCAGTCATGCATGAGGTCGCGATCCACGGGCAGAGTCCGCCCGGACGGCGGCGCGCCGCGCCGTGCACCGACGGCCCTACGTGAGGGGCGAGGACATGTCCTCAGTGCAGCACGAAGGCTCACCCGCCCGGACATCGCGGCACCTCGACGGCTCGGCGCCCCGCCCGGCGAGCGAGCATCCTGAGACGGAGGGCTCCCCCGGCCTCGGCGCGGGCGTGACCCGCGTCCTGGCCGGCCTCACCTCACAGATCCACCTGCGCCATCAGTGGATCACCGTCGAGGCGATCGGCCACGTGGTCACCCAGCGCTGCGCCACCTGCCGGCGCATCCGCGTCCGCGTCCAGGGCGGCTGATCCGCCGGGGTCTCAGGGCGTCAGGGTGAGGGTGTCGGCGGCGTCCGCGCGGACGGCGCGTTCGGTCTGGCGCATGGGAGTGGTGGCGCCGTCGGCCCACAGCTCCGCCTGGTCGTCGTAGTCGCGGTGGAAGGCGTGCCCGGAGGCGCCGGTGAGGTTCGACCAGCGCGAGCGGTCCAGGTCGGCCAGGTCGACGACCATCCGCATGGACGGCACCCAGTCCACCTGGTAGCCCGTGGTGGCGTTCCAGCCCGTGGCGTCGACGGCGTCCTTGCCGCCGCCGAGCCGCAGCGGCCCCCGGTTGAACAGCCACTCGACGGGACCGATGCCGGAGGTGCCGAACGTCTCGTTGGTCAGCTCCAGGGTGTGCAGGTCACCCCACCGCCAGTCGCGGGGTGAGTCGCCCAGCTTGGCGCGAAGCTCCCCGGCGGCGTCGCCCATGGCGGCCACGAGCATGTCGTCCCGCGTCTCGGTCCTGTCCTTGGTCCGCACGTCGTCCCACCACGGGTCGCCGGGACGGTCGAGCAGGGGGCGCACGACCTCGTACCAGCGGTCGCCGCCGCCGGGCCGGCCGCCCTCCGGCAGGTCGTCGTCGAAGGTGCGCTGGAGCAGGTGGCGCCAGACGGCGTTGAAGTAGGCGGCGGGCGCGGAGTCGCGGCCTTGGGAGAAGTCCCAGCCCGCGAGCAGTTCCCGCGCCTCGGGCACCTTCGCGCCGGCCCGCAGCAGGTGCGGCACCAGGACGGGCGCCAGGCCGTTGGCCGAGTCCATCTGGATGTCCGCCATGGCGGCCGAGGTGATCTTTCCCTTGGCCGTCGCCCGCCTGATGCGCTCGATGATGCGCTGCGAACGGTAGCCGTAGGACCAGTCGGAGGTGAGGAAGCGGCTGTAGGAGGGGCCGGTCGCGGCGTTGTTGGCGGTGGCGATGAAGCCCTCGGGCGGGTTGTAGGCCATGGGAAGCTCCTCGAAGGGGATGAACCCCTTCCACTCCTCCTCGCCGGTCCAGCCCCGCGCGGGCCACCGGCCGTCGCCCGCCTCCCGGACGGGGATGCGCCCCGGCGCCTGGTAGCCGATGTTGCCGTCGACGTCGGCGTAGATCATGTTCTGGGCGGGGGCCTCGAAGAAGGACGCGGCCGTGCGGAAGTGCGCGAAGTCGGTCGCGGTGTCCAGCAGCAGCAGGGCGTCGGCCGTGCGTCCCGGGTCCAGGGCGGTCCATCTCAGGGCGATCTCCAGGTCGTGCCCGGCGGACGCGAGTCTGCCGTCCTTCCCCGGCCGGCCGCCGGCGGGCGCCCCCTCCTCGGCCCTGGCGGCGGCCCCCGGCAGGGCGTTCGTGGCGCCGCCGAGCACCCCGGAGATGATCGGGCCGTGCCGGGTGGACCGGACGGTCAGCCGCTCGGCGGGGCGCCCGGCGACCTTGATCTCCTCGGTGCGGGTCTCCATGGGCCGCCAGGAGTCCCCCGCCTGGTAGGTGTCGCCCTTGGTGCGCTCCAGGTACAGATCGGTGACGTCGGGGCCGAGGTTGGTGAACCCCCAGGCGACCCGGTCGTTGTGGCCGATGACGACCCCGGGCATGCCCGAGAAGGTGTACCCGACGACGTCGTAGGGGCACGCGGCCGACTTCACCCGGCAGTGCAGGCCGGCCTGGTACCAGATGGAGGGGATGCGCGGCCCGAGGTGCGGGTCGTTCGCCAGCAGCGGCTTGCCGGTGCCGGTGTGCGCGCCGCCCACGACCCAGGAGTTGGAGCCGATGCCGGCGCGGTCGGCGCCGCCGGTCCCGAGCGGGGAGGGCACGGCCCGCAGCGTGCGCGCCACGTCGGCCAGCACCCGCGCCGGGGCCGACACGGGCTTCGCCGACCGCCCCGCCGCCCTGGAGCCGGCCTTCCCGCCGGGCGCGCCCGCCGGGGTGGTGGTGAAGCGGCCGTCGTGGACGGCGCCCGTGGTGACGATGGGCTGGTGCCGGTCGAAGGGATAGCCGGGGAAGAGCTGGTCCACCCGCTCGACGGGGAGGACGGAGGCGTCCAGGGCCCGCTCCAGCTCGTCGTCCATGTTGGAGCGCAGATCCCAGGCCATCGCCTTCAGCCAGGCGAGCGAGTCCGCGGGGCTCCACGGCTCGGGGGTGTAGGAGCCGTTGGTGAGCTTGAGCACGGCGTATTCCAGGCTCCTGGCGGCGAAGCCGTCGTTCGCCCGCATCCAGGCGTTCACCCCGTCCGCGTAGTCGGCGAGCGCCTGGCGGGTGCGCGGGTCGAGCAGCGGCAGCTCCCGCTCGGCCGTGCGCCGCCAGCCGAGGGTGCGCACCACCTTGTCCACCTCCAGCGTGGAGGTGCCGAACAGCTCCGACAGCCGGCCGGCGGTGGTCTTGCGCCGGAAGTCCATCTCCCAGAACCGGTCCTGCGCGTGGACGTACCCCTGGGCCATGAACAGGTCGCGCGGGGTGCTCGCGTAGATCTGCGGGATGCCGTGGGCGTCGCGGACGACCGTGACGCGCGCGCTCAGGCCGGGAAGCGGCAGCTCGCCGTCGACCTGGGGGAAGGATCGCCGCACCGTCCACAGGCCCGCGCCGGCCAGGACGAGGGCGAGCACGAGGACGGCGGTGAGGAAGCGTGCCCCCCATCGGAGCGGACGGGACAGACGAGCAAAGGGGGCGAACCTCAAATCACGGACCTTTCACCATGGAAACGCACCTCACAGTAAGGGACCGCGTCCGTGCGGTCGATCACCGGCCGGCCGCTGATCGATCACTGTTCGGGACGTCCATCCCCTACCGGTGCGTCCGGGGCCAGGGTCAGGGGGCCGGTTTCCTGCCGACGCCGCCGACCAGCCACGCCTTGTCCGGGTTGTGGACGTTCAGCGGGTTGTCCGGGCGCCAGGCGCGGATGTACACCAGACCCGGCTCGACCATCTCGAACCCGTCGAAGAAGCCCATGACCTCGGCGCGCCTGCGTGAGGCGTCCTCGATGCGGCCGAAGACCCGCCGGTAGACGTTCACGATCGGCGGCGCCACCTCGGGCCGGGAGTCGAACACCGCGTGCACGATCATCAGATGGCTGCCCGCCGCGAGCAGGTCCCGCAGCTCGGCCACCCGCTTGTACGGGTCGTCCTCGTCGGGGATGAACTGCAGCGAACTGAGCACCACGATGCCCACCGGCCGCGAGACGTCGATCACCCGTCGCAGCCCGGCGTCGGCCATGAGCTCGGCGGGGTGCATGATGTCGCCCTCCACCACCCCGGTCTTCGCGTCGGTGGCCAGCAGCGCGCGGGAGTGCGAGAGCACCACGGGGTCGTTGGAGACGTACACGACCCGGGCCTCGGGGGCCAGCGAGCGGGCGATCTGGTGGGTGTTGTTCTCGGACGGGATGCCGGCGCCGATGTTGAGGAACTGGGTGACGCCCTGCTCCACCATGTACCGCACCGTGCGGGCGTGGAAGGCCTGACTCTCGCGCGCCATGACGCGGATCTCCGGCGCGACCGCCAGGATCTGCTCCGCGGCCTCCCGGTCGGCGGCGAAGTTGTCCTTGCCGCCGAGGAAGTAGTTGGCGATGCGGGCCTGGTTGGGCACCGTGGTGTCCAGGATCGCCCGCAAGCGCGGGGCCTCGTCCGTCACGGTGCCACCTCCCCTCGCCGACGGCCCGGCACGGGCGCCCCGACGGGCCGCACACGGTGACTCATCCGGCAAACCCGGCGGTCACTCCCAAGCCATCACAGAAGACCACGATATACATGGTACGGGCTGACACTTGGGCAGGTTGGCCAGGAAAGACCGAACAAACCGGGTTAAATCCGGGTTACGGCCGCTGTCCAGGCACGGAGCGGACCTCACCGGCAGATGGGCCCCGAGGTCTCAGGCGACGGACACCGAGGTGAAGCGGGTCTCGAAGCCCTGGCCCTCGGGCGCGGCGCACATGACGCCCGCCAGCGCGGGGACGCCGGGCGGGAAGTACGCCAGGCGCAGCAGGATGGCGGGCTCGCCGCCGTCGACGCCGTACCGCACGATCACGGTGTCGCCCTCGCGGACCAACTCGACCGTCACCGCCTCGACGGGGCCGTCCAGCGGCGTGACCGACCAGTCGGAGAATCCCCTGGTCACCACGGCGCCGACGTGGAGGCGCCCGTCAACATACTCGACGCCCGCCTTGACCCAGTTCTCCTCGTCGACGCGCAGCGCGGCGCCCGCCTGGTCGTACTGCTCGGCGTAGTCGGCGACGAACGTGGTGACGACGCGAACGTCCCCGGCGACGGGCGTGCCGAAGACGTGGCCGGTGTCATAGCTGTACCCGTAGTGCGTGACCCGCCACAGGTCGGTGCGGGCGTCCGCGGTCACCCGCAGTACGCCGTCCGCCGGGTCCGCCGACCACTTCGCGGGCTCGTTGGTCCACTGCCAGCCGCTGAAATCCTGGTTCATGGTGCCTCCTGCGGTCACCTTACCGATCACCGGAGGGAGAGCGCTCTCTGGAGTCGGTCCGCACTGTGGGTCACCGTTCACGCCCGGGCCGAATAAGCTTCAGATGTGGCTGACCCGAAGTTCGAGATCCAGATGCTCCATGATCGCGTCATGGTCAAGGTCGAGCCGGAGTCCGAGGAGCGCCGAAGCTCGGCGGGCATCGTCATCCCGGCCACCGTCAAGATGGCCAACCGCCTCATCTGGGGCGAGGTGTGCGGCGTCGGCGCGAGCGCCCGCCTGGTGAAGGTGGGCGACAAGGTGCTGTTCAACGCCGAGGACCAATACGAGGTCGAGGTCCACGGCCAGGTCTACCTGGTCATGCGCGAGCGCGACCTGCACGCCATCGCCACCCCGCAGTCCGAGCAGGGCACCGGCCTGTATCTGTAGCCCGGTCTGTATCTGTAGCCCGGCCTCGCCGCGCTCGGCGAGGCCGGCCCTGAGGTGCCTCAGCCGAGGGGGTTGAGGCAGTTGACCCGCCCGCGCGGCGCCCCGAGTTCGTCCAGCACCAGCCGCTGCACCACGGGGTCGAGGATGACGCCGAGATGGGCGCTGAAGTCCAGCGGGCAGACCTCCTGCACCAGCACGTTGCGCACGCCCGGGCCGCTGAGGTAGCCCGAGCCGTAGGGCGTGACCACCTCGTCGTAGCGCGTGGCGATCACGGCGTACTCCACACCGGGAACGGTCTCGCCGCCGGAGTTCAGGGCCGCCAGGAACGCCGAGCCGGCCATCTGCTGACCGCACGCGGGGCAGGCGTCGGTGATCGGCCCGGTCAGGCCGAGCAGGTTCCCCAGCGTCACCAGGCCGCTGAGTGTGGTGCCGTGGTTGGACGGCGCGATGCCGACCAGCTTGCGCACCTTGGCCGCTCCCCCGAGGAACTTCAGGTAGTGGCGCGGCATCATGCCGCCCTGGGAGTGCCCCACGATGTCGACCCGCTGCGCCCCGGTGGCCGCGAGCACGCGGTCGACGAAGGCCGAGAGCTGCTGCGCGGAGCGGGCGAGGTCGCCGGTGCCCTGGATGAGCGCGCCCGGCGTGCCGCCGTAGTCCAGCGCGAAGACGCAGTACCCGGCCCGCCTGAGCACCGGCGAGATCGCCGGCCAGTTGACGGCCATGTTCGCGAAGGTGCCGTGGACCAGGACCACCGGGCGCGGATGGGCCGAGGCCGGCCGGCAGGCCCAGTCGTTCGCCCCCTGCGGCGAGGTCTCGGCCCGCGCGGTGCCGGTGAGGGCTGAGGTGATCAGCACCGCGCCGGCCAGCACCGAGAGGACGGCTCGAAAACGCATGACTTTCCCGCCTTCCCACCCATTGAGCGGGCGTTTCGGGTGAATGGCAGAAAAGTAAATCGAAAAGGGTCCGGACGACTTGTCCGTGGCGATGAAACGCACCCGTCAGGCTGTCACGTGGATGACAAAACCGCGTATCGGGCAGACCGAGAAGAACTCACCACATGCCCCGGACGCGTTTTTCCGGCCGCGTTCTCCCCGGGTCTCAGCGCATGGCTTGCGATGTGGACGGCGCGGCCAGGGCCCGGGCGCGCAACGCTATTTCCAGCTCGAAACGGTCGTCGGGAGAGGTGAGCTGGTCGCTGAAGAGTTCGGTGGCCTGCCGCAGGCGGTAGCGCACGGTCTGCGGATGCACGTGCAGGCGGGCCGCCACCTCGTTGGCGTTGTGGCCGCACTGCAGCCACGCCAGCAGCGTCTCGGCGACGCGGTCGCGCTGAGCCGGGCGCAGCACGCGCAGCGGGGCCAGCCGCGTGCGGCGCATGACCCTGACCAGCGCCTCGTCCTTGAGGATGATCAGCGTGGCCAGGTGGTCGGCGCAGCGGACCACCTGGGCGGACGGCAGCACGCCGCGGCGCACCAGGTCCAGCGCCTCGCGGGCCAGCCGCAGCGACTGCGCCGCCTCCCGCACCGGCACCGGCGGGCCGATGACGACCGTCCAGTCCCGCAGGCCGCCGTCCAGCATGGCGGTGCGGCCCGGCCCATCGGGGTCCGGCACGAGGAGGAACGGGTCGGATCGGTCGAGATCGAAAAGCACGTCGGGCGGCAGCGCGGGCCTCACCGGCAGCCCCCCGATCGCCCCCGCCGCGGCCCCGACGCCGTCGCGTCCCGTGGGAGCCGCCGATCGATGTCCGTGGCCCGCCGCCCTGGGGGCCAGGGCGACCCCGGTGACGATCCTGGGCACCGGCCAGCCCACCGCCCTGGCCAGATCGTCGACGGCGCGCGGGTCGGCCGGAGGATCGGAGACCAGCAGGTCGAGCAGGCGTCGCCGGCGCAGCTCCAGTTCTCCGGCGACCCTGATCTGTGCCTGCGCGTACCCCTCGGCGGCCGCCGCCGCGATCTCGTCCAGGTAGACCAGAATCGCCTCGCCGGCCGCGCACAGGCCCTCCCGTGAAAGGCTCGGCGTCTCCGACGACAGCGCCAGACGGCGCCATGCCACGCGGGCGCAGATGCGCAGGGCCGCCTGGAGGGAGTCCAGCGGCCGGCCCTCGTTCGCCTCGCCCTTGCCGATCGCGCGGAAGACCTCGGCCACCCGGCCCGGGCCGGAGCCGTCGCCGGGGCCGGAGCCTCTGGCGAGGAACAGCCGCAGGGCCTCCTCCACCGCGCGCCGCACGGCCGTGACGTAGGTCTGGTCGCCGGGCCGGGAGTACTCGGGCACGCTGGCCTGGATCTCACCCAGCATCTCCTCGGCCAGTTCGGGGAGATGGTCGCGGATGACGTCGGCGAACGCGCCGGGCATCCGCGGCGGCGCCGGGGCGGCGAAGGCGCTCACCCGCGCCTCCGGGCGGCGCTCACCCGCGCGGCTCCTCGATGGAACGAGGGCCGGATCCGCCTCTGGACAGCGCTCACCTTCACCCCTCGGGTCCGGGCAAGATCTCCAAATGCGGACGTTACTCCATTTTCACCGCGTTCCTATGCTTCTGTGCGTATTTCTCATAGGTCGAGTTCGCACCCCGGTGACAATCCACCACGAGCCGGCCCGCTCCGGGCCGATGATGGACCCCAGCAGGGCGGCGCTCGCCGTCTGATCCAAGGACGACCGAGGGGTGTCATCCCGTAATGAGCACATCGGCCGGTCCGGATCTGCTGTACGTGTCGGGTCTGACCAAGTCCTATTCGCAGGTGCCCGTGCTGCGCGACATCGGCTTCTCGCTGCGTTCCGGTGAGGCGGTGGCGGTGGTCGGTCCCAACGGTTCCGGAAAGACCACTCTGCTCAAGTGCGTCGCGGGAGTCGAGGACGCCGACGACGGTGTGATCGAGCTGGATGGCGCGAGACTTCGCGAATCGGAATCGGCCACTCGTGCCGCGATGGCCTGCCTTCTCGACGACGCCGAGTACTTCCCGGACCTGTCGGTCATCGATCACCTCACGCTGTACTCATGGGCGCACGGCATGGAGGACCCGGACCGGGTGGTCGCGTCGGTGCTGCGAGAACTCGATCTGCACGCTGCGGCGAACCAGCTTCCGGTCACCTTGTCCAGCGGCCAGCGCCACCGGCTCGGTCTCGCCTCCTGCCTCGTGCGCCCCCGCCGGCTCCTCCTTCTCGACGAGCCGGAGCAGCGGCTGGACGCGAAGGGGCGGGCCTGGCTGGCCGACCGACTCCAGGCGGAGAAGGCGGCCGGCGTGGCGATACTCTTCACCTCCCACGATCGTGAACTGGTCGGCGCGGCGGCCGACCGCACGATCGAGGTGGTGGCGTGACGGTCGTCGACGACGCCCCGGGACGCGTTCCGAAGGCCAGAGACCTGCGCGGCAGGAGGCGGTCCGGAAGACCGCGGCGTCCCCTCGCGTACACGCTGTCCTCACTGCTTGAGCGCGGTCTCTATCTCGTGGTCCTCGGTGCTCTGATCGTCGAGGTGGTGAGCTCGGGGTTGGAGCGGGTCGAGCGGGGCGGCGCGCCACCGGAGTCGGTCAGAACATCGGTGACGCAGCTCACCGCCGCGCTCCTGGCGATCTTATGCGTGGTGCTGCTCGCCAAGGCGCTCCTGGCGTTCGGCCCGCTGCAGGCGAGCGCCTCGGCGCGCACGTGGCTGCTCAGCACTCCGGTCGACAGAGGCGCCCTGCTCAGCAGCCATCTGTCCGTCGCCCTGGCGATCGGCTCGGCCGTCTCCGCCGCGCTCGGATACGCCTTCCTCGCGGTGACCCGCCTCTCGGTTCCGCTCGTGCCGTGGTTCACGCCGTGGGCGGCGTTCGGCGCCGTCGTGACGTGCCTCTGCGTACTGGTGCAGGCGGGACACCGGTCGGCGCGCGCCGTCCAGCGGGGGCTGAGCGTCATGGCGTACGCGCTCACCGGCGTCGCGGCGGCGATCCTGGTCCTACGGCCCGGCTACCCGCTGGCGGACCTGGAGGAGGCCGGCACGGCGGGGTACGCCGTCTGCGCGGTCGCCTCTCTGGTCGTAGCCGTCATCGCGGTTCGTCTCGCCCGGCGAAGCCTGGGCCTCATGACCCGGGGAATGCTCTCCTCCGGCAGCGAACTCGCCATGGCGACCCAGGTTTCCGTTCTCTCGCTCGACGTCACCTTGTTCTGGGCGATCGTTCTGGAACGGCGTGCGCGGACGATCGCGCTGGTCCGGCCCGCACGCATCAGCGGAAATCGTCTTGTCGCTCTGGTGCGGACCGACCTGGCACGGGTGCGGCGCATGCCGACCGGCCTGTTCATCTGGGCCGCGCTGATCTGCGTACCTTATGGCGGGCATGTGGTCGGGTTGACCGCTTTCCTGCCGGCCCTGCACACGGTGACCGCGTTCCTGGCGGTGGACAGACTCGCCGGCGGGCTCCGGATCATCTCCCGCTCACCCGCGATCCGCCGGGCCCTGGGCGGCTCGGACCGGTCGCTCACACTCGCGCATCTGGTGGTGCCGGCGGCGGGGGCGCTGCTGTGGTCGGGGGTGACGGTGGCGCTGGTTCCCGGTGTGTCCGTTCTCACCGCGACGGTGTCCGCCGTGGGCGCCGTGATCGTGACGTACCGGGTGGCGACCCGGCCGCCGCTGGACTACGCGAGCCCGATGGTGGACGTCGGACTGTTCGGCCCGACGCCGCTCGGCCTGATATTGCAGCTTCTTCGCGGCCCGGCGCTGCTGGCCGGGCTGTCGCTCCTGCAGACGGCACTGAGCGGATGACGAGATGACGCCCGAGGCCGGGGCCTTCGGGCGTCCAGGTCAGGTGACGAACTGGCGGGCCTGTTGGATCAGGTCGATGCCGAGGCTGAGTTTGAGCATGGCCCAGACGATGACGGCGGCGGTCGCGAGCGTCACGGCGCCGACCAGGATGCGGACCGGCCAGTTCTGCCGTTTGAGCCAGGCGGTCCAGCTCTCCAGGGTGCGCTTGGCGAACTGCAGCAGCCGGTGGGCCCACTCGAACTCGGTGGCGAGCACGGCCAGGCCGGCGAAGACGATCAGCCACCCCGGGCCCGGCAGCGGCACCAGCAGCAGGCCGCCGATCACCAGCGCGGCCCCCACCACACCGACGACGATCTTCAACGTGAGGCGGCCGGTGCGGGTGGAGCGCACGTCGTCCAGCCGGCCCTTGAAACCTTCACGGCGGGCGTTCTTCGTGGCGTCGCCGCGCCTGTCGTCGGTCACGGCCACTTCTACCCCCTGTCCGACCCCGTATCCGTGTCCAGAATAGGGGCGATGCTCCGCCACCTGCCTCATCCGCAGGTCGAACTCGTGGTCCGCCTCCAGGCGGAGACGACCCTGAACCCACCCCGGCGGCCTCGCCGGTTTTCGGTCGGCCGGTCGCCTCCGACAAGGACCGGCCGATGTCCCCCTACCCCGAGACGGGCCTCGCCACCACCGATGTTGGGTCTTCTCAACGAGGGGCGGCCGGGTTATCAAGAGCGCTGGACACGGTGTGATTTCCACGCGCCGTTCCGATCACCCGCGCCGGGGCCGCCGGCGCCGCGTTCTTGATCCGCCGGCTCTGGAGTGAACGGAGGACGACATGCGTCGACCACGGAAGGTTCTCGCCCGATTACTGTGCATCACCGCCATGCTCACCGCCACGCTCACGGGCGGGCTCACCGCGGCGGCCACCGGCGCGCAGGCCGCGGTCCCCGACAAGTGGGGTTTCGCCTTCGTGGACACCACCTCGGGAATCCCCGATCCGACCCACCAGGCGGGAAGCTGGTCCGCCGGATCGACCGTCACGGTCAGTCCCGGTGTGATCGGCGAGGTGTTCGTGCGGTTCCCCGGCATCGGCGTCTCCCCCTCCCGCGTCGATCCCGGCGTCGCCCACGTCACCGCGATGGCCCAGACCGCCGTGTGGTGCCAGATCGAGAAGTACGGGGCGGTGGGCACCGACGAGATCGTGGCGGTGCGGTGCTACACCTACGGCGGCAGGCCGGTGTTCACGCCGTTCGCCATCACCTACGCCTCCAGCACCGGGCCCCTGCCGTCGCCGGCGGCGCTGGGCTATCTGTACTGGGACGGCTCGGGCCTCGCCGCCTCCTACAACTCCACGGGCAGCGCCAACACCGTCGTGCCGTCGCTGTCGCCGGGCGTGTGGACGGTCATGTTGAACGGGCTCGGCCCCGCGCGCGCCTCGGGGAACATCCAGGTGACCGCGGTCGACTCCAGCGTGCCGGCCCACTGCAAGGTGAGCACGTGGTCGCCGTCGTCGAGCGGGCAGAAGATCTCGGTGCGCTGCTTCGACGCGGTGGACGCCCCGCTCAACACCGGCTGGACGCTGACCTACCACAACGAACGCGCCGTCACCGGCGGGGCGATCCCGCCCAAGAACTTCGCCTACACCTTCGACAACGACCCGGCCAACCCCGGTCCGTACACGCCGGTGCCGGCCGGTGTCACCTTCAACTCGGTGGGGTCCTTCAACGAGATCCAGACCGCCGGGTTCGGGCTGCGCCTGGTGACCTTCCACAAGGTCGGCGTGCTCCCCGACGACGTCCAGGTCACCGCGTACGGGCGAGGGCCCGCTTTCTGCAACCTCCTCGCGCGCTGGGCGACCTACGGCAACGAGGTGACGGTGCGCGACGTCGCCTGCTACGAGGGCGGCAGGCCGGTGGAGAGCGCCTCGATGGTCACCTACGTCTCGGCGTACTGACCTCGACGTACCGACCTCCGCGTACCGATCTCCACGGACGGCGAAGCGGGCCCGGCGCCTGGAGGGCGCCGGGCCCGCGTCCGTCACCACGCCGACCGGCCGGGTCTCGGCCGGTCGGCGGCGCGGGTGGCCCGTCGAGCCGGTGTCGCCGATGGGCCCGGCGGCGGGTGTCCGCCGGGCCGGTGGCCGAGGTCAGCCGGCGGTGCAGGTGACCGGCGACGGGACGGCGTTGGTGCCCGTGGAGGAGGCGCCGAAGCCGAAGGTGGTGGAGGCGCCCGCCGCGAGGTTGCCGTTGTAGGAGACGTTCTTCACCGTGACGTTGGCGCCGCTCTGGGTGAGGGTGCCGTTCCAGAGCTGGGTGATGGTCTGGCCGTTGGCGAAGGCCCACTTCACCGTCCAGCCGGTGATGGCGGCGGTGCCGGTGTTCTTGACGGTGACCTCGCCCTGGAAGCCGCCCGGCCAGGAGTTGGTGACCGCGTAGGTCGCCGTGCAGCCACTGTTGCCGCCGCCGGAGGTGGTGGTGAAGGTGACCGGGCTGGAAGCGGTGGAACTGTTGCCCGCCGCGTCACGCGCCACCACGTAGAAGGTGTAGGACGTGCTCGCGCTCAGGCCGGACAGCGTGAAGGTATTGCTCGTCGCCGTCCCCACCTTCACATCCGTCGTCCCCGCCTCCCGGTACACGTCATACCCGCTCACCCCGACGTTGTCGGTCGACGCCGTCCACGACAACGTCGCCCCAGACGAGGTCACCGCCGACGCCGTCGGCGTCCCCGGCTTCGACGGAGCCGTCGTGTCGGTGGTGCCGCCGGAGGTGGTGGTGAAGGTGACCGGGCTGGAAGCGGTGGAACTGTTGCCCGCCGCGTCACGCGCCACCACGTAGAAGGTGTAGGACGTGCTCGCGCTCAGGCCGGACAGCGTGAAGGTATTGCTCGTCGCCGTCCCCACCTTCACATCCGTCGTCCCCGCCTCCCGGTACACGTCATACCCGCTCACCCCGACGTTGTCGGTCGACGCCGTCCACGACAACGTCGCCCCAGACGAGGTCACCGCCGACGCCGTCGGCGTCCCCGGCTTCGACGGAGCGGTGGTGTCAGGGGTGCTGCTGCCGTCGCGGTCGCCGTAGATGATGCCGCGGCCGTTGGTGCCGATGTAGACGCGGCCGTAGACGCGGGGGTCGCCGGTCAGGGCCTCGCCGATGTTGCCGTACTGGTGCTGGTCGTCATTGACGCGGATCCAGGTGCCGGCGGTGTCGTCGGACCGGTAGACGCCGTAGACGCCGTCCACGCGTCCGGCGAGGTAGAGCGCCTGGTAGGTCTTCCCGGGCGCCGCCTTGCCGAAGCCGATGTTGGTCGCCTCGGTCACGCCGCTCACCTTGGTGAAGGAGGCGCCGGAGTCGGTGGAGTGCCACAGGCCCCCGGTGCCGCCGGCCAGCCAGATGTCGCCCTCCGTGCCGGGCAGCGCCTTGAACTTGACGCCCGTGGAAGGCAGGCCACTGGCCGCGGTCCTGGTGAAGGCGGCGCCGCCGTTGGTGCTCACGTAGAAGCCGCCGTTGGCGAAGGCGTAGAACTTGTTCTTGTTGACCCGGTCGGACTCGACGACCGCGTTGGCCGGCGCGCCGGAGGACTGGCTCCAGCTGTTGCCGTAGCCGACGGAGTAGACGACCGGCTGACCGGAGTCACCGGGCGCCCAGACGAACCGGCTGCCGTCGGCGGCCGCCGCGACCGTGCCGCCGTTGTTGACGCCGCCGGGTTCGGTGCCCTGGAACCAGTTGGCCCCGCCGTCGGTGGAGAAGGCCACGTGGCTGTCGTTGGGCCGGTCGGAGTCGGTGAAATCGCCGGCCCTCACCATGATGCTCGGGTTGGTCTCGGCGTAGTCGAGGCTCCTGGTGCTGGTGAAGACGGGCTGGGTGAACATCATCGACGGGACCTTGGTCAGGTCGGTGTGCCGGAACCCGCCGATGTCGCCGAGGCCGCTGACCAGGGGCGCGCCGGACGGCGGGCTGATCAGGTCCAGCACCGCGGTCTCCTCCAGCCCGATGACCGTGGGCTTGATGGTGAACTGCCCGCCGGTGTCCCACTTGGTGAGGTCGGTGGTGCCGTAGATGGTCGCGCCCGTGCCGTACATCATGCGGTCGGAGTTGAACGGGTCGATCTCCAGCGACTCGGTCATCCATCCCAGCTTGGGGGTGACCTCGGGCGGGGCCGGGTTGGTGCCGAAGGTCAGCCACGGCGTGGCGGAGATGTCCATCTTGTAGCGGAACGAGCGGTCGGGATAGCTGGTGAAGTCCCACACGCGCGTCCAGGTGGCGCCCGAGTCGGTGCTGCGGAAGAAGATCACGTCCGGCCACCAGGAGACCTGCGTGGCCACCATCAGCGTGCCCGGGTGCTGGCGGTCGACCGACAGGCCGCTGTAGCCGAAGTAGTCGTCGGAGCTGCTGGACGGAATGGGGCTGATCTGGGTCCACGCCCCCGTGGCGGTCGTGTACCGCCACACCTCGCCCTTGGCCCCGTCGTACGGTCCGCCGGTGTCGCTCGTGGCGATGTAGAGATAGCCGTTGGTCGTGTCCAGCACACCCTTGTGCGCGATGTAGCCGGTCGGCTGGCCGGAGACCCGCTCCCAGCTCGTCCCGCCGTTGGTGGTGCGGTAGACGGTGTTGCTCTTGTCGGCGACCCCGACGTAGATGGTCTGGGTCGCGCTGCCCGAGCTGCCGGTGCGCTTGTCGAAGGTCACCCACACGACGCCCTGGTTGTCGCCGTTGTAGGCGTCACCGGGGCTGGCCACATAGTTGCCGGCGTTGGGGAAGTTGGTCACCTTGGCCCAGGTGGCCCCGGAGTCGGTGCTGCGCCACAGGCCGTTCCCGCTCGGCGCCCCGAAGTACAGGACGCTGTTCTTGTTGGGGTCGATGGCCAGCCGCTCTCCCATGCCGCGGCCGGGCATGTTGCCGCCCAGCTTGAACGGCAGCGGCGAAGCCTGCCAGGTGGCGCCCTTGTCGCTGGAGCGCAGGATGGCGCCGTTGTTGGGGTCCCAGGAGTTGGTGTACATGCCGGCGGCGGCGTAGACCTTGTTGGGGTCCACGGCGTCGGTGGCGATGCTGACCACGCCGTTGTAGCCCCAGTTGTCGAACCCGACCCAGTCGAGCAGCGGGGTCCACGTCTGGGACGACGCGTTCCACCGGTAGGCGCCGCCGATGTCGGTGCGCGCGTAGATCAGGTCCTTCTGGCTCTGGTTGAAGACGATGCCGGGGACGAACCCGCCGCCACCGATCTGGACGTTCTTGAAGGTGTAGGGCTCGGAGGCGGCGGCCGCCGACGGCGGCGCCTGCACACCCGCGAGGAAGCTGGCGGCGAGCGCCATCGCGAGCATGCTGAGGAGCTTCTTGCGCATGAACGGTTCCCTTCGGATCGCCTCGAAACGCTTCGAGAACGCGGTCTACCGCCATGCACGATCAGGTGGGACCCTGACCGTCGACCTCCAGCGTGCATGGTACCGATGAGGCTCCTGACAGCCTCCGCCGAAGGTTCACACAACCCGTGCCAGGGCGTCAATAGTTTGGCGCTCAAACATTCTCCGGCAGGCGCGGGCGTGCGCCGGCCCGGCGGGAACCCTCGGCGGCGGGGCGGGAAAGCGGCCGGCGGCGACCCCGCCGGCCGACGGGGACGGAACTCGCACGCCTGGCGGAGGCAGGCCCAGGGGACGACCGGGGATGACCGGGGTGCGGCAAAGGCACGGCCACCGGCGGATCTCACAAGTGGCACGAAGCAGCAGGTGAAACCATGAAATTTCCGGGTAACGGGCGATGGTGCCTCATCACCTGACTCTCGCGGCGCAGGATCTGCGGCTGGACGTCAACCCTCTTGACTACCTCATCCTCGCGCTGTACTTCGTCACCGTCCTCGGCATCGGCTTCGCCGCGCGCCGGGCCATCAAGACCAGCCTGGACTTCTTCCTGTCCGGCAGGTCCCTCCCCGCCTGGATCACCGGCCTGGCATTCCTGTCGGCCAACCTCGGCGCCACCGAGATCCTGGGCATGGCCGCCAACGGCGTGCAGTACGGCGTCGCCACCGTGCACTACTACTGGATCGGCGCCGTCCCGGCGATGGTGTTCCTCGGCATCGTGATGATGCCGTTCTACTACCGGTCGAAGGTGCACAGCGTTCCGGACTTCCTGCGCCGCCGCTTCAACGGCCAGACGCAGCTGCTCAACGCGATCACCTTCGCCGTGGCGCAGATCCTCATCGCGGGGATCAACCTGTACGCGCTCGCGCTGGTGATGGGCGCGCTGCTCGGCTGGCCGCTGATGCTGTCGATCGTGGTCTCGGCGGCCATCGTGCTCGCCTACGTCGTGCTGGGCGGACTGTCGTCGGCCATCTACAACGAGGTCATGCAGTTCTTCGTCATCCTCGCCGGCCTCATCCCGGTCACCGTCCTCGGCCTGATCAAGGTGGGCGGCTTCTCCGGGCTGGCGGACAAGGTGCGGCGGTCGGCGCTGGGCGAACCCGGTCTGCACGCCTGGGCGAACACCGGGTCGGCCGACGCCAACCCGCTCGGGGCGCACTGGATCGGCATCGTCCTCGGCCTCGGTTTCGTGCTGTCGTTCGGCTACTGGACGACGAACTTCGCCGAGGTGCAGCGCGGGCTGTCGGCGCGCAACACGCGGGCGGCGCGGCTCACCCCGATCGTCGCGGCCTACCCCAAGCTGATGATCCCGGCCGTGACCGTCATCCCCGGCCTGGTGGCGCTGGTGCTGTTCAGCGATCTCGGCAAGCCCGGCGGCCCGCAGTACAACTACGCGATCCCGCTCCTGATGGGCGACCTGCTGCCGAACGGCGTGCTCGGCATCGCGGTCACCGGCCTGCTGGCCTCGTTCATGGCCGGCATGGCGGCCAACATCAGCGGCTTCAACACCGTCTTCACCTACGACATCTGGCGCTCGCACGTGAAGAAGGACAAGCCCGATGAGTACTACCTCAAGCTCGGGCGCCTGGCCACCGTGGGCGGCGTCGTGCTCGGCATCGGCACCGCGCTGATCGCGGCCGGGTTCAGCAACATCATGAACTACCTGCAGACGCTGTTCTCCTTCTTCAACGCGCCGCTGTTCGCGACCTTCATCATCGGGCTGTTCTGGAAGCGGATGACCGCGTGGGCCGGTTTCTGGGGCCTGCTGACCGGCACGCTCGCCGCCTTCGCGTCCTACATCCTGTTCAAGGCGGGCGTGCTGGACTTCGGCACCGAGTTGAACGCCACCTTCTGGGGCGCCGGCACCGCGTTCGTGGTGGACGCGGTGGTCTCGATCGTGGTCACGCTGCTCACCACCCCCAAGCCCGAGAGCGAGCTGCGCGGCCTGGTGTACGGGCTCAGCGACGCCTCGATCGCCGACGACGCGCTGGCCGGTGACACGGCCTGGTACCGCTCGCCGGTGGTGCTGGGCATCGGCGCGGTGATCCTGGGCGCCGCCCTCTACATCCCGTTCATCTGACCCATGCCGTTGCCGAACCGATCCGCTGCTCCGCCACCGGACCGCCCGACCACCATCCCGGCGACGGCCGGGCAGACGACCGTTTCGTCCCCGATCGGAGACCTGCTGTGAACGACGAGAGCGACCGCAAGCGCGTCGCCCGGCTCTTCGACATCCGCCGCATCATCGGCGGCCTGTTCCTCATCTACGGCGCCATCCTCACCGTCGTCGGACTGCTGGACGGTGCGGAGGCGGTGCGCAAGGCCGAGGGAATCCGCATCAACCTCTGGACGGGCGTGGGCATGATCATCGTCGGCGCCGTCTTCCTGGTGTGGGAGCGGCTGCGCCCGGTCGACGCGCCCGATCCTTCCGCCGCACAGGACGTCGAGGACACCGGGACGGAGGCTGAGAACGAGCCCGGCGAGCGGAGCGCGCCGTAGTCCGGACGCGGCCCTCACCTGCCGGAACGCGGCAAAGTGAGGTTGCATGTGGCCGAATATCCCTATTTCGGGTGTCATGATGGGGACATGCTGGAGCCGGTTGGGCTGAACTCCGTGGAGGAACTGACGTATCGGCTGCTGGTCTCGGCCGCCGAGGCGGAGGTCGGGGAACTCGGGCGGCACACCCGGCTCGGACCCGAACAGGTGGGAGACGCGCTGCGGTCGATGGCCGCCAAGGGCCTGGTCCGGGAGGTCTCCCCCGGACGGTTCGCCGCCGTCGCGCCCGACATCGCGCTCGGCGCGTCGCTGCTGCGGCGCCAGCAGTCGCTGGACTGGGCGCGCCGCTCCCTGGAGGAACTGTCGGAGGAGTACCGCGCCAACGTCCGCCGCAGGGACGCCGCCCAGCTCATCGAGGTGCTGCCCAACCGGGCCGCGATGCGCGAGCACCTGCTGCACATGCAGGACAACGCCCGGGAGGAGATCCTGGGCTTCTGCCTGGCCGGCCCGGTCGCGATGACCGCCGCCCAGAACGACGCCGAGCCGTCCGCGCTCGCCCGCGGCGTGACCTACCGCGTCATCTACGAACGCGCGCTGCTGGAGGAGCCCGGCATGCAAGCCGACGTCGCCCAGGCGATCAAGCTGGGCGAGCGGTCCCGCGCCATCCCGCGGCTCCCCGTGCGGCTGACCGTCGCCGACCGCCGCATCGGCCTGCTCACGCTCGTCCAGCGGCCGGGCCTGTCCGAGCCCACCGCGGCGCTGATCCGCGGCGGCACCCTGCTCGACGCGCTGCTCGCCCTGTTCGAGAGCCAGTGGGACCGCGCGACGCCGTTGAGCGTCATGGACGGCGGCGCCCTGTCGCTGGAGGCCGAGACGGCGCCCTGCCCTCTCGACCCCGACGACCTCTACCTGCTGTCGCTGCTGGTGGCGGGCGTGCCCGACAAGTCGATCGCCAGCCAGCTCGGCATCAGCCAGCGCACCGTCCAGCGGCGCGTCTCGGGCATCATGGAGGCGGCCGGCGTCCAGACCCGCATGCAACTGGCCTGGCACGCCGCCCGCGAACGCTGGCTGTGACGGCGACCGTCCCCAGTGAGGGAACGCCATCGCGAGCCAGGGCCCGTCCTTTGTAACTTTCACCGCCGGGCGCCATGTCATCGCAGGTCGAACCGGTTAAGCAGGCCACCTCCTTCCTAGCGGGGACGCCGCCTCCGTACCATCGCCACGCGGACGAGGCGGAGGTGGAGCATGGCGACCAGACGCGCACTCCTGGCGATCATGGCGGCGATGATCGGGGTCCTGGCGTACACGGCGCTCGCGCTCGTGCCGCCGGCCCGCGCCGCCACCGTGCGGATAATGCCGCTGGGCGACTCCATCACCGGCTCCCCCGGCTGCTGGCGCGCCCTGCTGTACAACAAGCTGGTGCAGGGCGGCTACAGCGTGGACATGGTGGGCACCCTGCCGCCCCAGGGATGCGGCGTGAGCTACGACGGCGACAACGAGGGCCACGGCGGCGCGCTGGTCACCACCGTCGCCGACCAGAACCAGCTCCCCGGCTGGCTCTCGGCGACCCGGCCCGACGTCGTGCTGATGCACTTCGGCACCAACGACGTGTGGAGCAACCGCGCGACCAGTACGATCCTGGCCGCGTACGGCAAGCTGGTCGACCAGATGCGCGCGAGCAACCCGACCATGAAGATCCTCGTCGCGCAGATCATCCCGATGAACCCGGGCTCCTGCCCCGAGTGCGCCCAGCGCGTCGTCGCGCTCAACTCCGCCATCCCCGGGTGGGCGCAGTCCAAGAGCACCACCCAGTCGCCGATCGTGGTCGTCGACCAGTGGACCGGGTTCAGCACCTCCAGCGACACCGGGGACGGGGTGCACCCCAACGCCACCGGCGACCAGAAGATGGCGAACAAGTGGTACCCGCCCCTGGCCGCCCTGCTCAACGGCGCCACCCCGACGCCGCCCGTCACCCCGACCCCCACCCCGCCGACCACTCCGTCGCCGCCGGTCACGCCGACCCCGACCGCGCCGACCACCCCCTCGCCCCCTCCGCCCGGCGGCTGCGCGGCCACCTACCGCGTCACCAACTCCTGGCAGGGCGGTTTCGGCGCGGAGGTGACCGTCAGGAACAACGGCACCACTTCGCTCAGCGGCTGGACGGTGAGGTGGACCTTCGCCAACGGTCAGACGGTCACCCAACTGTGGAACGGAACCGTGAGCCAGAGCGGCGGCGCCGTGACGGTCAGGAACGCGAGCTACAACGGCGACCTGGGCGCCGGCGCCTCGACCACCTTCGGCTTCAACGGCAGCTGGACGGGCGCCAACAGCGTCCCCTCGGCCCTCACCTGCACCTCCCCCTGACCGCCGAACGCAGGGTGGACGGCCCCTGAGCGCCCGGGCCGCCCACCCCCGCCCCCCTGTGGACACCGTCGCCGAGATCGCCGGCCCTGTCGGTCACGTACGGGATCACCTACGCTGGCTCCCACCGCGAGGCGGGTAACGGTCAGGGGGAACTCCCCAATCGTGTCGAACCGTTGCGTTGGACGAAGGCCGTCCACGGTTCACGTGTTCGGTGCCCCCGGGAGGTCGTCGCTGGAGGAATCCATGGAGTTCCGGCTCCTCGGTCCCATAGAGGTCTGGAACGGTGGCCGTCAGGTGCCGCTCGGGGGGGCGAAGCCGCGAACCCTGCTCACCGCGCTGCTCATCGACGAGGGCCACGTGGTCGGGGCCGAACGGCTCATCGACGCCATCTGGGGCGCGGATCCCCCGGAGACCGCCCGGGCGGTGCTGCAGACCTACATCTCGTCGCTGCGCCGATCGTTCGAGCGCGCGGACATGCCCCCCGTCATCGTGTCCCACCAGGCGGGTTACCTGGCCGACGTCCCCGCCGGCGCCGTCGACCGTTCCGCGTTCGAGACGCTCGTCGCCCAAGGACGCCGCGCGGCCACCGAGGGGCGGCACGAGGAGGCGGCCGAGCGGTTCCGCGCCGCCCTCGCGCTGTGGCGCGGTCCCGCCCTCGGCGGGATGGGCGACTCCTTCCTGCTCGCCGAGGCCCGGCGCCTGGACGAGCTGCGGCTCACCGTGACCGAGGAGCGCATCGCCGCCGACCTCGAGATCGGCCTGCACGAGCAGGTGATCGGAGAGCTGACCGCCCTGGTGGCACGCCATCCCACCCACGAACGCCTTCGCCATGACCTCATGGCGACCCTGAACCACCTCGGGCGGCGGGGGGACGCGCTCGCGGTCTACCGGCAGGGCGTGGAGGTCCTCGCGGAGGAGCTCGGCATCGATCCCGGCCCCGAGCTGCGGCGGTTGCACGAGGGCATCCTGCGGGGGGATCCGCGCCTGTCACCCGGGCACCGCTCCCGGACGCGCCCGCCGGAGACCTCCGCGCCCACGGGCTCGGGGGCGGCGAGCGGAACGCCCGGCAGGCCCGGCAGGCCCGGCCACGACGGTGCCGGACCCGGAAGGTCCGATGCCGCCGGGGCCACTCCCGAGCGGGCCGGTACCGGCAGCACCGGTATCGCAAGGTTCCCGACCGGAAGGAGCGGTACCGAGAGGGCCACTCCCGAAGCGGCCGGCACCGAAGGGGCCGCTCCCGAGAGAGGCACCTTCGAGAGGGGCATTCCTGAGAGGGGCACTCCCGAGAGGGGCGCTTCCGAGAGGGGCAGGCCGTACCAGCTGCCTCCCGTCATCCCCGACTTCACCGGCCGGACCGAGGAGACGGTCCTGTTGCGGGCGGCTCTGACCCGGCCGTCCGCCATGCCGGTCTGCGTGATCCTCGGCGCCGGCGGCACGGGCAAGTCGACCCTCGCGTTACGGGTCGCCCACGACGTCGCCGAGCGCTACCCGGACGGCCAGCTCTACGCCGAGCTGCGCGGCACCACCGAGCTTCCGGCGACGCCCGAAGAGGTCCTGGGCCGCCTCCTGCGCGAACTGGGCACGCCCGCGCCGGAGCTTCCGCCGACCCTGGAGGAGCGGGTCAACCGCTATCGCAGCCTGCTCTCCGGCCGTCGCATGCTGGTGGTGCTCGACGACGCGGCCACCGAACGCCAGGTCCGCCCGCTGCTGCCCGGCTCGGCGGGATGCGCCGTGCTGATCACCTCGCGCAACAAGCTTCCGAGCCTCGCCGGCGCCCTGCCGACGGAGCTCGGCACGCTGACCGTCGACGCGGCGCTCGCCCTGCTTTCCCACGTCGCCGGCGCCGAACGCGTCACCGCGGAGCCCGGACCGTCGCGGATGATCGTACGGCAGTGCGGGTACCTGCCCCTCGCCATCCGCATCGCCGGAGCCAGGCTCGCCTCGCGCCGGCAGTGGTCGGTGAAACTCATGGCCGACCGCCTCGCCGATGAGCGGCGCCGGCTCGACGAACTCGCCGTGGGCGACCAGGAGGTCCGCGCCGGCATCGCCCTGAGCTACGAACTGCTGACCGGCTCGGTCCGCAGGGCGTTACGGTACCTCGGCCTGCTCGGCCTTCCGCACTTTCCCGCCTGGGTCGCGGCGGCCGCCACCGGGTCGAGCCTCGACGAGGCCGAGCGGGAACTGGAACAGCTGGTGGACGCCTCGCTGGTCGAGGTCGAGGGCGTCGACGCGATCGGCCAGGTGCGCTACCGGCTGCACGATCTCATCCGGCTGTTCGCCCGCGAGCGCGCCGAGGCCGAGGACCCGCCACCGGAGCGGGTCGGCGCGGTGACCAGGGTGCTCGGCGGCTGGCTCTGGCTGCTGTCGAAGGTGCGCGCCGTCGAACCGTCGGGCACGATCGCGGTGCGCGAGTCCTACCGGCTCGCCGTGCCCATCGATCCGCAGGCCGCGCGGGCCGTCCTGGCGGCGCCCCACACGTGGTTCCGCATCGAGGAGGAGCCGCTGGTCGTCGGCGTCGAACTGGCGGCGGGGCTGGACCTCGACGAGGCCGCGGTCGAACTGGCCTCCGCGCTGTGCCATTCCGCCTTCGCCGTGGAGAACCAGTTCACGGCCTGGAGCCGCACGCACGACGCCGCCCTGGCCGTCGCGCGGCGCAGGGGGAACACCGCCGGGCAGGCGACGCTGCTCGCGGAGCTGGGCCAGCTGCGATACGAGCAGGACCGCTACGCCGAGGCGAAGGAGTACTTCGGCAAGGCGCTCGCGATGTTCCGCGCCGCCGGGGACCTGCGGGGAGAGTGCGCCATCCTCACGGGCATGGGCGTCGTCTGCCGCGAACAGGGGCACCTGCCCGAGGCGCTTCACTATCTCGACAGCGCTCAGCGGATGTGGCGCGACCAGGGTGACGAGGCCGCTCTCGCCCACGTGCAGCGGCTGGCGGGGTCGGTCAGGCTGGAACAGGGCGACCTGGATCATGCCTGGAACGACCTGGACGACGCGTTCACGCTGTACAGACGATCGGGCAGCCGGCGAGGTGAGGCGCTGACCCTGCGCACCATGGCCCTGCACCACCTGGCCAGGGAACAGTACGCCGAAGCGGAGCGGCTGAGCGAACAGGCGGCGCACATCTTCGGCGACATGGGCGAGCGGCTGCTGGAGTGCTACGCCTTGCGCACGCGCGCCAAGGCGTGGCTCCGGCAGGGCAGGTGCGACGAGGCGCTGCCCGCGCTGGACGGCATCCTCGCCGACATGCGGGCCCTGCGCGACCGGTGGGGCGAGGCGATCACCTTGCGCACGCTGGGAGAGCTCCACCTCGCCGTCGGGCGCCTCCCGGAGGCGGAGAGCTGCCTGAAGGAGTCGGTGCGGCAGTGGGAGGAGCTGGGCCTTCCTCTGTTCCGCGCGCGGACCCTGCGTGACCTGGCCCTGCTGCACGAGGAGCTGGGACAGTACGCGGCGGCCGAGACCGTGCGGACGGAGGCGGTCGAGATCTTCCGGGCGTACGGCTCCCGCGAACACGCGGAGCTCACTCCGCGGCGGAGAAGCGGTTCCGCGCAGGAGGACGTCGTTCTGTAGAGCGGCCTACAACGGATTTACAGCGGTATTGGAGCGCGCGGTCGCACTCTTTCGGAGCCAGATCGAATCTGTCCCGAAATGAGGCATCCGATGAGTGCATCCCCCTCGCGTCCCGCCCGTGGCGCCCTCCGGCTCGCCGGAATCACCGCCATGGCGCTGACCTGCAGCCTGCTGATCGCGCCCGCCGCCATGGCCGGTCCCACCCCGGCGCCCAGCGCGAAGGCCAGTGACGTCGGCGCGCTCCGAGCCGTCGCCGCGTGCGACGCGAACGGCACCACCTCCACCGACTCCGCCCTCGCGACGCAGCTCAACGGCTCACTGAAGGCCAAGATGAAGGGGTACATGTCGGCCTACCGCGTCTCCTGCGCGCGGATGGTGGTCAAGGCCGTGCGCGACCGCGGGCTGAACCTCAGGGCCGCCGTCATCGCCATCACCACGACGATCGTCGAGTCGAGCATCGACAACATCAGCGAGGAGCTCGACCACGACAGCCTCGGGCTGTTCCAGCAGCGGGCCTCCTGGGGGACCAGGGCCGAGCGGCTGAACCCGGACTGGGCCACCAACGCCTTCCTCAAGAAGATGCAGTCGAAGTACCCGGACGAGAAGTGGCTGACCGCGCCGATCGGCGAGGTCTGCCAGGCCGTTCAGGTGTCGGCGTACCCGGACCGCTACCAGCCGCAGGCCGGCGACGCGAAGATCATCGTCGATGCCATCGTGGCCTCCCAGGCGCCTCCGGACCCGGTCGACTACGGGGTGCTGGACTTCACCCTGTCCGACAGTTTCGACTCCAACACCAACACCCGGCCGGTCATCAGATACGGCAACAGCCCGATGATCCCCATCATCGGCGACTGGGACGGCGACGGCGTCGACACCCCCAGCGCCTACGACCCCACCACCGCCACCTTCCACCTGTCCAACAACCCCTCCAACGGCCAATCCCAGTACAACATCAAATACGGCAACCGAAACTCCATCCCCATCGTCGGAGACTGGGACGGCGACGGAAAGGACAACATCGGCGTCCGCATGGGCTACAGCTTCTACCTGCGCACCACCCCCATCACCAGCACCACCGAAACCACCACCAGCTACGGCTACGGCAACACCAACTGGATCCCCGTCGTCGGCGACTGGGACGGCAACGGCACCGACACCCCCAGCGCCTACGACCCCGCCACCGGCATCTTCTACATCTCCAACAACCCCGCCAGCGGCGACGCCGACTACCACTTCAAATACGGCAACGACTACTCCACCCCCTTCGCCGGCGACTGGGACGGCGACGGAAAGACCAACATCGGCGTCCGCATGGGCTACACCTTCTACCTGCGCACCAGCCCCGTCACCAGCGCCACAGAAACCACCCGCCCCGTCCCCTTCGGCAACACCGCCGACCTCCCCGTCATCGGCGACTGGAACGGCGACGGCACCGACACCCAAGGCATCGTCCGGTAGCTCCTTTTCGGCCCCGTCCCGGTGCACAGCCGGGACGCCCCGCCGTCCCCCCACCCCCCACCCCACGCCCCTGTGCCGCCGTGACCGACACGGCGGCACAGGGGCGTTCCGCGTCGCCGGACACACCGCCCTCGCACTCCCCCGCGCCCGGCGCCCGCCGTGCGCCGCGCGCCGACGCTGTAATCCCCTCGCACGCCGGCCGCCGGAAGCTACAGCGCACTTACAGCAAGGTTGGAGCGCCCACCCGGATCCTTCTCTCACACGGAGATCGGCAGACCCGCAGGACTTACCGGAAAGGAACTCCCATGAGTTCGATCACCCCCCGCACCGGGACCACGACGACCCGCTCGCGCTTCCTGCGCCGGCTCGGCGGCGGGCTGGCCACCACGGCTCTGCTCGGAACAGGGCTCATCACGACCACGGCCTCCCCTGCCGCCGCCGCGTCGCGCGCGACGATCGTGTCGGTCGCCCAGGGCCAGCTCAACAACTCCTCGCGCAACCACGAATCGCCGATGGGCAGCGGCTGCAACTTCTACACCGGGTACTTCCGCTCCTGGAAGCCCTCCTCCGGGTGCCCCTCGACCGACGGGGTCCAGTGGCGCGACAGCGACTGGTGCGCCGACTTCTCCAAGTACGTGTGGAAGAACGCCGGCGTGCGCAACGCCGACATCGCCGAGACCGACGGCGGCGTGCTGACAGGCTGGGCCGCCTCCTTCAAGAACTACGGGACCAAGTACGGCACCTGGCACACCCGGTCGAGCGGCTACACGCCCCAGCCCGGTGACGCCGTCGTCTTCGACTGGGACCGGGACGGCGAGATCAACCACGTCGGCATCGTCAAGTCGGCGACCTCGAGCACCGTCTACACCATCGAGGGCAACGCCAGCGACCGCGTCAAGGAGAACAGCTACTCACGCTCGGACGGCGACATCGTCGGATACTCCGCTCCGCTCGGCATCGACAGCACCCCTGACCCCGAGCCCGAGCCGATCGACTACGGGGTGCTGGACTTCACCCTGTCCGACAGTTTCGATTCCAACACCAACACCCGGCCGGTCATCAGGTACGGCAACAGCCCGATGATCCCCATCATCGGCGACTGGGACGGCGACGGCGTCGACACCCCCAGCGCCTACGACCCCACCACCGCCACCTTCCACCTGTCCAACAACCCCTCCAACGGCCAATCCCAGTACAACATCAAATACGGCAACCGAAACTCCATCCCCATCGTCGGAGACTGGGACGGCGACGGAAAGGACAACATCGGCGTCCGCATGGGCTACAGCTTCTACCTGCGCACCACCCCCATCACCAGCACCACCGAAACCACCACCAGCTACGGCTACGGCAACACCAACTGGATCCCCGTCGTCGGCGACTGGGACGGCAACGGCACCGACACCCCCAGCGCCTACGACCCCGCCACCGGCATCTTCTACATCTCCAACAACCCCGCCAGCGGCGACGCCGACTACCACTTCAAATACGGCAACGACTACTCCACCCCCTTCGCCGGCGACTGGGACGGCGACGGAAAGGACAACGTCGGCGTCCGCATGGGCTACACCTTCTACCTGCGCACCAGCCCCGTCACCAGCGCCACAGAAACCACCCGCCCCGTCCCCTTCGGCAACACCGCCGACCTCCCCGTCATCGGCGACTGGAACGGCGACGGCACCGACACCCAAGGCATCGTCCGATAACCCCCGCCTTCTCTGATCCAGGCCCCTGTGCCGCCGGCCACTCGGCGGCACAGGGGCACTTCCCTCTTGCCATCAGACCAAGAACGAGGTGTCGTCCCCATGCCACAGATCACGTTGTTGTCCGACTCCCGGATCCTCGCGCTGCCGGTGGAAGAATGCGGCCAGCCCCTGGTCGACCTGCGCGGGCTGGACGGGGTGCTCATCGACCAGCGGCTCGCGGATCCGGCGGGGGCCTACGCGCACCTGCGGCTCAGCGTCGCCGAACGGCTCGTGGCGGCTCAGGCGCTGCTGCCACCGGGGCTCAGGATCCTGGTGATCGAGGGATACCGGCCGCCGGTACTGCAGGAGCGGTATTTCGCCGAGTCCGTCGAGGAGCTCCGGGGCCTGCACCCCGACTGGAGCGCCGAACGCCTCCGCCGGGAGGCGGGCCGGTACATCTCTCCTCCCGAGGTGGCGCCGCACGTTGCGGGCGCCGCCGTGGACCTGACCCTCTGCAGCGAGGCCGGGACCGAGCTGCCGATGGGCACGGAGGTCAACGCCACGCCCACCGGCCCTGACGGGGCGTGCTACACCGCCTCCCCCGACATCTCGCCGGAGGCGGCCGGCAACCGGCGCCTGCTGGTCTCGGTCCTGACGGCGGCCGGTCTGATCAACTATCCGACCGAGTGGTGGCACTGGTCGTACGGGGATCGTTACTGGGCCTACGTGAGCGGAGCCCCGGCCGCCCGCTACGGCCTGCTCGACACCCCCGCCCTGGCCGGCCCGCCCGCCCGCTGAGGTCGTCCGCGGCCCTCACCTGCGCCTCTCCCCGACCGCCGAGCCGAGGGCAGGCCGCTCCCGTACGCCGGGGCCGCCCACCCTCGTCCTCGGTCCGTCAAACTTGTGCAGGACGCGGCCAAAGTGAACAACTCCCCATGCTCACATGACCGCCAACTTATGAGAGACTCCAGGCTTGCGGGGCGGTAGCTCAGCCGGTCAGAGCAGCGGACTCATAATCCGTAGGTCGTGGGTTCAAGTCCCACCCGCCCTACCACTCCCGATCAACAGAAAGAGCCCCTGGCCTGGACTCATGCCGCCGGGGGCTCTCTCGTCCCGTCCGACCGTCCACGGCTGACGGTGACCATCCACGGCTGGTCTCACCCAATGCTCACCCACGAACCGCGCCTCAGCCATGAGCGGCAAGCGCGTCGGAGATGCGACGCTCCGCGGCCTCGTCCTGACCGACGATGCACTTGGCGTAAATCTGCAGCAGAACAAAACGCGCCGGACATGATGCTCTTGGCGGCTCGCCGCTGTCCAGAAGGGGACACCGGGCGGAGAGCGCCTTTTCCGTAGATTCCGGACGCCGGAAATCCGTGCCCCCAGGTCGCCGCGCACCGGCCCGCGACCGTGTGCCGTAGGTCTGAAGCCGAATCCCGGCAGACAACCGCTCAACATATCGCTCTATCAGCCACTAAATCTCGCGTCAAGCCGTTGCTTCCCTAATAAATGCCTGAAATACCGAATCTGGTCCCATAACCACATCGCGGAGCAGAATTGATGAAAACCTCCTCAAGCACCGCAAGAGCCTCACGAGCCGTCCGCCGTCTGACGGTGGCGCTGGGAGTCGCCGCCGCCGTGACCGGACTGGGCACCGTCCACGCCACGGCGGCACCCGCACCCGCACCCGCACCCGCACCCGCACCCGCACCCGTCAAGGACACCACGGCCCGGCCGATCGAGCCGGTCGGCGAGGTGCCCGGCGCTTTCGCGTCCTGGACCAACCTGCTGGCCACCCAGCAGAAGCTGGTCAAGGCGGCCGACCGCATCACTGCCGCCACCAAGACCAAGGAGGACACCGGATACGCCGGCATCATCGCCGCGCCGGAGAACCACGAACTGCGCGTCTACTGGAAAGGCGACACCCCGAGGCGCATCGACGACCTGATCGGCCGGCTGCGCGAGGACGTCCCGGTCAGCATCCTGCCCGCGGCGTACTCGGCCCGAGAGCTTGAGCGCGAGATGAACCGTCTCGCCCGCGTCTCCGCCGGTGCGATCACCTCGATCGCGCCGAAGGTCGACGGCTCGGGCCTGACGGTCTCGGGCGCCGACCTCGGCCTGACCCGCGCCAAGGTCGCCGACTCCACCGTGCCGATCACCATCCAGGCGGGCGTCACGCCGGCCCTGGCCAGCCGCTGGGACGACTCCCCACCATGGTGGGGCGGGGCGGCCTGGCGCAAGGCCGGCATCGGCGGGATCGGCTGCTCCACCGGCTTCGCCGTCACCTACGGCGGCACGACCAGGATGCTGACCGCGGCCCACTGCGGTGACGTCGGGCAGACGGCCACCGACCCGACCGGCCAGGCGATCGGCCCGATCTCCTCCTACGACGACATGTACCGAGACGTCATGTTGATCAATGCGAGCACCGCAGGCCGCGTTTACAACAACAACCCCGGCACCATCTCGCCGGAGTTCGGCAACCCGGTCATCGGCACCACCGGTTCCTACGTGGGCATGTGGCTCTGCACCTCCGGCGCCTACTCGGGCACCCTGTGTTCCATCCAGGCCAAGCAGGTCAACGTCACGCTCAGCGTGGGCTACCCGATCTATGGCCTGGTCATCGCCGAGCAGGCGGCGCACACCAACGCGGCCGGCGGGGGTGACAGCGGCGGCCCGGTGGAGATCCCCAACCCGTCCAGCATCACCCAGCAGTACGCGGTAGGGGTCATCTCCGCCATCGACCCCAGCACGCCGGTGCCCTGCACCGGCTACGTGACCAGCGGGCGTACCTGTTCCTGGCGGTTCTACTACGCGCCGTGGAGCAACGCGACCACCGCCTTCCCGGGCGTCACCCTCGTGACCGGCTGACCCTTCGACCGGCGGGTCGTACGCGGCGCGTGACGCCGCACAGCCCGCCGGTCTCGCTCCGCTTCCCGGGCGACCGACCTGGCGGGAACTCGGCGGGCGGAGCGACATTCAGTGTCCGTCGCTCCGTTCATACGCGGCGCCTCGGCTATGGAACGATCTCTTGAGGTCAGACCTCGTGGCGAGGAAGGTGTCCTTTTCCGTACGCGATGTGGGCTATCAAAAGGGTCGCCACGATTCCGCCCGCGACGACGAAAATGGCGTGGCTGATTCCTTCGGCCATGGCGACCCGTAGTCCATCCCCCAGGAGTCCTTCGGTGCCGGCGTTGGCCACGAGCACCAGGATCGCGAGCCCCACGACGGCTCCGACCCCTGATCCGGTGGATGCGATCGCCGAGGCGACACCCTGCTCGCGATCACGCACTCCAGTTGCGGCGGCGATGAACATGGCCGTGAAGATGACGCCGTCGCCGATGCTGACGGCGATGAGTCCTGGGATCAGCGTGACGTAGGAGCCGTCGGGAGAAGTCGCCAGCCCCAGGGCGACGGCCCCGGCCGCGCCGATCGACAGGGCGAGGGTGAGTGTGCGCCGCAGGCCGATGAGCGTCACCACCCGGCCGCCCACTGTCGAACCGGCGACCACCACGACGGTCGGGAGCAGGAACGCGATTCCGGTTTCCAGGGCGTCGTAGCCGAGGACGTCCTGGAAGTAGATCGACAGGAAGTAGAGGAGTGAGCCGAACGTGGTCATGAACATGAACGCGATCGCCACGGCCATCCTGAGGCTCCCGTTGACCAGAAGCCGTGGCGGGAGAAGCGGATCACCACTACGCCCCTCGATCAGGACGAATGCCACAGCCAGCAGAAGGCCCACCGCCGCCGCGGCAAAAATCACCGGTGAGCCCCAGCCCAGATCGGCGCCCTGTACAAGCGCGAACACCAGCAGCGTGATGGCGCCTGTGGCGGTCAGCGCACCAGGCAGGTCGAACATACGCGTCCTGTCGCGAGGCGGATCGGCGTCGATCAGGAAGAGCGTCCAGACGAAGACCGCGCCCACGAGCGGGACGTTGACGAAGAACACCGCTTCCCACCCGAAGGCTCGCGTGAGCACGCCGCCCAGCAGGACGCCCACGACCAGACCCGCCGCGCCGGAACCTCCCCAGACGGCCAGGGCGCGGTTGCGGTCGCGGCCCTCGGCGAACGTGGTGTTGATGAGCGCCAGCGTGCTCGGAAAGACCAGCGCTCCGCCGAAACCCTGAACCGCACGCGCGATCAGCTGGATCAGGGGTGTCGTCGCGAGCCCTCCCGCGAGCGAGGCCAGCGCGTAAAGCGTCAGGCCGACCAGGAGCATCCGCCGCCGGCCGAGCAGGTCCGCCGCGCGGCCCCCGAACAGGAGGAATCCACTGGATGCCACCGCGTAGACACTGACCACTGATTGCAATGTCTGCGCCGAGTAGCCCAGGTCATGCCCCATATCGGGCAGGGCTACCACGACGATGTACTGGTCGAGCGAGACGATCATCATGGCGAACGACAGCAGCGCCAGCGTCGCGGCACTGCGACTTCGAACAGCCCTGGGGCCTGGATGAAGACTCCCGGAGACTCCGGGGATCCTGAGTTCGTTCTTCATGCGTGGCCTCTCTTCATGGAGGGGAGGGCCGATCGAGGCCGGCCACGGGGCAACGAACTGAACTGTACAGAACAGTACATCTAAACTCAACAGTACAGTTCAGTTCGGATAGGATGGCGCTGTGACGACAACGAGCAGGCGCGCCCCGTCAGGAGAACGCGCGGCGCGCAAACGGGCCGCCATCGTGCGCGCGGCACAACAACAGTTCCTGGAACGGGGCTTCGGCGCGGGCATGGACCACATCGCCACCGAGGCCGGCGTGTCGAAGGTGACCGTCTACAACCACTTCGCCAGCAAGGAGGAGCTGTTCACCGAGGTGGTGAGCGACGCGCTCGAACAGGCGCTCGGCCAGACCGTGTACGCCCTGCACGAGCGGCTGCGTACCGGCGACGACCTGCGCGACATCCTGACCGCCACCGCCCGCGAGTGGGTGGAGGGGATCGCCCAGCCCGAGGTGCTCGCCCTGCGCGCGTTGATCACCTCTGAGGCCCGGCGCTTTCCCGAACTCGGCCGCGCCTGGCGCAAGCAGGGACCCGATCGTTTCGCCGAACCGCTGGCCGCCGCGCTCAGCGCGCGCGACGACCTGGACATTCCGCACATGGAGCTGGCGATCATCCAGTTCTACGCGCTGGTGCTGTACCCGCACATTGTGCACAGCGCCTACGGCGACAGGCTCGACCCTCAGTTCACCGATGACCTCATCACCACAGGGGTCGACATGTTCCTGAGGTACTACCAGAGGCATCGAGCGTGAATCGCCGGGAAGCCGATACTCCCGATCAGCGCTTCGGGGGCTCGGCATCGACAGCACCCCGACCCAAGTCCATCGACCGCGGAGTGCTGGACTGGACGGCCGAGACATGTAGTCCCAAAGCCGGTGGTGAGCCACACGTTGACAGGAGCCGTAGATCATCTATGTATCGGATGTTTCACGTTTCGTTGAAGCATTCCAGGAGAGATGTGGCCTCCGTTTAAAGTCCCTCCCGTGGGGACCCAAATAGCCGCGAAGAGCAGGGTGTGGAGCGAGTTGCGGTTGAGCTCCCCGCCACGGCTCCAGATCTCGATCTCGCCCAATCTGACCGCGCTCGCCATCATCGCCGACGCCCTCGCGGGCCGCCAGCGCGGCCTACCCGAATCGTGGCGTAAGGCGATCGCCTCACAGGTCGGCCCGCTCGGCCAGGACGCCGTGCGCCCGCTGGCCGTACCCGGCAGCTCGATCGCGCCGGACAGCATCGTGCCGTGCTCCCCCACCGACGGCGATGTCACCGTGCAGTCGCAGGTCAGCGCCCTGCAGGACATCTCGCCCGACGCTCTGATCAGAGATCTGGAGCAGACGTTCGGCCCGGGGACGCCGCCGTTGCACTGGCGCTCGGCTGCCGAGCGGCCCGAGCGCTGGCTGCGCGGGTACGCCGGCGCCCTGGCCGACGTCTGGACCACCACGGAACCGCTGTGGAAGCGCGCCCGCCCGCTGCTCGACAGGGAGGTCGAGCGGGTGGGCGTCGCGGCCGTGCGGGGCGGCCACGAGTTGTTGCTGGGCGCGCTGAGCGAGCGCATCGTCTACGGCGAGCGTGGCCTGCTCATCTCCGACCTGGAATCGAGCACGTTCGAGCTGGGTGACAGGAAGCTCGTTCTGGTGCCCATGTTGGCCGGCAAGGACGCCGTGATCGTCAGCCTGGACAGCCCGGACGCCGTCTGGATCGCCTATCCGGTGCCCGGTGCGGGCTCGTTGTGGCGTAAGCCCGTCGCGCCCGCGGGGGACGAGCTGTCGGCGATCCTGGGTCCGGTCCGCGCACACCTGCTCTGCGCCCTGGAACAGCCCATGACCATGAGCATGCTGTCCACGGACCTGCAGATCGCGCCCAGCGGCCTGACCTACCATTGCGACCGGCTGCGCGCCGGACGGCTGATCATGCGGGAGCGCCGGGGCCGCGAGGTGTGGATCACCCGCACCCGCCGAGCGGAGGAGCTGCTGGAGCTGTTCCGCCGCTGACAGAGTCCGGCGGACAGGCGAGAAGGAACCCTGGCTCTTACTCAGGTTCCAGCGCGGGACCTGACGACGCACACCCGCGCGAGCAGCGGCACACCGTCACGAGGATCCCGATCACACGCTACGCCTCTGGACGTCATGGGCATTCCGGGCACGAGCCCGGACCATGACGAGGAGTGTGCGTCCAGAGAAATTCCAGGTTGATTCCAGTCCGAACATTCAGGCTTTCCGGTGTCAGCTTCATTCCATTTCAGGGAGGAAGATATGTCCACCAGCACGTCAGCGCTCGCGGCCGAGGTCTCCGGAAAGCTCGGGGCCGGGGTCGAGTTGAACCCCGCGGACTTCACCGTGGAGGCGCTGCCCGAGATGCCGATCGCGCTTCGCCAGATGGAGAGCTCGCGGCCGTAGGTCGTCCTCATCGCCCTGGAGCGGTGTGCTTCAGGGCGATGAGCCCGTCAGTCGGCCACGTCGATCACGAAACTCTGGATTCCCATGTCTGACACCGCTGATCCGTTGCTGCGGATCGTTCCGACGGTTCGCCTGGTCCCGCCGCCGAGCATCTGGTCCACAGAACGCTGGTACGTGATGAACATCGCCGCGCGCAGGGAGATCCTGCTGGGCAGCGCCGCGGCACAGGTCTTGCTGAGCTTCTTGCGTGCCGGTTCGGCCGAAGAGCGCCTCGAAGAACTGAAGCGGTCGGCAGGCCTCGAGTCCGACGCCGGCCGGTCCATCGTCGAGCGGTTGGTGACAGAAGGATTCCTGACGCCGGATCGCGATGACTCCCGTCTTGAGGAGACCGAGCGGCGATGGCGCGAGGCCGGATGGCAGGCCGCGTTCGACCACCACCTGCTCACCTACGATTATCCGTATCTGAACTACTCCGAGTCGGATGCACCGGCCATAGACAAATCGATTATGGAGTTGTTCGCCGCCGAGAGCTTCGACGTGAACCGATACAAGGAGTACGCGGGCTCGCTCGCCGTTCCCGTCGCGCGGACCGCCGAAGCCCTCGAATGCCTCGCCCGGCCTTTCGCCGAGGCGTGGGACCGTCGCAACGGATCCGAATCCCTGCCCGTGGCCACATACGACAAGCTCTCGACACTGATCTCGTCGAGCTTCGGGCAGCTTCGCTCGCGCAGAGTCCGGTCGAGTGTTCCGCGCGCCCCGCTGGTTCGCAAGACGAGCCCTTCCGGTGGTTCACGGCATCCGGTCGAATGCTATGTCCTCGCGCGGAAGGTCTCGGGGCTCACGCCCGGGACCTACCACTTCGCCGTCAGGACCTCCGAGCTGGAGCGGATCGGTGATCTTCCCGGCGATGACGAGCTCAAGCCGATGCTGCAAGGCCTGTGGCGTGCGCCTTTCGACCCGGCGGCCTTCGTCGTGGTGACGGGCCTATGGGAACGCAACATGTACCGCTATCGCGAGCCTCGGACGTTCCGCACCGTGTTCATGGACGCCGGTCACGCCGCGGCGACCATGGAACTGTGCGGACAGGCCCTTGATCTGCCGGTCTTCTGGCAGCACGGAGTCGACGACATCGCCGTGCACGGGCTGTTCGGGCTGCAGAAGGAAGGATTGGACGAAGGTGTCCTCTATGCGGCGGCAGTCGGCCGAGCATCGACAGAACTCTCCTGAACCCCCCGTGAACGCCGCGCCACGATGGGCGGCGGGCACGGTCGTCATCCCCGACGAGGACGGCAAGGCCACCGTGCGGAGTCCGTTCGCGAATTCCCCCGTCCTCATGGGGCGGCGCGCGCTGATCTCGCTCGCGGCCGGCGAGAACGACATCTCGGGACTCGCGGTCCTGAAAGACTGTGGCCTCCTGGAGGCCGATGCGATCGACGACGACACCGGTCGTGGCCTTGCGCACTGGCATGCCCGTGGCTGGTCCCACGCCCTGACCACCTATCTGTGGTCACGGCGTGCGTCCTTCCAGGACGACGGAGAGGCTTACCGCGACCGGCAGATGGAGGCGCTCGCCACCTTTCTCCGTGAAGACGGGCCTCCGCCGAGCCCGCGCCGGGCGGCGACGCGGCCAATGGTCCTGCCTGAGCCCGCACCGCTTCCGGAGACGCCCGTCGGCGAGGTCCTGAGGAAACGGGTCACTTCACGTACGCTGCATCGCCGCGCCTTCGGTGACCAGCGACTGTCCGACCTGCTGGGGCACGGCTTGGCCCGGGCGAGCCGCAATCGCGATCCGGACCCGGCGGATCCGCAGCGGTTCCTCTTCAGTTACGGCGCGGCGTTCGACTACTACGTGGCGGTCTACGACGTCCACGGGATCGAGTCCGGAATCCATCTCTACGATCCGTCCACGCACGCGCTGGAAAATCTCGGAACGGTACACGGCGAAGCCGAGACCCGGGCGGCGTGCAAGGAACTGTTCATCGGTCAGCGTCAGGTGGAGACGGCCGCCGCGACGGTGTTCGTCGTGGCCGACTTCCCGCGCTATCAATGGCGCTACCGGCATGAGCGGGGCCTGCGCAACCTCTACTTCGACTCGGCGAGAGTCGGCCAGGCCTTGATCCTCGTGGCGACCGCCTGCGGCCTGCAGACCTGGCTGACCCCGGCCGTCCGCGACTCGCTCGGTGAGCGACTCTTCCAGCTCGCGCCCATCGACCATCAAGTACTCACGACCGTGACCGTCGCATGAAAGGCCAGATGACGTGCTGAGATTCCACCGAGGCTGGGGTCACTTCCAAACACCGGCAGGCGGCGAGGTGTGGTCGCTGACCACGAACGAGCGTTTCGGAGTGAACGGCGACCCGCGGTTCGTCCAGCGGATCTTCGAGACGCTCGACCAAGGCATCGCTCCCGGCTCTGAGATCGAGCCGCCGGGCGCCGCCCCTCTCATCGAAGAGCTGCATCGCATCGGCGCCGTCATCGATGACAAGGATCAACGACCCGGCATCGCCGACCCCGAGGGGCTTTACGTCCACCAGAGCGAGTTCTTCTCGTTGTGGGAGACGCCGGAACTCTCAGGCGGCGCTTTCCAGGACGCCCTTCGCGGTTCGACAGTGCTGATCGTCGGAGTCGGAGCGTTCGGCACCTGGATCGCTCTCAACTGTGCACGGATCGGCATAGGGACCATCGTCCTCGTCGATCCCGACACGGTGGAGGCCACGAACCTGCCTCGGCAGGTTCTCTACCGAACCACTGACGTCGGCCGGCTGAAGGTCGAGGTGGCCGCCGAGATGCTCGCCGTATCCGACCCCTCCGTCAAGGTCGTGACCCATGAACGTCTGATCCGCGAGGTCACCGATCTGGCGGACCTCGCCGAGAGCGCGGATCTGGTGTTCAACTCTTTCGGCTATCGGGTCGCCAACATCAGGGACATCATCGCCGAGACCTGCGTGCGCACGTCCACCCCGTCGCTGCTGTCCGGAGGCAGCACCCTGGGTCCGCTGTACGTGCCGGGCAGGACCGCCTGCTATCAGTGCATGGTCGACGGCGACAGTGCGCTGACCAGCACGATCGAAAAGGCGGTGGCCAACGAGTGGCTACCGCCCAGGTCCCCCTTCGCCCCGCTGATCGCCGCCATGTCGTCGCTCGCGGTCTGGGAGGCCACCCGTTTCCTGACCGGCTGCTCGGCTCCGTTGACCGAGAACGCGGTCTGGTCGGTCGACCTCTTCAAGTACGAGATGACGCGCATCACAGGAGACCGGCGTCCGTCATGCGCGGTCTGCGGAAGCGGAAATGATCGCTGACCTTACGGCCCGCGGACAGGCTCTCCTGGCGACCGAACTCGACCACCTGCGTGCGTGGCGGCCCGGAGGCTCGCTCTCCGAGCTCTTCGTGGGCATCGAACGTCGGACGCGGCGTGAGGTCGTGGTGAAGTTCCCTCGTACGGATCTGGACGGTCCGTACTGGAGGCCGGCGTTCGCTCGCGAACGTGCCCTCACCGAGATGTTGACCGGGAGCGGTGCCGTCGTTCCCGTTTCGGAATCCCATCACCGGATGAAAGCCCGCTGGACCGCTCAGGGCGAGGGTCCCGCACCCTTGATCACCCCGCGGTTCGGCACGGACCTCAAGGCATGGCGGGAGACCGCCGGCGCGGAGCAGATCCAGCGCGTCTGGACCGCCCTCCTCGGCGCGGTCGCTCGGCTGCACGCCAGAGGTGTCGTCCACCGCGACGTGCGGCCGGACAACGCCGTGACCGACGGTGAACGAGTCAGACTGATCGACCTCACATTCGCGCGGGAACTGCACGGCCCCCCACTGATCTCAGAAGAGCACGCGTTCTACCGTTATGCGCGCCCACTGACCTACCGCCCATTCGCTCCGCCGGAAGCCTTCCTCGGTATGTCGAGTTCACCCGAGGCCTGGCGGCGCGCGGATGTGTACGCACTCGGCGTCAGCCTCCACGTGCTCTGGACGGGGCGTACGCCCGATCCGGTGGCGGCGGACGACGAGCTGCTCGACAAGCTGACGGAACTGTTCCTCCGGTGCGAGAACGTCGCTGCTCGGCAACGGAACTCCGCGGCGGTCCTGCGCGCCTTGGCGGAGAACCATCCAGTGCCCTCGCTGGATGATGTGCCCGGACCGGATGGAACGTCTCTTCCGAGCGCAGTATGCGACCTCGTCCGGGCGATGTGCGCGATCGAACCGGGTCACCGCCCAGAAGCATCAGCGGCCGTGAAAGTGCTCGGCAAGGTGGGGGCGGCTTCATGAACGTCCTGTCGTGGCTCCGGACACGCTTGTCAGGGCGCGCCGCGTTCGAGGTGGTCCTGCTGGCGGTACGAGCCTCTCCTCGAACAGTCGCCGCACTGGTCCTGTTCACCGTGCTGGCCACCGCGATGCCCCCGCTGTTCGTCCTGGCAGGGGGGTGGGTGGCATCGGACATCACGGCCGGTGCTCCGGCCTTGGCCAGCCTGACGGTTCTCGTCTGCGCGTATCTCGGTGGGCAGATCTTGACCCCGGTCAGGCAGACGCTCGCGGTCGTCCTGGCCCGCCGGGTGGAGCACGCGGTCCGAAGCGAGATGCTCGCCCTGGTCGACCGGCCGGCCGGTATCGCCCATCTGCATGATGACCGATTCGTCGGCTCCTTGCGGGCCGCGCAGGCCGCCTCGTCGGGCTACTTCACCGTCGGTGCGGCGGTGCGCGGCCTCGCCGAGGTGTGCCCAGGGCGGCTCAGCGCTCTGGTGACCGCCGTGATCCTGGCCCACTACCTCTGGTGGGCGCCGATCGTCCTGGCCGGAAGCTGGCTTCTCTACCGCTCGGCCGTTCGATCGGAGGTCCGGGCCGCGGTGGCCGGCCGGGAGTCGGGACACCATTCGGAGTCGGTGAGCCGGGCGGACTACCTGCGAGGTCTGCTCCTGGACAGTCGACGGTCGGCGGAGCTCATCTTGATGCCCGGTGCGAGGCCGTGGCTGGTCGGCCGGTTCGAGGATCGCTGGTCGGAGGTGAGCGCGGCCAAGGCCGCACGAAATCGTCGTGCGGCGGCACAGGTGTGGGCCGGAGCGGTGGTCGTCGGGGCCCATCTGCTGGTCGCCTGGGCCGCCCTCGACCAGGCTCGGCGGGGAGAGTTCGGCACCGCGGCGGTTCTGGTCGTCCTGCAGGCGATGGCCGGCATGGAGTCGCTGGGCTGGATCGGGCCGGAGTACATGGTGGAGTACGGCGCTCCGGCGGCCGCCGAGGTGAGACGGCTCCCCGCCGCGCTCGGCCGCACGCGAGATGTTCGTTCCGGTCCTCGGCCGATCCCCTCCACTTTCCAGACGATCACTGTGCGCGAGGTCGGTTTCGGCTATCGAGACGCTCCGGTCCTGCAGGATGTCGATCTGGAGCTCAGAACAGGCCGTTCGCTGGCCGTGGTCGGTCTGAACGGTGCGGGAAAGAGCACGCTCGCCAAGCTGCTGACCGGTGCACTGGATCCGACGCGAGGCACGCTGGAGGTCGACGGCGTGCCGTTGACCGAGTTCGACCGCCGAGGCTGGCTGTCCCGATGCGTGGTCGCCGATCAGGACGTGATCCGCTATCCGCTCTCGCTCGCGGCCAACGTCGCGCCCGGCGCACCGTCGCCTGACCTCGCACTGGTCGAGAAGGCGCTCCGGGAGGCCGGCGCCGACCTCTTGCTGGACCGCCTTCCGGACGGGTTGGACACCCTGCTGCTCCCCGAAAGCGCTCAAGGAGTCGACCTGTCCGGCGGGGAGTGGCAGCGGGTGGTCCTCGCCCGGATCCTCTACCACCTCGACTCGCTCGGGAACCGATCCAGCCTGGTCATCCTTGACGAACCCACGGCGAGTCTCGACGTACGAGCCGAAGAGCGTTTCAACCAGAGGTTCAGTGAACTCGCGACCTCGACCACGGCCGTGCTGATCAGCCACCGGCTGTCGACCGTCCGCCACGCCGACGAGATCGTCCTGCTGGACCGGGGCCGCGTCATCGAGCAGGGAACCCATGACGAGCTCATGAGCGGCCCGACCCGGTACGCCCAGATGTTCCGCCGCCAGGCGGAGCGCTTCCGTGCCGCCAAGGAGGATGTCGATGACTAGCAGGTTCGCACCGGTGCTGCTGCTCTTCAGGGCGGCGTGGCGGACATCGCCGCGCAACGTGGTGACCGTACTTGTCTGCGATCCCCTGGGACGGGTGGCCGAGCCTCTCGTCGCGGTCGGCGTCGGCGTGGCCGTGGCGGGAGTCCTGTCCGGAAGCCGGCCGCAGCAGCTGCTCGGTGTGACGCTGTTCGTCACGGCTCTCCTGCTGATCCATGTGCTCGGCTCGCTCGGGATAAGAAGCAGGGTCCGGCTCGAAGCGGAGACCGCCCGGACGATCGACGGCTGGCTGATCCAGGCGATGCTGGGGCTGCGCACGGTCGACCTGCTTCAGGACGGGGCACTCCGGGAACGCATCGACCGCATCAGGTCCAGGGAACGCGTGGACCTCACCGGGTCGGCGTTCGGCGGACTGGTCCTGGTCGTCGGGGCCGTCCTCCAGTTCGGCCTCACGGTGCTGCTCCTCGCCGAGGTCAGCCTCTGGCTCGCACTGATCCCGGTGTTGTCCGTACCCGCCCTGCGCTGGAACGGCCGCGCGTTCAGCGCCGAGGACCATGCGGACGAAACGGCCGGCCCGCTCGTCGACCGGGCCGGCGTCCTGGCCGAGCACCTCGCCTCACCAGCGGGTGGACTGACCGCACGAGCCGGTGGGGCCGGTGCCGGGCTGGTCCGCCGCGCCGAAGAGCTGTGGGACGAAGCCGACCGCTGCCGGGATCGGGGAGACCGATCAGCGTTCGCCTGGACGCTGGCGGGCACGTCGATCATCTCCCTGTCGGTGGCCGCCGCTCTCGGCTGGACGGCCTGGGCGGCGGCCGGAGGGAAGCTCGGGCTCGCGGACCTGGCGATGGTGATCGCGCTCACCGGTCAACTGGGCATCGTGCTGGGCAACCTGATGCAGCAGACGACCAGGGCCCGTCGTCTCATGCGGGTCGCCCGTGACCTGGACGGTGTGCTGGGCGAACTTCAGCGACAGGTCGCGGCGCCGACAGCAGGTACAAGGCAGGAGGAGCCCCGTGGGGGCAGGGAGCCTCTGGTCCTTTCCGGACTGAGCTACACATACCCTGGGCGCGCGGTTTCCAGCGTCAGCGCGGTGAACCTGGAGATACCGTCCGGATCGGTGGTCGCCGTGGTCGGCGAGAACGGCTCGGGAAAGACCACGCTGGTCAAACTCATGGCCGGACTCCTCACCCCTGACTGCGGTGAGATCTCCAAGGGAGCGGCGACCCTCACCGCCGAATCCCGGCGGCAGTGGCAGCAGGGCGTGACCGCACTCATGCAGGACTTCGGACGATATGAGCTGACCGTCCGCGAGGGTGTGGCGCTCGGTGACGTCGAGGCCGCGGCGAAGCGGCCGGAGCTGCTTCCGGCCGCTTGTACCAGGGCCGGCCTCGACCAGGATGTCGAAAAGCTACCGGACGGACTGGAGACCCAGACAGGGTCCCGCTGGTCGCACGGGATCGATCTTTCGGGCGGCCAATGGCAGAAGATCGCGCTGGCGCGCAGCTATGTGCGGCAGGACTGGTGGCTGTTCGTCATGGACGAGCCCAGTTCGGCACTCGACGTCGAGGCGGAGGCTCGTCTGTTCGACCGCTTCCGTGAGCTCACAGCGCAGTGCCGGGCCGTCGGAGGGATAGCACTGTTCGTCAGCCACCGGCTCGCCGCCACGGCGCAGGCCGACCTGATCGTGGTGCTGGACGACGGTGTCATCGCACAGGTGGGCACTCCGGGGGAACTGCGCAATTCCCTTGGGCTGTACCAGGAGTTGTCAGCGATCCAGGAGAGCAACTATGACGTCAGGCACCCACTCGACTCCGCGGCGACGTGATCCGGCCGCCGCCGGTGCGTCGATCCCCCGCAGAGTGTTGTTCGGGCAGGAGACCAGAACAAGCCTGGCACTCTCACCGGATGGACGGTCGCTGGCGTGGCTGGAACGCCGGAACACCCACTGGCAGGTCCGGACGGCGACCCTCGAGAACCTGACGGCGGGCGGCGAGGGCACCTGGCTCACCGCCCTGCCAGGAGGCGTCGAAGATGTGAAGTGGGCGTCGGATGACGCGCACCTGCTGGTGACCCGTGACCCTCACGGGGATGAGAGGACGGTACTGTCGGCCGTCGCCATCCGTGGGACCGCGATACACGATCTGACGCCGCCGGGAGTCTCCGCGCGGCTCCTGGCCGTCTCCGGACGGCGACCGGAGCTTCTGCTCGCCAGCGTGGGTGGTCATCTCGAACGCCGCGAGATCAGCACCGGGGCAAGACTGTCCGTGCGGCCGAACCCGGGTTTCTTCCGATGGATCATCGACCACGCGTCCCTGGAAGCGGAGGGCGGTCTCCTCATGCGCGGAGACGGCGGCATCGACGTGTGCGCCCGCGCAGGGGACACCTGGCCGGTGGTCTTCTCCGTCGGTCACGAGGATGCCGCCACGACGAGCCTCGCCCGTTCGTCGCAGGGCGGTCGCTACTTCTACCTGCTGACGTCCGCGGGCGCGCAGACGACCCGGCTGGTCGAACTGGACACGCGTACCGGAGAGATCGCCGAGATCCTCGCCGAGGCCCCGGACGCGGACGTCTGCTCGGTCTGGTTCGACCCGGTCACGGGACGGCCCAGGGCGGCGGCGCTCTCCCGCGCGCGCAAGCAGACCGTGGTCCTGGACGAAGATGCCGCTCTGGACGCGCACAGGCTCTGCCCGGATCCGGAGGCCGAGCTCACCTTCCTGGGGAGCAGCGATGACGACCGGCTCTGGCTGGGCGCCGTCAGCAGGGCCGACCGGTCCCCCGAGTACCGGATCCTCGACCGGGTGACCGGAAGCATCCTCCATCGCATCCCCCAGCGCCCGGAGCTCTCCGCGTTCGATCTGGCGACGCCGGAGCCGATCGAGTTCTCCTCCCGTGACGGTCTGTCCATCCATGGCTACGTGACCTTCCCGCCGGCCGTCGCACGGAAGGGGCTGCCCACGGTGCTTCTCGTGCATGGCGGTCCGTGGGAGAGGGACACCTGGCGATACGACGGCCTGGTCCAACTGCTGGCCGACCGCGGATACCTCTGCCTGCAGGTCAACTTCCGCGGATCCACCGGTTACGGAAAGGCGTTCCTCAACGCGGGTGACCGGGAGTGGGCCGGGCTCATGCACCAGGACCTGGTCGACGCCGTCGGTCACGTCACCGCACAGGGCTGGGCGGACCCGGAGAACATCGCGATCATGGGCGCCTCGTACGGCGGCTATGCCGCCCTGGTCGGCGCGGCGTTCACACCTGACCTGTTCCGATGCGCCGTCGACCTGTGCGGGCCCGCGAACCTCGCCACGGTGATCTCGTCGATCCCCGCGCACTGGACGGCCGCACGGACGTTGATGACGAAGAGAGTCGGGGATCCGGAGACCGAACCCGAGTTCTGCTGGGAACGCTCGCCGCTCTCCAGGATCGACGACATCGAGATTCCGCTGCTCATCGTCCATGGCGGGAAGGACATCCGGGTCCGGCGCGAGGAGAGCGAGGCGATAGTGAACGCCCTCAGAGAGCGGGGCGTTCCGCATCGGTACTTGCTCTATCCCGAGGAGGGGCACTTCTTCAGATCCCGGGCCAACTGGATGCACCTGCTCACCTCTGTAGAGGAATTCCTCGCCGAACACCTTGGTGGGGCCGCCGAGGAACCAGGGCCCGAGAGCGACGGCGCCCTGGTCTCCTAGCCGGCCACGGCCTTCGCCGCCCCGACGACCTGCCCCCGGCCGTCTCTCGCACGCGGGCGTTCAGGCTCGGACCGCGCGTTGTCCGAGAGACGAACCTTGTGGGACGCCATCTGGATAGCCGCCGGTCGTGTCCGCCTCCTACGCTCCATGTCTGATCGCGCCGACGCGATCGAGCGAAGAGGGCCCGACCGCCTTCCGGGTGGCCTCTGTATGCCGACAAGCGTCTCAGCGCCGACTCTTCAGTTTCCAACCGCAAGGAGCAGCATGCGCCCCACCATCGGCCTGCTAGCGATCGATGCCCTTGGTGCCTTCATCGCCTCGCCAGATCCCGCCGCCTGAGACGGGGTCTGTCGCATGGGGGTGCGGTTTCAGGTGCTCGGTCCATTGCGCGCGTGGAGGGAGGAGTGCGAACTCGCCCTGGGGCCGCCCAAGCAGCGGGTGGTCCTGGGGGCGCTGTTACTGAACCCGTGCGGCCGGGTCAGCACGAGTGAGATCTCCTCTCTTCTCTGGGGGGAATCCCCGCCACCGACGGCGGTCAACACGATTCAGACCTATGTCAAGAGACTCCGTGGCCTCCTGCAGCCGGAGCGTCTCTCGGGAACCACCGCCGACAGCATGCTCAGGAGGGTGCACGGCGGCTATTCCCTGATGCTGGACGAGGACAGCCTCGACCTGCTCCGGTTCCGTTTCCTGTTGTCCACGGCGAAGCACGAGGGATCGGGGGCGGTGCCCGCCGAGGCGCTCACCATGTTCCATGGGCTTCCGTTGGAGGACCTGAGCGACTATCCGAGGACGGATGCGAATCTCGCGGCCGTCGAGCAGGAACTGATCACGGCAATGGTCGTCGCGGCCCGAGTACCCGACCGCTATGATCACGCCGAGTTGGTCACAGGCCTCGAAGGCCTGGCTCGCCACTACCCATTGAGCGAACCGCTCCACGCCGCTCTGATGCGCGTCTACAACCATGCGGGAAGGCAAGCCGAAGCGCTGGTGGTCTTCGAACAGATCCGGCGCAGGCTCGGTGACGAACTCGGCGCCGATCCTGGTGAAGAGCTTCGTTGCGCGAACATGGAAGCTCTCACGCAGCGTCCGATCGTGGCATCCCCTGGATCGCGTTGGCGAGGGCGACGAGCTGCCGCCGGCCCCCTGATCGGGCGTGCGGACGAACTGCGGCAGGTCACCGAACTCGTGAGAGAGCGCCGGCTGGTGACGCTCACCGGCCCGGGTGGGGTGGGAAAGACGAGCTTGGCCCTGGAGGTGGCCGCCAGGGCTCAGGACGCCCATCGCGACGGTGTCGCGGTCATCGAACTCGGCGCTCTGTCGTCGAGGCACGCCCTGGGGGAGGACGGCACCGCGCGACTCGACGCGGTGACGGACGCCATTCGGCGCAGGCTCGGGCCTCTGGGTGATCCTGACGGTTCCGCGGCGGATCTCATCACCGCGCTGCAGGGCAGGCAACTGCTGATCGTGCTCGACAACGCGGAGCATGTGGCGGGCGTCATCGCCTCCTGGACCGACGAGGTGCGCCGATCATGCGACGGAGTTCGTTTCGTCATCACGTCGCGTCGATCTCTCGGGCTCCCCGGCGAAACGGTGTGGGAGGTTTCTCCGCTTTCACTGCCCTCCGCGGGAGCACACGATACAGATATGTGTGGCCACGGGGCGGTCGACCTTTTTCTCACCCGTGCCGGTGAGCAGTTCCCGCTGCTCGACCTCTCGGACGATCTCGGCGATGTGGCCGAGGTGTGCCGGAAGCTCGACGGACTGCCCCTCGCCATCGAATTGGCGGTGGCCAGGTTGCGGTCGATACCGATCGCGGCATTGCGTACACGTCTCGAACACCCCGGAGCGTTGGGCGAACGCTTGGCCCCTGGCCTGCCCCATCAACTGGCCCTGGGTGCGACCATTCGCTGGAGTCTCGATCTCCTCGGCCGGACGGACATGCTGGTCCTCGCGCAGTTGTCCGCGTTCTCAGGAAGCTTCACCCTTGAGGCGGCCGAACAGCTCAGCGCCCACGGCCCTGTCATGAGCGGGCAGGTGGTTCTGGCTCTGGCCAACCTGGTCGACGGCTCACTGGTCCAGCCCGTCCGCGGTCACGACTATCGCTATCGGATCCTGACCCCGATCCGTGACTTCTGCCGCACGGAACTGGGCGCCACCGAATACGGGGTGACAAGAGATCGGCATCTCGCCTACTTCTCGGACCTCGCGAAGTCGGCAGAGGAACACGCTGACGCCTCGGCCCTTCACCCCGAGCTCGCCGAGATCGTCGCCGCACTTGAGTGGGGATTTCGTGAGGGGACATCCGGGGCCGCAGTCGTTCGCGCGGTCGAGCTGCTCACGGCCGCTCGTCCGTTGTGGGATCGCGGATCCGGCCGTACACAGCTGCTGCGGCACTGGACGAAGTGCGCGCTGTCCCACGAGAGCAGCCTGCATCCCCATCTACGCGCGAAGTTGCATCACTGGGCGGGAAGGCTGGCCTATGTCGCAGGCCGGTTCCCTTCGGCCCGAGCCCATCTCGCCAAGGCTCTGAGCCTCACAGATCTCGGCGACAGAGAGGGTGAACGGCGAAGAGCGGACATCATGATCGACCTGGCGGCCATCGCCGACGCGCTTCTCGACAGCGACGCGATGCGGCGAGCGCACGCCGCCGTCGTCGCCGCGGAGGACGCCGGTGACCCGTCCCGAATCGTGGCCGCCCGTGTGGTCGAGGCGTCTACCGCCGCATGGCGTGATCGGGCTGCCGAAGCCGACACGGCACTCAGGAAGGCCTACGAAGTCGCTGGGGCCGACGCCGAGTCGCGTACCGCCTGCCTCAGTCGGCAACCCCTGATCGACCTTCGCGCGGGCCGGCTCGACGAAGCGGTGAAGTCCGCGGATCGGGTCCTCGCGCTCCGTACGGAGCTCGGCCCCGACGCCGCGATCCACACCCTGTTGTCCAAGGCCTGGGCGCTTGTGCTCCGAGGTGCGGCAACGCGGGCGGTCGCGCCCCTGGACGAAGCAAGAACGCTCTGCGACGAAGTGCGGCGGTCCTGCCTGGCGCCTCAGCTCGACGAGCTGGAAGCGCATATCCATCGAGCACTCGGTCGCGTGGATGACGCCCGGCTGGCCGCCGCTCAGGCCATTCGTGCCGCAATGACGCGCAAAGACCTGGCGACGGCGCTTCGAGCCCTTCATATCGTCGCGGCGATCGCCGTTCAGGAGCACGACCCCGGGGCCCGTGACATCGTCGTGAGCGTCGCGTCGTGCCGAGTTCGCGCCGGATATCCGCCCTGGCCCTTCACCTCCCACGAGTGTTCGCTATGGGAGGCGTCGTACGACACGGCTTCGCCGCAAGCCCGGTGCGACACCGATGATCTGGAACAGATGATCAGCGGCGCTGCCGAAAGGGCATTGGCGTACCTGGACGACTGCAGGGGCGTGTCGTGAGTGGTGCGCCGTGCCACGCGGCCGTTCGAACGTCGTGGGACGGTGACGAGGATTCCCCCGGACATACCGCCGGCCAGCACAGTCCGACCGTCCCGAAATTCTGCTGAAAGGAAGACATGGCTCCGGTTGTTCCACTCGCCGTCCAGATCACATCACGGTTGCTCTCCGCGATGGACCGCGCCCTTCCCGCGGAACACGCGGGGGCCGATCCTCAGGTGCGCCGCTCCGACCGGGCGGACCTGCAGGCCAACGGGCTGCTCGCGGTCGCCAAGAAGCTGCGCACCCACCCGCGTGAAGTCGCGGAGAAGGTCGTCGCGTCCCTTGAAGGAGCCGATCTCATCGCCTCCTGCGAGGTGTCAGGACCTGGCTTCCTGAACCTCGGCTTGACCGACTCCGCGCTGCTGGGACAGGTCGAAGCCCGGCTCGCCGACGATCGCCTGGGGCTCCCCCGCTCGCTCGACGGCACCACCGTCATCGACTACTCCCAACCCAACATCGCCAAAGAGATGCACGTCGGCCATCTGCGGTCGACCATCATCGGTGACTCGATCGCGCGGATCCTGGGCTTTCTGGGCGAGGACGTGGTCCGGCAGAACCACCTGGGCGACTGGGGAACCCAGTTCGGGATGCTGATCCAGTACCTCACCGAATCCGGCGGGGAATGGCGGCGGGAGAAGAATTCCGCCGCGAGCTCCCTTTCGGGGCTCAACCAGCTCTACAAGGACTCCCGGGTCAAGTTCGACTCCGACGAGGAGTTCGCCGAACGGGCCCGAACCCGGGTCGTCGCGCTCCAGGCCGGAGACGCCGAGACGCTTCGGTCCTGGCAGGAGATCGTCACCGAGTCCAAGCTGTACTTCAACGAGGTGTACGACAAGCTCGGCGTACTGCTCACCGATGAGGACGCCGTCGGGGAGAGCTTCTACAACCCCTTACTCGCCGAGGTCGCGAACGAGCTGGAGAAGTCGGGCGTCGCCGTGGTCAGTGACGGCGCCCTCTGCGTTTTCTTCGACGACATCGTGGGCCAGAACGGCGAGCCGCTGCCGCTCATCATCCGCAAGAGAGACGGCGGGTTCGGCTACGCCGCCACCGACCTGGCCGCCATCCGCCACCGCGTCGGCACCCTCGCCGCGCATCGGATCCTCTATGTCGTCGATGCCCGCCAGGCGTTGCACTTCCGTATGGTCTTCGAAACCGCCAAGCGCATCGGCTGGCTGAACGACGAGGTCGACGCGGTCCACCTCGCCTTCGGCACCGTTCTCGGCAAAGATGGCAAGCCCTTCAAAACGCGTTCGGGGGAAACCGTCCGGCTCATCTCACTGCTGGACGAGGCCGTCGACCGGGCGCGGCTCGTGGTGCGGGAGAAGAGCCGCGACCTCGCGGCCGGCGGCCATGAGACCATCGCCGCGGTCGTCGGCATCGGCGCGGTCAAGTACGCCGACCTGGCCACCAGCAGGGCGAAGGACTATGTCTTCGACGTGGACCGCATGGTCTCGCTGAACGGGAACACCGGTGTCTACCTCCAGTACGCGCATGCCAGGACCCGTTCGATCCTCCGGAAGGCGGGACCCGGCCTTACGGCACGGGCACGCGTGCATCAGGGAGTCGTTCTCGAACCCGCGGAGCGCGCGCTGATGCTCAAGCTCGACGATCTCGATCTGACTCTGAAAGAGGTCGCTCACGCCTACGAGCCGCACCGGCTCTGCGCCTACCTCTTCGAACTCTCCCAGACCTTCACCTCCTTCTTCGACGCCTGCCCCGTGCTGAAGGCGCCCAGTCCCGAGATCAGGGACAACCGCCTCATGCTCTGCCGGCTCACCGGCGACACGCTGAGAATCGGCCTCGATCTCCTCGGACTCGCCGCACCCGACCGGCTCTAGGAGTGTCCTGAGTCGAGATCACCGGGATTGCCCGCGCTCCAGGCAGCGCCCCTGGTAGGTCTTCGCCATGGCGCGTGGAGACCTCACCGACGAGGAGCGGTCCTTGATCGAGCCTCACTCGCCGTCGGGTGAGCGAGGCCCGATTCTATATCTGCGACGGCGGTTCAAGGCGGTGACGGGACGGTTCCGGACCGGCAGCCCGTGGCCGAGGACCGACTACCTGAAGGCGCGGTGGAGCTGGGTCATGGTGAGTTGGACGCGGCTCTTGTTGCCGACGACCACGTAGGTTTCGTAGCTGACCTTGTCTCCCTTGTCCATGACTCCGCTGGGGGTGGTGACCTGGATGGTGTTCTCGCCGAAGTGGCCGTTGTAGTCCGTGGGCGGGCGGGTCATCGTGTAGTAGTAGGCCTTGTCGCCGAGAACGTCGGGCTTGACGTACATGCCGAGGCAGTAGTCGCCGTCGCCCGTACAACGGACCATGGGGTCCTTGCTCGTGTGAGAGTCCACGGGCTTGGGCGACAGGCGACCGGTGGCGGGGCTGTAGGAGAAGACCTTGGTGAAGTCCGGCTGCAGGTAGGCGACGAGGACGCCGTCGAAGTGGTCGTGTCGTTCGTCGTCCGAGGTGATCGTGGCGGCGGCGCGGAAGACGTTCTCCAGCTCGGGCACGTCGTGATCGGGGGCGAGCTCGATCGAGGTCCGCAGCCAGTACGGCGACAGGCCCATGGTGAACGGGACGCGCTTGGCCTGGTGGTCGGCGCTGCGGCAGTCGCCCCAGCCCGGTTTCGTGTCCGCGAGGGTGACGAACATCGCGGGCCTCACCTCCGTGCGGATGGAGCCGCCGGACCTGGCCATGGTGTAAAGCGCGCTGGTGCTGGGACCGTGGTAGGGCGGCGGCTGGCCCACGTCGTCCAGGCGAGCGCCGGCCTGCGTGGGGTTGTAGCACTCGGTCGACGCCTCACCCTTCTGCCAGGCGTGGAAGGCGTACTGGAAAGCGGCGCCATGGCCGCCGCTGGAGATGAACTCCTTGTCGTTCACCTTGACCGACGCGATGGCGCCGGCCAGCGCCGTCGACGTCGTGACCGCCAGCCTGTTGCGCTTGTCGACCAGAACAGACGCCGTGACGTCCTGGAACGTCCGGTCGTAGTTCTTCTTCGTGGCGCATTCGGACGTGTACGTGAGCACGAAGTCGTCGTAGGCCGCGCTGCTGCGTGGCGGCGCCTCGCACGAGCTTGGCGCGGCGGTCGCTGCCACGGGAGCGACCGCCGCTGTCATGACCGTGACCGCGGCCAGTACGGCCCCCTGTCGGATGAATTTCATGCGCGAATTCAACCGGCATCCGGCGATGCAGCATGATCTTTTCAAGAAAAAGGAAAATGTCAGGGGTGGCCGGTTCGGGAGGCCTACTGTCCTGAGGCGGCTGCCACGCTTACCGGTGTCCTTGCCGGGTGCGGGACGGAGGCCGGCCGTAGGCCTGCCTGTACAGGGCCGCGAAACGGCCGAGATGGGTGAATCCCCACCGGAGGGCCACATCCGTGACGGTCGTCTGGCTGCCCGTCTCGGCGATACGGACCAGATCGGCGTGGGCGTGAGCCAGCCGTACGGAACGGAGATAGGCCATCGGGGTGGTCCGCAGATGCTCGCGGAAACCGAGCTGGAGAGTGCGGACGCCGACCCTGGCCGCGGCGGCGATGTCGCCAAGACAGATCGGTTCGCCGGCGTGATCTTCGCAGTAGCGGGTCGCACGCCGAAGAGCGGCAGGGGTCCACGAGGCGGGGGGCTCGCCGAATTCGTGGGAGTAATTGTGGGACTGGGAGGAGAGCAAGGTGTGCAGCAGGAACTGCTCGAAGTGATGCTCGGCCAGCTTCGAGGCCGCGAAGGGCAGCGTCTCCCCCGTACCGGTCGACGACAGCATTCTCAGCGCGTGACCGAGCGCGCTGGTGGCATCCACCCCCGGTTCGAACCGCAGTCGCTCCTTGGGAGGATCACCCAGGTAAGCCTCGAGCGCCTCCTGCATGAGTGCCGACGGAATCTGCATCAGCATTACTTCGTGATCGAGGCTCCACCGCATGTCGATCTTCTGCTGGGGACCTATGAGGGAGATCGGCGCGGTGACGTCCCCCCCGTTGAGCGTCACCTCGCCGGCCCCTCGCAACGGCATGATCGCATAGAAGTTGAACGACTCCGACGTCCCGGTACGAATCTCTGCCCCATATGACGCGGTGTACAGACCGATCTTTCCCCGGTGGAGAAGCTGGTATCGAGCGCCATGCGGGTGCGACCTGACAACATGAAGGTAGTAATACGGGTAATGCTGCTCCAGCAGTTCTCGCAGCTGATCGACGTCTGCGGTGACCGCCGGGCGGTTCATCGATGGGCCCGAGGCACACCCCGGCCCCTGCGAATTCATATCCATCATCGTGCTGATTTCCCCTACACACTCCGCCAATTGCCACGTCGACGCGAGCGGTCGCGCCTGGTACTCGGCATGGAGGCTGCTTCGATCCGGTCACCGATACAAGTCAGGGGGGTCTGAGCTCCGCGATATGACGACGTGGATTCCGGAATACGCGTGTCCATGTCATCTCCACGGCGGAAGGATCATGGACTCTTCCCCTGCGGTCAGCAGGTTAGCGATGGATGGCGATATTGTAAATGTGACTCCGGACATTTCTAAGTACTTCTAAATGAAGCACGCCCTGGCGGGTTGTAGATAAACTTGCCCCTCGACTCGCGGAACTCCCGGTGCCGGCGGATGCGCCCTGCCGAGAGCCAATGCCGTGCCGGACGACTGCGAACACCTCATCGCGGCCACCGCCGAGCCGGCCGATGTGCTGCCGGCCTCCTGCCAGGGGTCGCGGGTGCCGGTTACCGGCCGGGAAGCGCTCGGCATCACCGGTGAGGCGATTCCGCCCATGGCGCCGCCGCGGCCGCCCCGGATGCGGCGGCGCTGCTGGAGCGGCGTCATCCGCCGCCCGAGGTCCGGCGGGTGCGGCCCCTACGCCGCGAGCGACGCCGCCGCCACCTGATCGGTGAAACGCCCACAATTACTGGCATTGTGAGTAGGCGACCGACCCCGGCGTTAGGGGCGGCTAGGGGTACATCTGGGGGGGGAGCCCCGACTTAGCCTGATCTCTGCCGCCTGAGGGAGATCGTCGATTATGCGGAATAACCGACCGATATACAACGGGACATTCATCCACGACTTTCTCGACCAAAGCGCCGCGGAGTTTCCCGATTCGCCGGCAGTGAGGGACTCCACCGGGATTTGGACCTATCACGAACTGGATACGATCAGCCACGCGGTGGACCGCTGGCTGGCCGGGCACAACGTCGGCCCGGGCACGCGAGTGGTGGTTCAGGCCCCCACCGACCGCCGGTTGGCGGCGCTGTTCTTCGGCGTCTCCCGTCACGGCGCCGTCTTCGTGCCGCTCAATCCGGCGATGAAAAGCTTCCACCTGCGTTCGGTGCTCGAGAACGCCGACCCCGCGCTGGTGATCGTCGAATCCGCCGGCGGGAAACCCGGCGCCGTGCGCGCACTCACCGGCGCACCGGTCCACGACTTCGAAGAGGTCTGGGACGAGGTGACCGAGCTCGCGAGCCGACGGGCGCGCGTGGCCGTGCCGAGCGAGATCGCCCCCTCGGACCTGGCCGCGCTGGTGTACACCTCGGGCAGTACGGCGGAGCCGAAAGCGGTGATCCTCCCCCACGCCCAGGTCTGCTTCGCCACTGTGGCGCTCGTCGAGGCGCTGGACTACCGCCCGGACGACGTGGTCTTCTGCCGTTTCCCGATGTCCTGGGACTACGGGCTGTACAAGCTGCTGATGACCTGCGCCGTGGGCGCCGAGCTGGTCTTCGCCGACGCGGGCGCCGACCTGCGGCTGGTCGACCGGCTCCGCAAGACCCGGGCGACGGTGGTCCCGATCGTGCCCTCGCTGGCCAACATGATCATCGCTTCGGCGCAGCGGCAGGCCGAGCCCACCCACGGGGTGCGGCTGTTCACCAACACCGGCGCGGCGCTGCCCGCCGCCACCATCGACGCGCTGCGGACCCACTTCCCCGGCGCCCGGGTGGTGCGCCAGTTCGGCCAGACCGAGTGCAAGCGCATCTCCGTCATGCCTCCGGAGGAGGAGCGCGAGCGCCCGGACTCCGTCGGACGGCCGCTGCCCGGCACCGTCGTCCGCATCCTCGACGCCGACGGGAACCCGGTGCCCACCGGGACCACCGGGGAGATCGTGGTGACCGGCCCGCACGTGATGCCGGGGTACTGGCGCAACCCCGAGGTGACCGCGAAGACGTTCCGCCTCGACCCGGAAACCGGGGAGAAGCGCCTGCACACCGGTGACTACGGCCACCTCGACGAGGACGGATACCTCTACTTCGACGGACGCCGGGACGACATGTTCAAACGCAAGGGCATCCGCATGAGCACCGTGGAGATCGAGGCGGCGGCGCTCGACATCGCCGGGGTCCGGGCGGCCGCCGCGCTGCCCCCGGACGGTGAGCACGATCTCGCGATCTTCGTCGAGGCCGCCGACGGGGCGGAGCTGGAACCCCACGCCGTCCTCCGCGAACTGGCCGCCCGGCTGGAGCCCGCCAAGGTGCCCGCGATCTGCCGGGTGATCCCGGAGATCCCGCGGTCCGCGCACGGCAAGTACGCCCGCGACCGGCTGCGCGACATGCACGCACGGGAAGCACGTCCCGCCGCGCCCCGTCCCCGGGAGCCGCTCGCGGACTCGGTGCCCACGGACGCGGCCCGGCAGGCGGAGCCCCTCCGCACGCCTCCGAAGATCACCCGTGAGGAACTGGTCCGCCGCTTCGGATCCCCGCTCTACGTGTACGACCTGGACCGGGTCACCGCGGCGCACCGGGACCTGGCCGAGTTCATGCCGGAAGGCACGACGATCTACTACGCGCTCAAGGCCAACCCCCACCCGGACGTCGCCGGCGCGCTGCGTACGGCCGCGGGCGGCGGCTGCCGTGCGGAGATCAGCTCCACCGGGGAGCTGGCCGCCGCGCTGGCCGCCGGGTTCACCGGCGCGGACTGCCTGTACACCGGGCCCGGCAAGACCGCCGGGGAACTGGCCGAAGCGCTCGCCGCCGGCGTGCGGCTGTTCTCCGTGGAGTCGCTCACCGACCTGCAACACGTCGGCGCCGCGGCGACCGCGCAGGGCACCGTCGCCAAATGCCTGCTGCGCGTGAACAGCGCCACCGCGGCCGCCGCCACCAGCATCCGGATGACCGGCACCCCCTCCCAGTTCGGCAACGACATGGAGGAGCTGCCCGCGCAGGTGGCCGCGATGCGCGCGGTCGCGGGCACCCGGATCATCGGCGCCCACTTCTTCCCGCTCAGCAACGCCGCGGAGGAGGACAGCCTGCTCGGCGAGTTCCAGCACACCGTGACTGTCGCCGCGGAGGTGCAGCGCATCCTGGGCGAACCACTCGAGCTGGTGGACCTCGGCGGCGGGTTCTCCGCGCCGTACGGCGTGCCCGGTACGCGGTCCGCCTACCCGAACCTGCGCAAAGGCCTGGAAGAGGCGCTGGACAAGTACCTGCCGCAGTGGCGGGACGGCCGGCCGGGCATCGCTTGTGAGTCCGGCCGGTACCTGGTGTCCGACTGCGGCGAGCTGCACTGCAGCGTGGTCAACGTCAAGGAGAGCCGGGGCCGCACCTTCGTCATCCTGGACGCGGGGATCAACGCGTTCGGCGGCATGTCCGGGCTCGGCCGGCTGCTCCCGGTCCAGGTCAAGCCCGCGTCACCGAACGGCGGCACGACGCACGACGCCGTGCCCGGCCGCCGGGCCGCGCTGGCCGGGCCCTTGTGCACACCCGGCGACCTGCTCGCCCGCGAGGTCGAACTGCCCGACCCGGCCCCCGGCGATCTGGTGACCATCCCGCACGCGGGCGCCTACGGCCTCACCGCCAGCCTGTCGCTGTTCCTCGGCCGCCCCGCGCCCACCGAAGTGGTGATCCGCGGAGACGAGATCGTCTCCGTCTCCCGGCTGCAACGCCAACGCGTCTACGACCCGCCGCGAAACCCCGACCCCCGGAGCGCATGATGGCAACCCCAGGAGACCACGGCGGCCCTTCCGAGGCCGAGCTCGACGGCCTCGACGAGCTGCCCGCCGCGGAGCAGCGCCGGGTGCTCCTGGAACTGGTGCACCGGGAGACCAGGGAGGCGCTGCGCGGAGTGGAGGGCGGCGAGCTGGCCGAGGTGACCTCCAACCGGCCGTTCCGCGAACTCGGCCTCGACTCCCTGGCCGCGGTGGACCTGCACGACCGGCTGGTCACCGCCACCGGCGTGACGCTGCCGATGACCCTGGCCTTCGACTACCCCACGCCCGAGCTGGTCGCCGACTACGTCCGCGCCGCCGTACTCGGTCTGCCCGTGCCGGAGCCCGCCACGGGCCGCGCGGACGTCCTGGACGTCACGCCCGACGCCGACGCCGACCCGGTCGTCCTCGTCGGCATCGGGTGCCGGTTCCCCGGCGGCGTCGACTCCGCCGAGGGACTGTGGCGGATCTTCGCCGAGGAGCGCGAGGTGCTCGGCGACTTTCCCACCGACCGCGGCTGGGATCTGGAGAACCTGTTCGACCCGGACCCCGACGCCCCGGGGAAGAGCTACGTGCATCAGGGCGGCTTTCTGCCCGACGCGACCGGGTTCGACGCGGACTTCTTCGGCATCAACCCGCGCGAGGCGCTGGCCATGGACCCGCAGCAGCGGGTGGTCCTGGAGACCTGCTGGGCCGCGCTGGAGCACGCGGGAATCGACCCGACGTCGCTGCGCGACCGGCCCGTCGGCTCGTTCTTCGGCGCCGAGGTACATGAGTACGGCGTGCGCGTGCACCAGGCGCCGGAGGGCCTGGACGGCTACCTGATGACCGGCAACGCGCCCAGTGTGATCTCCGGCCGGCTCGCCTACCTGCTCGGCCTGTGCGGGCCGGCGATCACGGTGGACACCGCGTGCTCCGGCGCGATCGTCTCGCTGCACCTGGCCTGCGCCTCGCTACGCTCCGGCGAGTCCTCCCTGGCCTTGGTCGGCGGGGTGACGGTCATGGGCAGCCCGGGCATGTTCACCGCCTTCAGCCGGCAGCGGGGGCTGGCCCCGGACGGCCGGGTGAAGGCGTTCGCCGACGCCGCGGACGGCACCGCGTTCTCCGAGGGTGTCGGGGTGCTGGTCCTGGAGCGGCTTTCCGAGGCCCGCCGCCACGGGCACCGGGTGCTGGCCGTGGTGCGCGGCACCGCGATCAACCAGGACGGCAGGTCCAACGGGCTGACCGCGCCGAGCGGTCCCGCGCAGCGCCGGCTCATCCAGGACGCACTGGCGGCCGCCCGGCTGGAGCCCGCGGATGTGGACGCGGTCGACGCGCACGGCACCGGCACCGCGCTGGGGGACCCGATCGAGGCGCACGCGCTGCTGGCCACCTACGGCCAGGACCGGCGGTCGCCGCTGTGGCTGGGCTCGGCCAAGTCGAACCTGGGTCACACCCAGGCGGCCGGCGGCATCGCCAGTGTGATCAAGATGGTCCTGGCGATGCGGCACGAGCTGCTGCCCAAGACGCTGCACGTGGACGCGCCCTCATCGAAGGTGGACTGGTCCGGTGGAGCGGTGGAGCTGCTGACCGAGGCCCGGCCGTGGCCGCGGGTCGAGGGCCGGCCGCGCCGAGCCGGGGTGTCGTCGTTCGGCATCTCCGGCACCAACGCGCACGTGATCGTGGAAGAGCCGCCTGTCGAGGAGCCGTCGGTGGCCGGCGGCGGAACGGTCGTGCCCGCCGGCGAGGAAGCGTGGGCCGGGGCGGAGTCGGCGGAGCGGGACGGCATCACGGCCACCGCACTCGAGGGCGACCACGCCGCCGCGCCGATACCGGTGCCGGTGGTGGTGTCGGCCAAGAGCGAGGCGGCGTTGCGGGCGCAGGCCGGTCGGCTGGCGGAGTTCGTCGCCGGGCATGAGGCGGCTGGTCCGGTGGAGGTGGCCGCCGCGCTGGCGCGCCGGGCCGCCCTGGATTACCGGGCGGTGCTGCCGGCGGCGGACCGGGAGGGTCTGCTGGCCGGACTGCGGACGTTGGCCGCCGGTGGGTTGACGGCCGGTGGGTTGGCTGGCGGGGTTCTGGGTTCGGCTGCGGTGGTGGGTCGGGTGCGGTCGGGCCGGGTTGCGGTGGTGTTCTCCGGTCAGGGTGCTCAGCGGGTCGGGATGGGCCGGGAGTTGTATGCGGCCTTCCCGGTGTTCGCCCGCGCCTTCGATGAGGCGTGTGCGTTGCTGGAGGACGAACTCACCGCCATCGACGCTGCCGGGGTGGTGACCGGCCTGGCCGACGGGCTGGACCTACGCGAGATCATCCTCGGCCGGACCGGTGAGACCGGCGAGTCTGGCGGGTCTGTTGCTGGTGGGGTGCTGGATCAGACGGTGTTCGCCCAGGCTGGGTTGTTCGCGGTGGAGACGGCGTTGTTCCGGTTGTTGGAGTCGTTCGGGGTGCGGCCTGACTTTGTGGCCGGGCATTCGCTGGGGGAGATCACCGCGGCGCATGTGGCCGGGGTGTTGGAGTTGGCGGACGCGTGCCGGTTGGTGGCCGCTCGTGGCCGGTTGATGCAGGCGTTGCCGGCCGGTGGGGCGATGGCGGCGATCGGCTGCGGTGAAACTGTTCTTGCCCCGGTGCTGGCCGATTACGGCCGGGTGGCGGTGGCGGCGGTGAACGCGCCGGGTTCGGTGGTGGTCTCCGGCGCCGCCGATCAGGTGGAGCAGGTCGTGGAATGGGCGCGGCAGCAGGGGTATCGGACCCGGCGGTTGCGGGTGTCGCATGCGTTTCATTCGCCGTTGATGGAGCCGATGCTGGAGGAGTTCGCCGCGGTGGCGGCGTCGTTGGTGTTCCATTCGCCGACTGTGGCGCTGGTGTCGGGGGTGAGTGGGCGGCCGGCCGGGTCGCAGATCACCGAGCCGGGGTACTGGGTGGAGCATGTGCACCGGCCGGTGCGGTTCGCCGATGTGGTCACCACGCTGCGCGGGCAGGGGGTCGGCTGTTTCATCGAGGCGGGCCCGGACGCCCAGCTGGCGCCCATGATCGAGCAGACCCTCGCCCACCACGACAACGCCGGTGATCGGCACCTCGACGGAACCGGTGGTGGAGACGGCGACCACGCCCAGGTCCACGGTGCCGGCGGTGCCGGTAAAGACGCGGAGCCTGCCTCGGTGGTGGCGTTGCTGCGCCGCGACCGGGACGAGACCGCGCAACTGGTCGCCGGATTGGGCCAGGCATGGACCTGCGGCACCGGCGTGGACTGGACCGCCTGGCCATCCTGGACCACCGGAGCCGGAACGACCGGACCGGCCGGGGCCCGTATTGGTGACCTGGATCTGCCCACCTACCCCTTCCAGCATCGCCGTTACTGGCTGCAGGCGGCTCCGGCCGGTGACCCGGCCGCGCTCGGTCTGCGTGCCGCCGACCACTCGATCCTTGGTGCGGTGGTGGAGCAGCCCGACGGCGGCGCCATCCTGACCGGCCGGCTGTCGCTCACCGCTCAGTCCTGGCTGGCGGACCACGCCATCAACGCCACCCCGATCCTGCCCGGCACCGCCTTCGTGGAACTGGCCCTGCGCGCCGGAGACCAGGTCGGCTGCCCCACCATCGACGAACTCACCCTGCACGCCCCGCTGGAGCTACCGAGCCGGGGTCAGGTGACGATCCGGGTGGTCGCCGGCCGATCCGCCGTGGACGGGCGGCGGCCCGTGGAGATCCACTCCATCGGCGAAGACGGTGTCTGGCTACGGCACGCCACCGGCATCCTCTCCCCCGTCCCGGCTCCCGGCTCGGCGGCGGCACACGAGTTCGCCGACTGGCCACCGCTGGGTGCCGAACCGCTCGACATCACGGGCCTCTACCCGGCGATGGCCGACCGCGGCTACGACTACGGCCCCGCTTTCCGCGGCCTCACCCGAGCCTGGCGCCGCGGCGAGGAGGTCTTCGTCGAAGTGGCGTTGGCCGACGGGGTGGAGGCAACGGGCTTCGGCGTGCACCCAGCGCTGCTCGACGCGGCCCTGCACGCCACCGACCTGCTGCCCGGCCACGAGCAGGACACGGCGTTGCCGTTCGCCTGGCGCGGGGTGTCACTGCATGCCGACGGGGCGCGTGCGGCGCGGGTCAGGCTGCGCCCGGACGAGGAATCCGGGGTTCGGCTCGACCTCGCCGACCCTGTGGGCCGGCCGGTGGCCACGGTGACGTCGCTGGCTTACCGCCCGGTGCCCGCGCAGTGGTCGAGTTCGCGCTCTGCGGCGCACCAGTGGCTGCACGAGGTGGTGTGGCGCCCGATGGACGTGACGGTGTCGTCGGGTGGCATTGGCGCGGATCTGGTGATCGATGCCACCGAGTGGGCCAGGGTCGGATCCGCCGACAGTGGGACGCTGGACCGCCTGCGCCGTGGCGTGGGTTCGGTGCTGGCCCGCTTGCGCGAGTGGCTGACCAGTGAAACGAGAGCTGACGCCCGGTTGGTGGTGGTGACCCGGGGTGCGGTGGCCGTGGCCGATGGGGAGGTTCCGGATCCGGCGCAGGCGGCGGTGTGGGGGCTGGTGCGGGCCGCTCAGTCGGAGGAGCCGGGCCGGATCACGTTGGTCGATCTGGAAAGCGACACCGAGACGGCACCCGGTGAGGTGGCGCCTGCCGGTGCCTCGCTGGGCCGACGCGGTGACGAGGTGACCGACGCGGTGGCGGCGGCACTGGCCTGTGGTGAGCCGGAGGTGGCGGTGCGCGGGGGCCGGCTGTGGGTGTCCCGGATGACCCACCTGGCATCGCCTGGCCCGGAGGGTGGAATCTCGTCGTCTGGGGAAGCCGGCCAGGTGGGCGGTGAGGATGCCGAGGTGGTGTGGCCGGTCGATGGGACGACGTTGGTCACTGGTGGTACCGGTG